>JBJFFT010000056.1:0-2280 GCA_051891975.1 Candidatus Spyradenecus sp. | reverse complement strand
CTACGATCCTGTCTACTACAACCTCGTCTCCATTCGCGGCCTGAACGTCTGGCGCGGCATTGCCAACCCCATCGTCGAGCGAACGAACTGGACCTTGAGCATCGAGGGCGATAAGAAGATGCGCGAGATTCGCCAGCAGGAGGGGCAGACGCTGCCCGAGCCGAAGGTCAATGTGGCATTCTTGCAAATCCCGCGCAACCGCCAGGGCAAGCCTGGCGTGACGGCGATTCTGGTCGAGGGCCGCGAGCAGCCCGAAGAGAGCCTGGTCATTCCCGTGCCCGCCGGGGAGTAAGATGCACCGTCAGCTGACCTTCGCCCAAGCCTGCGCCCACCTGCGCATTCCCGAACAGGTTTTGCGCGATGCGGTCAAGTATGGCGAAGTACCCTGCCGCCGCCAGGGGCAAGAGGCCGTCTTCGATGCCGATGAGCTCGATGCCTGGGGGTCGCGCCGTATTTTGGGCCTCAAGCAGAAGGATCTGCTTCCCGAGCACGCCGCCTCCACCCGGCAGGAGGCCAAGACCTTCGCCGAAGACCTCCTCCTCCCGCAGCTGCTCAAGCCGGCCTACGTGGAGCTCGACTTCACCGCCAAGACCCGTAAGAGCGTCTTGCACGACCTGGTGGATATGGCCGAAGGGCTGGAGTTGCTCTACAACCCGGCCGACCTCTTTGAGCAACTCGAGGCGCGCGAAACCTTCTCCTCCACGGCTCTCCCCGGTGGCATCGCCTTGCCGCACCCGCACCACCAGGATCCCTACCTCATCGCCGAGCCCTTTATGCTCATCGCCCGCGCCCGCAAGCCGGTCTGGTTCGGCGCGGAAGACGATGCAGCCACCGACCTCTTCTGCCTTATCTGCTGCGGCGAGAATATGCGCCACCTTCACGTCCTGGCGCGGCTGTGTATGATGATCCGCGAGACCGCCTTCCTCTCCATCCTGCGCGAAGCCGAGAGCCCCGAAGACCTGGTCGAGGCCGCCTTCGCCGCCGAACTCGCGCTCCTCAAGACTCTGCGCTAAGCGCCCCCGAGCCCGGCTCGGCAATGACCGCCGCATAGATGGCGATGAACCAGTGTGCAAGCGATTCCGAGGGGCAATCCAGGTGTCCGCGCAGCCACCAACGCACCATCTCCAAGAAAGACCCGGCCAGCGTGTTCAGCAAAAAGTCGCGCGGCGGGGCGGGCGAGAGTGTCGGCGCAGCACGCAAGAGGCCGCGCGCAAAGAGCCCCTCTAGGTGGCGGCGGAACTCGCGCAGGAAGAGCGTCCCGCCGGCCTCGGTGAAGAGAATGGCCAGGCGAGCGTGATTGTCTTTGAGATGGCAGAGGATGTGGCAGAGCGCGCACTCGAAGCCGGGATGGTCGTGGGCCCGGCAGACGCCTTGCGCAAGACAGGCGGTGCAGGTGCCGTGCGTGTGCCCGGCACGCTCCCCGGAGGGGACAAAGATGTGCCCCAGCAATTCGGCGCAAAGTTGCCGCGCCACATCCTCCTTCGTCCGGAAGTGGGCGTAGAAGGTGCTCCGGCCGATATTCGCCTCATCCAGCAGCTCCTGCACCGAGAGCTCGGCAAAGTGCTTCTTCTCCAATAGGCGGTTAAGGGCCGAGAAGAGGGCCTCCCGCGTTCGTTCCTGGCGTCGATCCATCATCCTGTCCTCCCGAACAAAACCGCGTCTTCTGTTCGATAGCGAACAACTTGCCGCGCTTTGCTCTTGTGCCGCAGTGGCGCTCTTGGCTATACTGCCTCCCGAACAAACCGTTCAGAAGCGAACACAGCATACACCAACCGAAAGGGAAAGGTCAACGATGTCCCGCACGCTCTCACTCGACCGGCTCTGGGAAGCACTTGAAAGTCCGCGCGCAACCCTGCTCTCGGGGCTCTGCCTGGCGGCCGCCTTTGCGCTACTTTACACGCCCCTCTCGCCGTGGCTCTCCCCAGCCTGGGTCAGCGTCTTGATCTCGGGGGCCCCCATTGTCCGCAGTGCCTGGCAAGCGCTTGCCCAAAAGCGCATCACCTCGGCCCTGCTCATCTCCACGGCAATGGCGGCCTCCCTGGCGCTGGGCGAGGTCTTTGCCGCCGGCGAGATTGCCTTCATTATGGCCCTGGGCGAACTCCTCGAAGCGCGCACCGTCGCCCGCGCCCGGCGCGGTCTGGGCGACCTCTTGGCCCTTCAACCGCCATTGGCCCGACGGCTGACCGCCTCCGGCGCGGAAGAGCTCGTCCCCCCGGAGGCCCTCCGCCCCGGCGACTGCCTGCGCGTCCACCCCGGCGAGCGTCTCCCGGCCGACGGCAC
>JBJFFT010000055.1:0-8910 GCA_051891975.1 Candidatus Spyradenecus sp. | reverse complement strand
TCCACCCAACCACTTACCACTCCTTCGGTGCACTTTTCTATTGACGCATTACGAACCGCGCATGAACCTCCCAACCTGCCGCTACGCACATACAACCTTATTAAAAACGCGCGTACGCGCGCGCACGCGAGAGGAGTAACCTCCTCTGGCCGACCGATTGTGTCACAGCACGGGGTTGTCTTATCCATCCTCCCTCTTCAGCCCCAAAATGCGCCCGCGCCTACCTCAACTCGAGGTAGGCCCTACCTCGACTCGACCTAGGGCCTACCTCGAGGTCACCTAGGCCCTACCTCAAAAGGGGGTATCAGCGAGGGTAAACGGGGGTGCCAGCAGGGGGTGGCACCAGGGACCACAATTAGATGTTTTGCAGTGACCTGCCCCGCAAGCCACCCGGAACGAAGGAAACTTCGAGTGCACCGTGCTTATTCGTAATTCGGTACGGGGCCGTACTAATTTTTACGCGGATCACTCACCCGGCATGTCCAAATCAGAATCAGAAAGGCGTGTCTCCTACCGGATGTTCTCACGAGGGGCCTAGCACAGCCTTGACCTAAAACAATACGGGGAAACACGCCAGGGGATATAACCCCGGCGCGTCTCCGCAGCCGCTTCGTTCGGTCGCAGAAGGTGCTCGTTTCTCGTGAACGAATATGGTTGCGTGACGCAACTATGCATCTGAGACGGCGAAAGGTCTAGGACATCGCCCGAGTCAAACTGCGTGCCACTCGTATCCCCCCGTAGAGCGCAAAAGTCAACCGCATTTATGACGCGCGCCAGAGGCGGACACGAACGCGAAGGCGAGATGTAAGCCAGGGAGTTCAAACGACACAAGGAAGCGATGTTATTGTTGCCAAGGCGGGGAGGAATTAATAAGACCCCGTCTTATTGGCAACAATATTCCGTCTTATTCATTGACTCTGGCGCGGGCTTGAGTTTATAGAGGCGCGGGGACGATAAAGACAACGCCGACAGCCTGACGGATAACCATTAAAGGGGAGATAACGCGCGCTCCTCGCAAAAGTTGCAACGGCCTCGTTCAGATATCTAGCGATTGACGCATGGCGCGCTTACTGCGCTGGGAGGATGCGGTAAACCTTGTCGCCGGGGCGGAGGCGGGAGGGGACGCGGAAGGTGACCCAGTCGCCACGGCGGGCGACGATGGGGCGGAGGGCGTCTTGGTGGAGTTCGCCCGGCACACATTCGAGGACGCCGGTCTTGGGGCCGTGGAAGGCGAGGCGGTCGCCGGGGCGGAGCTCGCCATCGTGCACGAGGATGTCGACCACGCCGGCGCGGGCGTAGTAGTTGCGGACCACGCCGAGGTAGCGCTTGCACTCGGTGGCGAGGTTGGCATCGGTGGCGGCAAATTGGCCCGGGCCGCCGGGTCGGCCGAGGAGGAGGCCTTGGGCGAAGGGGCGGTGGTAGACGCGCTCGACGAGTGCCTGGCAAGCGGCCTGGCAGGCCGCATCGTAGGTGCCGCGGGCGATAGCATCGAGGGCCGTGCGGTAGGCGCGGACGACATTGGCGACATACTCGGGGTTGCGCGCCCGGCCTTCGATTTTGAGGGAGGCGACCCCGGCGCGGACGAGGTCGGGCAAAATGGGGAGGGTGCAGAGGTCCTTGGTCGAGAGGAGGAAGCCACCTTCGGCCCCGGCGCCGACCTCAAACTCGGCCACGGGGCCCTCGCCTTCGGCAATCTCGGTGAGGCGGTAGCGGCGGCGGCAGGGTTGCAGACACTGCCCGCGCGAGGCCGAGCAGCCGTAGGTGATCTGCGAGAGGAAGCAGCGGCCGCTCGTGGCCACGCACTGCGCCCCGTGAGCAAAGACCTCGAGGGGGACGCCCGTCTCGCGCGCAATGGCGGTGATCTCCGCCAGGGTGCACTCGCGCGCCAGGACCACCCGCTCGGCCCCCTGCGCAGCCAGGAAGCGGACCGCGTCGGCATTCGAGGCGGACATCTGCGTGGAGACGTGGACCGGGAGGCCGAGGGCTTTGGCGCGCACGATGACGGCCCAATCCGAGGCAATCACGGCATCGACCCCCGCCCGGCGCGCGGCTTCGAGGGTCGCTTGCAGGTGCGCGAGTTCGCCTTGGTAGACGATGGTGTTGAGGGTGAGGTAGAGCTTGACGCCGCGGGCGTGGGCCTCGCGGACCAGACCGGGGAGTTGGTTGGCCTCCAGCTTACCGTCGAGGGCGCGGCGCATATTGAAGCGCCCGAGGCCGAGGTAGAGCGCGTCGGTCCCGGCCTCCAAGGCGGCGTGGAAACAGGCGCGGTCCCCCACCGGGGCAAGCAACTCGGGCAAGGCAGAAGGCGGCGGGTGATCAGTCACGGTATTGACGCCTAAGCTCTTTCTGCGCTTTTTCGGTATCCTTGTGTTCACGCTTGGCTTCCTTGAACTGCGTATCGAGTTCGCCCAACTGCTTGGTGATGGACTCCTCCGAGAAGCCGAGTGCATCCAAGTTCTTGAAGGCTTGGCGCAGGAGGCCCTTGGTGTTCTTGCGATACTTCAGGATGGTCCGCAACCGCGCTTGCTTATACTGCACTTTGGCCACCGTGTAGGCTGCAGGCGTGGTCATCCCTTCAGCGTCAGGCGAACCTTCCTGGAAGTCGCGGATATTCTCGGCCACGGCGCGCAGTTCGCTATCGCTCTCCACCTTCAGGATTGTCCAGCCACTCTTGGCGGCCCCCAGGGAGGGATAGTTGACGAGCAAGGCCCGCCGCCAGGCATCTGCCCGCATTTGGACATCGATGAAGGTCTGCTCTTTGAGCGTGGCGGCAATCTTCTCCTCCACTTGCTTGCGAGCATTGTCGAGGTAGGCAACCGCGACCTTCGCCCCCTCGGCCTTCGGCGACTTCTGCTCGGCGATCTTCGCGAGTTTGGCGCGCAGCATCTCATAGTTGCACGCATCGCTGTATTCCCCCAGTTCGTCGCGCAACAGGTCGAGCGCGGCGGCCTGGGGCGTATGCTCTCCCTTGATGACATCGAGCATCGTCAAGCGGGTAGGCTTGGCCTCGTCGCGCTCTTTGTTGTTGGCCTTCTTGGCGGTGCGTTCAGCCTTCTCGGCCTCGGCCGCCCGGCGGCGTTGCTCGGTGCGCGCGGCCTTGGCATTCTGCGCAACTTGGGCCTGCGCTTCGGCAGTCAGGGGGGCGAGTTGGGCAATGAGGGTCTGCGCTTCGGTGGCAAGGGCCGGATTGGCCACTTTGGCCTGGCTCAGGTCCGTCAACTTCTCGGTAAAGGCCTCGGCCATGTTAATCATATCGTTGCGCCCCACCCGGCCCATCTCCACCTGTTCGAGGAAAGCGTGGGCCTGGTTGAGCAACTTGATGCCCTGATTTCGTTGCAGACCATTCGCCGCGCCGAGATAGCGCCGCGCCCGGGAGGGCAGAGTCTTGTTGAACATCAGAATCGTTGCTAACGCCTGCGAGGGGGCCGACTGCAGTTGACTCTCGATGGTGGCGCTTTGGGTCTGGGCCCACGCCTCCACTGCCTCGACCATTCGCCGCGCCTCTTCGGCCTTGGGGCCCTGACCGCCGGCTTCGCGCCGCAGGTTCGCCAAGGGCTTCTCGATATTCTTGCCCTCAACGAAGTTCTTGGCCATACTCTCGTGCTCGGGCGTGCGGAAGAGGAGGATGCGCCCGGGCAGATAATCGGGCGTCTCCTTGAGGGCATTAGTGAGCATAGAGCCTTCGGCAATGTCCTTGAGCGTGGCCTTGACCACCATCTTGCCCTGCGCGTTGAAGAGCGCGGTAAAGACTTTCGGCACGGCGTAGACCGTGCACGGCGGGCGTAGGCGGCGGATGGCCTGAATGTTACGCTTGCGCTTTTCCGGGTCGTTGACAATGGACACCAACCCGATGAGCAGCACGCGCCCATCCTTGAGCGCGCCCTTGGCGGCCGAGCGCAGTGCGCGCATCTCCTCGCGCATCAGCTCAATTTCCTTGTTGCCCGCGGTCGAGCTGGAATCCTCATCGATATTGGAGAGCACCGAGACATATCCACCCAGGTCCCAAAAGATGACCAAGCGCCCCCGCAACGAGCCCGCCTCTACGCCCCCGCCGAAGACGCGATTGGGCAAGGTAAGCTGAGCCTGCATCATCTCAACCGTCGGCGTCTCGGCCAACCCTTGCCAGGCCAAACATACAGCCAACAACCATACCAGGCACTTTCTCATCGCGCTCCCTCCTCTCATGTCCCGCGCCCTACAGTCTGGAGCGGAAGTCGTCGTAGCCAAAGGTGCGGACCACCTCGATTTGACCAGGGGCGGTGCAGAGGCAGAGATCCGGCAGGCGAATGCCGTTGAAGGTGTTGGTCTTGACCATCGTGTAGAGGGCCATATCCTCAAAGAGGATGCGATCGCCCGGCTGCGGCAGACGGTCGAAACTGTATTCGCCAAAGAAGTCCCCGGCCAGACAACTCGGGCCGGCCAGGCGCACGGTGTGGGCCTTTTCGCCGGGCTTGCCGGCGCGCAGGGCGGTGGGCCCGGGGGCGGCCTCGCCCTGCCAGGCCTCGTCCATAAAGGCGCGCGGCACGTAGGGCATCTCCATCACGTCGGGCGTATGGCAGGCGGCCGACCCATCGAGGATGGCAATCGGCCCGGCATTCTCCACCACATCCAGGACGGTGCAGACGAAGGTGCCGGCGTTGAGGACATGCGCCTCGCCGGGCTCCAGGCAATAAGCGATGTGCGGATAGCGCGCGTGGAAGCCCTGCAAGGTCCGCACCAACAGCTCGCGATCGTAATCGGCGCGCGTGATGTGGTGGCCGCCGCCGAAGTTGAACCAGGTGATCTGCCCGCTGCGCAGGAGGTCGCCGAACTTCGCCTCAATGGCCTCGAGCGTCCGCGCAAAGCAATCGGCATTCTGCTCGCAGAGATTGTGGCAATGCAGCCCGGTGATGCCGGTGAGGTCCTGCCCGGCAAAGGCCTCGCGGCGAATACCCAGGCGCGAGTGCGGGGCGCACGGGTCGTAGAGCGGCACCTGCCCCTCGGAGTGCTCGGGGTTGATGCGCAGCCCCAGGGCCACGCGCGCCGCGCCCGGCATCTCCCGCGCCAAGCGCTGCCACTGGCGCAACTGCGCAAAGGAGTTGAAGGTGATGTGGTCGATCCCCAGCGCCATCAACTCGCGCATCTCCGCCTCCGAAAAGGCGGCCGCAAAGACGTGCCGCTCCCCGCCAAAGGCCTCCTTCCCCAGCCGCGCCTCGTGGACGCTGCTCGCGCACGTCCCCGCCGCCTTCATATACGGGAAAGCTGCGGGCATCGAGAAAGCCTTCAAGGCCAGCAGCATCCGCGCGCCGGCGCGCTCGGCCACCTCGGCCAACACCGCCGCATTCCGCTGCAAGGCCTCCACATCCACCACAAACGCCGGGGTTCGCAAGTCCAACACGCTCATCCGAATGCTCCCAAAAGCCAAATAATCACAACCACCGTCACCGCCACCCCAAACCGCCGCCACGAGCGGACATCGGCCTCCACTTCGTCATTCCCCGCCTCGTGCGCGCTCCCGGCCGAGGCGTAGCGCACCCACTGGGCCTTGGGGCCGCGCGCCCCGCCAAAGAGCCGCCGCCACCAACTGCGCCCCTCGGCCACATCGGCCGTCTCCAGGCGAAAGCCGTCCTGCTCCGGCCGACGAAACGATACGCGATGGCCCATCGGCCGCCCCGAGCGTGCGCTTAGGGAATAATCACCGTCTCGCCCGCGCGCAGACGCCCGTCGGGGTTGGTGGTCGAGCGGTTCGCATCGCGAATACGCGTCCAGCCGGCGGCATTGCCATAGGCTTCGCGCGAGAGTTTGGAGAGGGTGTCACCCGGGCGCACCAGGTAGAGCTTGCCGGGGGTGGGCGTGGCGGCGATGGCCTCCTCACCCTCCAGCTCGGCAATCGCCGCGCGCGTGGCATCGTTCTGCGACTGGATGCCGCCATCGGCCTCGTTGATCATCCGCAGCGCATCGGCCCGCACGGCCGCAATCTCATCATCCACCTTCGGCTCTGTTTCCCCAACCTTCTTGGCCTCTTCGGCCGCCTTGCGCGCCGCCGCCAACTCCGCGGCGTGGGCCTTGGCCGCCTCCTCTTCCGAGCTCTTGAGGGTCTCGACCAGCGTGGTCAAGCGCGCCACCTGCCGCTTGAGCTCCTCCATCTCCTTGGTGCGCGCATCCAGGGCCTTATTGGCCTCGGTCACGCGCTTATCGGTCGCCGAGAGCTTGGTGCGCAACTCGTCGCGCTCGGCCGCCACGGCCCGGCTCTCGATGGCAATCCGCTCGGCAGCCAATTGCGCGGCCAGCAGCGTACGCGCCGCCGCCAAACGCTCCTGGACCAACGGGGCCTTCTCGGACTTCGGCTGCAGCGCCAGGTACATCCGGTAGTGATGGATGGCCTCGATGTACTCCTTGCGCGAGTCGTGCTGCAACATCGCCAAGTTCAAGTGCGCCAAGGCCAGCGAAGCATCGCGCTGCAAGAGCTGCTCGTAGAGCGCCTCGGCCGCGCTGATATTCCCCTGCTCCTCGGCAGCCAACGCCTCGGCAAAGAGCGCATCCGCGCGCTCGCGCCGCTCCTGCTCGGCCACTTGATTACGGTCACACCCCGCCATCACGGCGGCACCCAGCATCAACAAAAGGATTGCTCGCAACTTCATTCGCACATTCTCCAATCAAGTTGGTCGGCAGTATACCATATCTCCCCGGCCCGTGCGCACGCCAAGAAGATTTTCTCACGCCGGCGGGACATCGTCGGGGAAACGCAGGTCCGCTGCGGCAGTCTCCAAGGCCGCCAACGCCCGCTCGTGCGCCCGGCGATAGGCCACCTCCAGCGTCTTGCGCAAATCCTCTTCCCCCCGCCAATAGGGGAGTGTCCCCAACCGCCGGGGGACGGCCGCCGCATCGGCCACCGCGCGCAAGGCCAGAAGTTCGCGCTCCGACAGGTGCGTGGGGGTGCAATCCGCTTCGGCCGCCGCCACCGAAATCCCGCGCAAGCGCAGTAGCACCTGCGGCTCGGAGGCAATGACATCGGCAAAAAGGCAGAAAGCCGCCGCCAGGTGCTTGCACGGGCGCGCCCAATCACGGCAGGTGCACCGAAAGCTCACCCCCTCGCGTCCCTCGGGAAAGAGCGAGAAACCCAGTTGCCGAATCGCCTGATCGAAGGCCACCGGCAAGCGGTTCGCCGCCAATTGCGCGGCAAAGACTGGCGAAGCGCGCAACACCGCCGCCACCGGCTCGCTCGGCAAGGGCGCCCAACGCATCTCCACGCGGTAGGGCTCGCGCTCCATCCCCTGCACCTGCGCGCGTAGCATCCCGGGCTCGACCTCCAGCGCCTGCACCTGCCCGCGCTGGGCATAATTCCGCCCGCGCCCCAACCGCGCCCCCATCTGCAGCCGCTCAAGCCACGCAATCCACGCCTTGCGCCACCACGCATCGCGATTGCCCCCCTGCAACCGCAGTCCGCCATAGACCGTTAAGGGAATGCGCGGCTGATGACGCGAAGCGCCCCGGCTCATCGTCACTGCTCGCCAATCGTGCCGGCGCAGAGGAAGTCGAAGGAGACCTTATCGCCGGTCTCTTCGCCGCGCTCCACATCCTCGCGGGGCAAAATCCGGATAGAAAAGGGCCGCGTGGTGCCATTGGCGCGCACGGTGACCGAGAAAGGCTCCCCGGCCAACTGCGCGCTCGACCGCGAGAGACTCTCCCGTTGCGCCTGCTCTTCCCCTGGCACGCGGCGGCGAAAGTCAGCCGGCGCTCCATCCTCGGCCGAACGCCCCTGCGTCACCGAGTCGTCATAGCCCAAGAAGGTGAAGGCCACCAGGTCGTAATGCTTGGTCAGCCCCACTGCGTCAATCTCGCCGGCCTCCACCGCCACCCCCGGCGAACGCTTCGCGGACGTTCCACCCGCACCCAGCTCATCCGGCACCTCGTGCACGCTCGGCGCGGTCGAAGCTTCGTCGAAGGCCGAAGAGAGGGCGATCTGCCCGGGCGAGAAGGTGACTACCATCGGCTGCTGCGTCTGCAAGGCCATATTGCGCGCATAGCGCATTAGGCGCAAGGCATCCTTCGCCGCCATCGACACCTGCGTGCTGGCCGAGTTCCCGATCTGCGGCATTACCACCGCAATGGCGATCCCCAGAATAGCCAGGATCACCAGCAGCTCAATCAGCGTGAACCCACGCTTCACGCCATACACTTACAGAATGCCCAGCAGCTTCAAGACCAGCACGGCCGCCAACGCGATAATCACCACAATCGACACGCCGATAATCAGGTTGAGCGTCTTCTTGCTCTCGGACTTCTTGGCAAAGCCCTCCACCGGGCGCGAAGGGGCCGTCGTCGGACGCATCACAATCGTCGTACGCGGAATGGAATCGACGTTCTCAGTCACGCCGGGATCGGCCTCGGGCACATCGTCCCCGCGAATGGAGAGAGCAATGTCACCCAAGGCAATCACATCGTTGCGATGGACCGTGGTCATCGTGATGCGCACCTCATTCACGCGCGTGCCATTGGTGGAATCCAGGTCCTTGACCCGCCACCCGCCGTCACAACGCTCGATGATGCAGTGCTCGCCGGAGACCGACGCATTCGAAATCACAAAGTCATTGGCACTATTGCGGCCGATGCGGATCTGATCCGCCGTCCAGCTATAGTTCTTACCAATCTCGTCACCATTCAGAATCGTAATGTTTGGCATCGCAAACTCCTTCGACTACGTTGCTTTGGAGTATAGAACAAGCCTCCCGCACTGTCAAGCATTATCGCGGCCGCGCAGGGGCCTTGATGTCGATAACCACTGGAACACCGCCGAGTAGCTGCGATGGAAGGCAAAACAAGGCCCTCAGCGGAACACCCCTTGCCCCCACCCCCGTTCGCCCCCGCCGATACCTCTAAAAAAGGTAGGGCCTACCTCGAGGTGACCTAGGCCCTAGGTCGAGGCGAGGT
>JBJFFT010000054.1:0-8912 GCA_051891975.1 Candidatus Spyradenecus sp. | reverse complement strand
ATCTGGGCTGTGCAGGGCGCCCAGCAAAAGGCCTCCCCGGGCGCAATTTGGATGATTCAGGCTTGGCACGGCAACCCGCGTGACGCGCTGCTCCAGGGGCTCGACACGCGCTACGCGATGATTGAGGCGTTGGTGCGCGACCAGGCCGAGGGCCACCACTACAGCCGCCGCTTCCGCGATCTCCCCTGGCTGTGGTGCGAGCTGCTCAACTTCGGCGGCAACCACGGCATCTACGGCGGCTTGCGGGCGTTGGCCGACCTCGGCACCCTGACCGAGCAGCCCAACGCCGACACCTTCGCGGGCTACGGCCTCCTCTCCGAGGGGCTGGAGACCAATCCCCTCTTCTACGACCTCTTCACCAGCCGCTTCTTTATGCCCCGCTCGGCCAAGCTCGGCGAGCACGGTCTGGACGCCTGGCTCTCGGACTACGCCCTGCGCCGCTACGGTCTGGCCAACACCACCCTCATTCGTGCGCTGCATTTCTTGGCCGACTCGGCCTACGCCCCGGTGCGCGAGCAGGAGGGCGGCACCGAGAGCGT
This sequence comes from Candidatus Spyradenecus sp., assembly GCA_051891975.1. Lineage (GTDB taxonomy): Bacteria > Verrucomicrobiota > Kiritimatiellia > RFP12 > DVOR01 > Spyradenecus. The sequence goes on along the minus strand of JBJFFT010000054.1, from coordinate 8,373 downwards.
CTTCTGCGCCCGACCCTCGTGGGGCGCGCGCAAGGCCTCCACCTGGTCGAGCGGCGAACAGTACTATCCGCCGATGGCCACGCGCCGGGCCGCAGAACTCTTCGCCGCCGTGGCCAAGCGCTCGCCGGCCCTGACGAAGATCGAGACCTTCCGCTATGACCTCATTGATGTGATGCGCCAGGCGCTGGCTGACCTCGGGCGCCCGCTCTTGACCTTGGCGCGCGATGACGCCCAGGCCCGCGAGGCCTTCCTGGAAGCGATTCGCCTTTCGGATGAACTGATGGCCTTCGAGCCGCGTTGGCGGTTGGATTGGTGCGAGGCGCGCACGCGCGCGGTGGCCGGCGAGGCCGGTGCCAAGGCCTATCGCCGGATGATTACCACCTGGAGCGGCCGGCGCGGATCGCTCAACGACTACGCCAACCGTCAGCTCTCGGGCCTCTTCAAGGGCTACTACCTGCGCCGTTGGGAGGCCTTCTTCGCCGGCGCGGGCAACCTCGATGCGCAGCTCGATGCCATCGACCGCGACTTCCTCGAGCACGGCTACGCGCAGCCGCCGGCTAATCCGAAGGAGTTGCTCCCGACTCTGCGCCGCGCCGAGGCGCTCTTGAAGAAGGCCTACGACACCTGGCCCAAGGCCTTCCGCTTTGATACCGGCGTGGCGTGGAACCTTGAGGGCCGCAAGGGCACCGTGGAGATGAGCTTCGACGTCACCGAATACGTCACCCAGGCCGGAACCTTCGAGGTCACCTTCGAGTGGACCCACGGCGGCCACGCCCTCAAGATTGAGCAGGTGGAGCTCTACGAGGCCGAGACCTGTGTCGCCGCCGACCGCCACGCCGGGTATGCCGGCATCCGCAAGCAGGACAACATCTACACCCTCAAGCTGCCGAAGTACCGCACGAACCTGGCCGATTACACCCTGCGCGTGACCGCGTCGGGCGACGGTGGCGGGAACTCGGCCGGCAAGTTCACCATCGAGCGCAAAGAGTAAGGCGCAGAAAGGAAGGCGGCAATGGCAACTCCGCAGAGCGCGCAGAAGGTGCCGTTAGGGGGGCTCGGCGTGATTGCCGGGGTCCTGGCGGCGCTCTTCGTTGGGTTATGGGTGTGGTTCGGGTGGCGCATTGAGCCGGAGGCCGGCGAGTTCGCCGTACTGATGCGCAAGACGGGCAAGGACTTGCCGAGCGACTGCATCCTTGCGCCCGGGCCCGAGTATAAGGGCGTTCAGGAGGCGGTCCTTCCCGAAGGCCGCTACTTCCGCAACCCCTTCGTTTGGGATTGGCACTACTTTCGCGCCACGGATATTGCCGCCGGGCGCTTCGGCGTGCTCATCCGGAAGGCGGGCACGCCCTTGCCGCCCGGGGAGATTATTGCGCGCGACAGCACCAGCAAGGGCATCGTCCCGGAGGTGCTCGGCACCGGGCGCCACCGTATCAATCCCTATGCCTACGACTTGCGCCTCTACGATGACATCCGCATCCGCCCGGGCTATGTGGGCGTGGTGACGGCGTTGGTGGGCGCGGATGTCTTTGCCGAGAGCAAGCCGCAACTCGAGGAACGAGGCTTCCTGGTGGCCGAGGGCTCCAAGGGCGTCCAGCAAAAGATCCTCAAGGAGGGCACACACCGCCTCAACCCCTTCCTCTACGCCGTCTCGCTCGTCAACACGCAAAGCCAGCGCTTCGAGCTCTCGGGCAACGACGCGATTACCTTCCTCACCCTCGATGGCTTCATCGTCACGGCCGAGGGCACCTTGGAGTTCAATCTGGAGGAGGACAAGGTTGCCCTGCTGACCCAGGAGGTCGGCGATATGGATGATATCCTTCAGAAGCTCATCCTCCCCAGCGCCCGCGGCTTCTCGCGCATTGAAGGCAGCAAGAAGATGGCCACCGAGTTCATCGTCGGCAAGAGCCGCCAGGACTTCCAGGACAAGCTCGAGGCCTACCTTCGCGAAATCTGCGCCCCGCGCGGCATCTCGCTCAACTCGGTGCTCATCCGCGACATCTTTGCCCCGCAGTCCATCGCCGGGATTGTGCGCGACCGCGAGCTCGCGGTCCAGGAGTCGCGCAAGATTGAGCAGCAGATTGTTCAGGCCGAGTCGCAGGCTGAGCTCGGGCGCCAGAAGGCCCTCGCCGCGCAGAACTCGGCTGTGGTGATGGAGCAGACCGCGCAGATTCAGGCGCGCATCGCCGCTGAACAGCGCAAGGCCGAGCAGACCATCGCCGCCCAGACCAAACTCGATGTGGCTAAGGTGGCCTACGAGGCCGCCCTGCGCACCGCCGAAGCCAAGCTGACCGCCGCCGAGGCTGAGCGCCGGGTCATCGAGGCGCGCACCAAGGCCTTTGCCGACGTCCTGCGCCAGGAGGTGAGCATCTATGGCAACGAGGCGGACTACGTCCGGATGAAGCTCTATGAGAAGACGGCCCCGCGCGTGCAGTCGATCCTCGCCACGCCCGAAGTCGACGCGCCCTTCGGTCTGCCCCTGGGCGTGCAATCCATCCCCGCCGCGAGCGCGCCGGCGGCCCCGGTTCAGCCCTAAGGCGAAAGGAGAGCGCAATGAAGCAGAAAGGACTTATTGCCGTGTGTGTGCTCGTGGCCGTGCTGGCCGCGGTGTGGGGCGTGTGGATGTGGTGCTTCTGCCGTATCGAGGTGCCGGCCGGCTGGATGGCCATCGTCACGGCCAAGGTCGGCGACGACCTCCCGGCCGGGGAAATCCTGGCCAACCCTGGGCAGAAGGGCGTCCTGCGCGAGCCCTTGACCGAGGGCCGCCACTTCCTCAACCCGATTGACTACGATTGGAAGCTTGTCCGCGCCCAGACCATCCCCGTGGGCAAGGTGGGCGTGGTCACCTCGAAGGTCGGCCGCGAGCTGCCCAATGGCGAGATCCTGGCGGCCGACGCAGCGAGCAAGGGCGTCTGGAAGGGCGTGTTGGGCCCGGGCACCTATCGCCTTAACCCCGAGGGCTACACCTTGCAGGTGATGGACGCGATGAGCATTCCCGTGGGTTATGTGGGCATCGTCACTTCGCAGACCGGCGTGCCGGCCAAGCCCGGTGCCTTTGCCCAGCGCGGCGAGAAGGGCGTCCTGGCCGAGGTGCTCCAGCCCGGGCTCTACTACATCAACCCGCGCGCCTATCAGGTGGACCTGGTGGAGGTGGGGATGAACCAAGTCTCCATCATCGGCCGCACCGGCACCGTGGTCCTGACCAAGAACGTCGCCTCCAACGCCTCCAGCGCCCTCGATGAACTGCAGAGCTCGATGCTCAAGCAGCAGCAGAAGCGCCGCGAGGACTACGTCAACCGCAGCGAGAACCTGATGACCCAGGAGGACGTGAACTGCAACTTCGCCGCCTCCGGCGAGAAGAACTCGGCCGCCCGCAACCGCCTCGCCAGCAAGAGCAAGGTCTCCTCCTTCGCCAATCGCGCAGCGGTAACGGGCGAACTGGTGGCCGCCGAACTGCCGGAGGAGCTGGATGCCGCCTCGCCCCTGCTGCCGCGCTCGGCCGCCGCGCCCTCGGTCGACGTGCCGCTCTCGGATTCGGTCGCCTTCGGGATGAACCAGTTCGTCCAGTTCCCCTCCATCGACGGCTTCCAGATCCTCCTGGATATGACCGTGGAGTTCGAGCTCCTCCCCGAGCACATCGCCAAGATCTATATGCTCTACGGCGACCTCCCGGCGGTGGTCGACAAGATTATCCTCCCCCAGATCCTCTCCATCTCGCGAATGAAGGGCTCCTACTACAAGGCGCGCGACTTCATCGACGGCGAGGGGCGGATGAAGTTCCAGACCGAGATGACCGAGGAGCTCAAGCGCACCCTCGGCGAACGCGCCATCGTCGTCCACAACGCCATTATCCGCCACGTCGAGGTCCCCGCCGAGATCCTCTCCCCCATTCAGGCCGCCAGCGAGGCCAAGGAGCAGGACCTCACCAACCGCGAGCGCCAGAACACCGCCCGCAAGCAGGCCGAGCTCAACATCCGCATCGCCAAGGTCGATCAGCTGCGCAAGGAGGTTGAGCAGGAGACCGGCAAGAAGGTCGCCACCATCGCCGCCGACACCAAGCGCCTCACCGCCCAACTCGAGGCCGAGGCCAAGCTCGCCGTTGCCCAGCTCGACCTCGAGCGCGCCAAGATTGAGGCCCAGACCACCCAGCTCCTCGGCGAGGCGCAGGTCAAGGCCGACTTCTTGGTCTCCAACGAAGAGGCCCTGGGCATTCGCCGCCGCGCGGAGGTCTTCAAGAACCCCGCCTCCTTGGCCGACCTCACCCTCGTCGAGCAGCTTAACCCCGCCCTCTCCATCCGCCTCCTCCACGCCGGCGAGGGCACCCTCTGGACGGACCTCAAGGGTGCCGCCCTCTCCCTGCCGACGAAGTAGCATCGGCGGCTCGCTTCGCTCGCGATGACGGATGACAGAGGACAGATGACAGCGCTCCCGGAGCCTGCCCGTCGCGGAAGTCCGAGCAACGCGAGGAGCTATGTCAAAACGCGTGCTAACAGCCAACCGCTAACAGCTAACAGCTTGCCGCTAGGCGAGCTGAAGGCTGCGCTGGCGGCCAATGAACTGACCGTTCTCACCGCGCCGCCGGGCACCGGCAAGACCACCGGCATTCCGCCGGCGCTTTTGGATGAGCCCTGGTTGGCCGGGCAGAAGATCCTCGTCCTTGAGCCGCGCCGGCTGGCCGCCCGCCGCGCCGCGCAATTCATCGCCAGCCAACTCGGCGAAGCGCCCGGGCAGACCGTCGGCTGGCAGGTCCGCCTTGAGCGCTGCATCGGCCCCAAGACGCGCATCGAGTTCCTCACCGAGGGCCTCCTCGCTCGCCGCATCGTCGAGGATCCCGAGCTCACCGGGGTGGGGGCCATCCTCTTCGACGAGTTCCACGAGCGCGCTTTGGCCCTTGACGTGGCCTTCGCCCTGGCCCGCGAGGTCCGCGATGGCCTGCGCCCCGACCTGCGGCTGCTGGTGATGTCGGCCACACTCCAGGCGAACATCCTTCCCGGCGCGCGCTTTCTCTCCATTCCCGCCGTTGCCTATCCGGTTGACCTCCGCCACCTCGGCCCCCTCTCCCCGGTGGCGGCCATCCGTAAGGCCCTCGCCGAAGAGCGCGGCTCTATCCTCTGTTTCCTCCCGGGCGAGGGCGAAATCCGCCGCACCCAGGAGGCCCTCGAAGCCTCCGACCTCCCGCCGGGCGTGCGCGTCGCCCCTCTCTATGCCGCGCTCGACCGCCGAGACCAGGATGAGGCCGTCGCCCCGCCGCGCCCCGGCGAGCGCAAGATCGTCCTGGCCACCTCCATCGCCGAGAGTTCGCTGACCATCGAGGGCATCCGCGTGGTCGTCGACACGGGCCTGGCGCGTGTGCCCAAGTTCGCCCCGCGCAACGGCCTCACCCGCCTGGTCACCCAGCGCATCCCCCTCGACCGCGCCACCCAGCGCGCCGGCCGCGCCGGCCGCCTTGAGCCCGGCGTCTGCTATCGCCTCTGGTCCGAGGGCGAGAACCTCACCCTCCCGAAGGTCTCGCAACCCGAAATCCTCGATGCAGACCTCACCCAAGTGGCCCTCCTCTGCACCGAGTGGGGCGCGCACGACCTGCCCTGGCTCACCCCGCCGCCCCCCTCCGCCTGGAAGCGCGCCTGGGAGAGCCTCGCCGAGCTCGGCGCCACCGACCCCGACGGCCGCCTCACCCCCCTGGGCCACGCGATGGCCGCCTTCCCGGTCCACCCCTGCCTCGCTGCAATGATGCTCCGTTTGCGGCCCATCGACCGCGCCGGCGGGGCCCTCCTCGCCGCCCTCTGCGCCGAGGGCGAGAAGCTCGCCCACCTGCGCCAGATGGCCAACTTCCACCGCGTCTTGGAGTGTACCCTGCGTGAGAAGCCGCGCGAGGTGTGGCGCCTGGCCGAGCGCTGGGCCGGCGGTAATCCCACCCCCCGCCTTTCGGTTGACGAACTCGCGCCCTATCTCATCTGGGCCTTCCCCGGTCACGTCGCCCGCCGGCGCGACCGCACCTCTGGTCGCTACCTCCTTGCTGCCGGCTTTGGCGCTATCCTGCCCCCCGATTCCCCTCTCATCAACGAGGAGTGGCTCCTCATCGTCCAGATGAGCGATGCCGACGCCGAGGCCGTCATCCGTTGGGCCCTCCCCCTCTTCCCGGCCGACCTCGACCTCTGCCGCCGCACCACTGCCACGCGCATCGCCTGGGACAAGGCGGCCGGCCGCCTCATCGCCGCTGAGGAGGAGTCCATCGGCGCCATCGTCCTCAAGCGCCGCCCCTTGCGCGACATCCCTCCCGAGGCCCGCGAGGAGGCCGAGCGCTGCCGTCTGCGCCACCAGGGTCTCCCGTGGTCGCGCGCCGCCGAGGAGCTCGCCGCGCGCATCGCCTTCCTCCGCCGCGTCCTCCCCGAAGCCTCCTGGCCCGACCTCTCCGACGAGGCCCTCATCGACCGCCTGGCTCCCTTCCCCGAGATGCCGCTCGTTGAGCTCTTGCGCACCCTCCTCACCGAGTGCGGCCACCCGATGCGCGAGGTCGACGCTCTCGCCCCCACCCACTATGCCTTGCCCGACGGCACGCGCCTGCGCATCGACTACTCCGCCGACCAGCCCTTCGTCGCCGTCAAGCTTCAGCGCCTCTTCGGCATCACCGCCTCCCCGCGTCTGGCCGGCGGCAAGGTTCCCCTCCTTTTCCACCTTCTCTCCCCCGCCCAGCGTCCCGTCCAAATCACGGCCGACCTCGCTTCCTTCTGGGCCAACGGCTACGCCATTGTCCGCAAGGACCTCCGCGGCCGCTACCCCAAGCACCCCTGGCCCGAGGACCCCTCCAAGCCCCTCCCGCCCCGCCGCTGATGCCGTGAGCGTTCCACCTCGCCCGTCTTCCGTGCCTTGCCGCGCTCCAGAGAGAGCGATAGTTGGTTTACCTTTGCAAGGACTTCGTTATCATTTAACCGTTTTCCACCCTCACAGTCTTTAGCGAGGTCGCTATGCTCAAATCCACTCCCCACGAAGATGAACGTCAACACGCCCTGGAAGTGCGCGTGCTGATGCGCGCCCGGCGCTTCTCCCGGGCCAAGGCCGAGGCCTTCCTCGAGGCCTTCGACAACCCCGACGGCAAACCGCGCAAGAAGCGCCGCCTCGATCCCTTGCCGCCGATTGAGCCCACCACCAAGATTAACTTGGCAGAAGACGACCTCCCCTTCTAATCGCCGCCCGTCCGCTCCATCTCGTTTCCCTCTTCTCTCCGGAGTTCCTATGGCCCCCTTCCGCGAAGTTCCCCAGCACTTTATCCTCTCCCATATCACCACCTTCTGGCGCAACCTCGTCCGCAACTACGATGGCAACGTCGCGGACTCGGACTTCTTCGAGGTCGCCGCGCGCTACTACGGTCAGCCCCGCGCCCTCCGCCTCATCCGCCTAGCCTACACCGAGCGCGAACTTGCCTCCTTCCAAAGCGGCCACCTGGGCGCGAAGCTCGACCTCGAGGATGATATCAACCGCGTCTTCAAGATCCTTTGGAACTTCCCCTCTGCCCGCGCCAAGTGCCGTCTCCTCTTGCTGGAGATTGCCGACTACCTCCTCGCCGAGCTCGACGAAAAGTACCGCGAAGCCAACGCCGACCCCCTGACCGAGCGCTTCGCCTCCCTCCGCAACCTCTTTCATCTCTCCGAGGTGGAATACGCCATCTTCCTCTTCCGCTACCTTGAGAACGAGACCTGCCTCGATCCCCCCTTCCACGTCAACGCCTTCCAGAAGCCCTGGCTCTGCGCGATGGCCCTCGACCGCAGCTACGGCGAAGTCGCCGCCGCAATGACCGCCAACGGCCGCCTGCGCCACTTCAATCTCCTCGACGAGAACTGGGACTATCACCACCGCTTCTTCTCCGGGTTCTTCGAATCCAGCGAGGGCGAAGCCTTCGGCCGCCGCTTCTATCGCTTCGCTCCCGAGACCGATCTCCTCCCTTGGCACTTCTTCGGCCGCCTCGCCGAGCAGGATGGCGAACTCCTCTGCCGCCTCCTCTCCGCCAACACCGCCCCCTGCAACATCCTCCTCTACGGCGCTCCCGGCACCGGCAAGACCAGCTTCGCCCGCGCCCTTGCCCACCGCCTCAACCGCCAAGCCTACGACATTCTCTGTACGGCCGCCGCCAACGAACCCCTCAGCCCCACCACCCGCCTCATCGGCGTGCGTCTCTGCAACGAGAACGAGGACCCCGACTCCGCGCTGATGATTGTCGATGAGGCCGACGAGCTCCTCAACAACAACGCCATCCGCTTCTTCACCGACAAGCGCGCCACCTCCTTCGGTGCCGAGAAGGGCTCCCTCAATACCCTCCTCGACGAAATGCGCATCCCCACCATCTGGATCGCCAACACATCCGCCGGCGATATCGACGAA
>JBJFFT010000053.1:0-8920 GCA_051891975.1 Candidatus Spyradenecus sp. | reverse complement strand
CTCGAGGTAGGCCCTAGGTCGACTCGAGGTAGGGCCTAGGTCGAGGCGAGGTAGGCCCTAGGTCATCTTGAGGGAGGGGCTGGGAGGTCTTGAGGTGGGGCCTGGCGGAGCAGGCCGCTGCAAAACGCTTACCCTTCCCCACGCGCGCCTCTATTGCGCAAGTGCCCGCAGGGCGCTTACGCCGGGGTGGAGCACCCCGTGCTCCCGAGGGGCGTGGGGGCGAGCAGCCCCCACACCTTCCCTGCGCAGCCTTCCTGCGTGCCCCTGCGTGCCTTTACCCTTTGTGCACTCTGTGTCCTTTGTGGTTGCTAAACCCTGCGTGCCTTTGCGTGCCTTTGTGGTTGCTGACTATCGCTGGGCGAGGAGGGCGGTGGCGCGGGCGATTTCGGGGTCGGAGCCGACGAGGACGAGGCTGTCACCGGCGGCGAGGAGGGTATCGCGGCCGGGGGAGACGTTGAGCTTGCCGCCGCGGGCGGTGACGGAAATGACGGCCGCGCCGGTGGTGCCGCGCAGGTTGAGCTCGCCGAGGGTCTTGCCGACGGCGGCGCTGTCGCGCGGGAGGAGGAAGGTCTCGGTGTGGACAGCGAGGATGGCGCCGAGGGTGACGGGGTCCTCGGGCGGCAGGGCATTGAGGTCGAAGGCCTGGGAGAGGAGGTGGTGCGAGGCGTTGTATTCGGCGCGCAGGCGCTTGGAGTGGCGGGTGCCGAAGGCGAGCGCGAAGAGCACGAGCGGCGCGAGGAGCAGCAGGTTGGCCACAAAGCCCGAACAGAGAATGGCCGCGTAGACGAGGAGCCCGGCCCAGCCGATGGCGCGCAGGATGGTGCGGATGAAGCGGCGCACGCGCGTGAGGCCGTGCACCTCGCCGGCAAAGGCGTCCTCGGCCACATGTCGGGCAATCTCGCCCCAAGTGTGCCAGGCGGCCCAGAAGATCGGCGTGGTGAGCAGGAGCGCGCCCAGGCAGCAGAGGAGGCGACCGGCCGGGAACCAGGGCCAGGGGACGGCCCCGTCGAGGCGCGAGAGGAAGGCGGCCACCGGCGCGAGACGCGAGAGGGCATAGACGCCGGCGAAGAGGATGGCGCAGCAGGCGAGGTCGATGCCCAGGAAGATGGCGTGGCCGCGCAGGTGGGCCGCGAGGGTGGAGCCGCTTTCGGTGCGGCGGGCGGAGAGGGCGGTGAGCCAGCGGCGATACCAGTGGAAGGTCTCGTGGGCGCGCGGACCGAAGCAGCGGGCGAGGAGAGTGTAGAGGCGGTCCGAGCCGCGCAGGAGGTAGGGGTTGGTGGCGGTGCAGAGGAGGGCCACGCCGATGGCAATCTGGTAGAGCGGGCGCTGCGAGAGCCCCTGGGCCATCGCGAGGGCGGCGATGATGAAGGAGAACTCGGCCACCTGCCCCATACCTAGGCCGACCTTGAAAGCATCGCGCGGGCGCTCGCCCACCAGCACGCAGGCGACGGTGTTGTTGACGGCCTTAAGGAGGATCATCACGCCAGTGATGAGGAGGATGACCCCAGCGTTCGCCCAGAGCGCCCGAGGGTCGAGCTGCAGCCCCACCGAGACGAAGAAGACGGCCGCAAAGAGGTTCGTGACCGGGTGGACAATGCGCTCGATGCGCCGGCGCGAGCGCGCCTCGGCCACCACCGCCCCCGCCAAGAAGGCCCCCACCACCAGCGAGAGCCCCAACGCATTCTGCGCCAGGCACGAGATGGCAAAGCAGACGCCCAGCGCCGCCAAAAGCACGAGTTCGTCGTCGAAGCGCTCGGCCACCCAGTTCATCAGCCGCGGCACCAGCAGCAGACCGAAGACGATCGCCCCCACCAGGAATAGCAGGAGGATGCCCACCTGCCGCGCCACCGTCAGCGCCGTGGTCCAGGCCGAGCCCTCCGCGCCGCCGCCCACGCCCCCCAAAACGGCGATGAGCAGGATGGCCAAGATGTCCTCGATGAGCGCGATGGCGAAGGTGCTGTCCGAAAAGCGCTTGCCCAGCCAGCCGAGGCTCTCGAGGGTCTTGGCGGCGATGGAGGTGGAGCTGTCGCACAAAATCAGCCCCAGCAGAAAGCCCTCCAGGTTCCCCCACCCCAAGGCCTTACCTAGGCAGAAGCCGCCCAGCACCATAAAACACACATCCCAAATCGCCGGGAAGACGACCCCCGCGCCCATCTGCCGCACCTTGCGGAAGGAGAAGCCCAAGCCAATGGAGAACATCAGGAACATCACACCCAGGTCCGAGAGCATACGGATGTTCTGCTCGTTCTGGATGAGGGTCGGCCCAGCGTGGGGGCCAGCCACCACCCCGGCCAGAATGTACCCCACCGTCAGCGGCAGCCGGAAGCGCGAGAAGATCAGCCCCACCGCCGCCGCCACCGCAATCACAATACTCAAATCCGCAAAGAAGAGCGTCGCGCTATCCATAGTTTATCCTCTATGCTCGCTACGCTCGCAGCGGACAGCGGACAGCAGACAGCGGACAGCGCTGGCGCTCGATGTGCCTAACCCGTCTGAGCCGTGGGAACATCTCTGTTAGCTCCTCTGCCTGCCCGTCGCGTAAGCGGCTGTCCGCTGTCGGCTGGGCGCTGTCGGCTTGCTTCATTCGCTTCCCTCGCCTCCATTCCTTACCTCGGGCGCAACGCCGGCGTCATCCTCACCACGGCAAATCAAAGTCCAGGAACTCAACCGCGAGGCCCGTGCGGTCGGCCAACCACGCGCCCAGGGCGCGCACGCCGAAGCGCTCGGTGGCGTAGTGTCCGGCAAAGAGTGCATTCGCGCCCCACTGCTTGGCCAGGTTGTAGGCCACCAGGTTCGCTTCGCCGCAGAGGTAGACATCCAGCCCCTCGCGCGCGGCCTCCTCCACCCCCTCGGGCGCGCCCCCAGAGCAAATCCCCACGGTGCGGATCTCCTCGGGGCCGTAATCAAAGCGCACCACCTGCCGGGGCTTGACCGCCCCCCGCACGGCCGCCTCGAAGGCCTGGCGCGCCATCGCCTGGGGCAAGCGCCCGGCAAAGCCAATCTTCTGCCCGTGATAGGCCATAAAAGGCCGCAACTCCGTCAACCCCAAGGCCCGCGCCAACTGCGCGTTGTTCCCCAGGCGCGGGTGCGCGTCCAGCGGCAAGTGGGCGGCATAGAGCGCGAGATTGTGCGAGAGGAGGTAGGCCAACGCCTTGCGGTTGAGCCCGGTCACGCGCGCCAGGCTCCCATTCCACGAGAGCCCGTGGTGCACCAAGAGCATCTGCGCGCCGGCGGCCACGGCGGCCTCAAAGGTCTCCAGCGAGGCATCGACCGCCGTCGCCACCTTCGTCACGGGCCCCTCGCCGGCCACCTGCAGACCGTTGTCCGACGCATCCCGCCAGGCCCCCAGCTGCAACTCGCCATCGAGCAACGCCGCAATCGCCTCGGAATCCATCGCCGCTCCTAGCTCAGCAATTCCACCTTCGGCACCCGGAAGGGCACCCACTTGACCACCGCGTCATCCGAGAGCGGCGTCAGGCTCCGCGCGGCCAGGTCGTTAAAGGTGGCCACCCGCAGCGCGGCATCCACATCCACGCACCGGCTCTGCGGTGCCTTCCCGGCGCGCTCGGCCATAATCCGCTCGGCAAAGTCCCGATAGGCCGCCGCCAACGCAGCGATATAGGCCGCGTCCTCGCCGTAGGGTTCGCCAAAGCGCGTGGGGCTCTGCGTCGGCACCGGCGCGCCTTTGACCGTGTGCTCAATGGTCTCGCCCGCGGCCGAGATGAAGCGCCAGCGGTTCCCCGACCCCTGCTGCCAGTAGACGCTCCCCTTGTCGCCAAAGATCGCCAGCTCCAGGCCGTTCGCCTCGCCCAGCGCAATCTGGCTTACCGCCACCATCCCCATCGCGCCATTCTCAAAGCGCAGCAGCACCGTGGCGTCGTCATCGAGCAAGCGCCCGGCCACGGCCGGATGGCCCGCCGCGCACAACGCCGCCAGCTCCACCCCGCTCGCCCACTCCGCCACTAACGCGCACGAGCCGGCCAAATCGTAAATTGCCCCCGCCGCCCCGCACCGCCGCGGGTCCACCCGCCACAGCGCCGAACGGTTCCCCGCCGTCTCCAGCCGCACCCCCATCCAACCGTGGTAGAAGCGCGTATCGACGCGCCGCACATTGCCAATCTCCCCGGCCGCCACGCACGCGCGCAGCTCCTGCAACGCCGGATAGAAGGGGAAGACGTAGGCCGTCGCGTAAATCTCAGGGCTCATCAACGTCCGCCGCTTCAGATTCTGCGCCTCGTCCATATTGCAACTCATCGGCTTCTCGGAAAAGACCGGGAAACCCGCATCAAAGGCCGCCATCGTCACCGGATAGTGCATGTTATTCGGCGCAACCACCGTGATGAAGTCCAGCCGATCGGGCCCCTCCACCTTCGCTTCCCGCCGGAACATATCGCGATAGACCCCATAGACCCGGTGCGGATCCACGCCCAACCGCTTCCCTGTCTCGAACGACCGCTGCCGCGTCGACCCAAACGCTCCGCCCACCAACTCCACACACCCGCTCGCTTCAATAGCCGCCCGGTGAATGTGCCCCATAAAGGACTCATTCCCGCCGCCGACCATCGCGACCTTCAGTTTTGCCTCTTGCTTCGCCATAACTCAACCTCAAGGCACACGCCTACTTGAACCAACATTTCTCAACACATAATGTATGTTAGCGCATTCCGCGCAAAAAGGCAACCTGCATACTGCAGCGGCCAGCGGTGAGTGGCTAGCGGTTCGCGGTTGGCAAGGTAAGGTTCCTGTGCGGGAGGCTGTCGTGCCCCGGGAGACCCCCGCCAAGCCACCCGACCCGAAGACACGCTTCCTACCATAATAAATCGCGCGCCCACGCACGCGCGTACGCGCGCGATAGGCCCTACCTCACCTCGACCTAGGCCCTACCTCACCTCGACCTAGGGCCTACCTCACCTCGACCTAGGGCCTACCTCGCCTCGAGGTAGGCCCTACCTTTTTGAGGGTATCCGCGGGCCCGAACGGGAGTGGGGGTAATCTCCGCCAGATCACGCGCCACCCCACGCCGCCCTTCGCGCCAAAATCAAGTCCACCCTTGCCCTGGCAAAAGTGCCGATACCTAGGGCCCGCGAGTGCAGTGCGAGGGAAAATATGATAGAATAGCGCTGTTTCTGAAGGAGCCCCAAGGAGCCTTGACAAATCACCTTGTAGAGAACCTGGGCCCCGTGTCTCAGAGAGGAGTAGCTATAATGTCGATACAAGAAATCATTAAAATCTTTGGCGAACGCAAGATCCGTTCGGCTTGGGACGACGAACAGGAGGAGTGGTATTTCTCCATCGTCGATGTGGTCGCCGTGCTTACGGGAAGCCAAAATCCAGCAACCTACTGGAAGGTGCTCAAGAACCGCCTGAAAGCGGAGGGGAATCAAACCGTTACAAATTGTAACCGGTTGAAGATGACCGCCGCCGATGGGAAGAAGCGCCTGACCGATGTGGCGACGGCCGAGGAGCTCTTCCGCGTCATCCAGTCGATTCCCTCGCCTAAAGCCGAACCCTTCAAGGTGTGGATGGCCCAAGTGGCAGCCGAGCGTCTTCCCTGGGCCGCGGGGACGCGGCCCGTCAAAACGGACACCCCTGCCCTACCCCCTCTCCTGGCCCAAATGCGAAGCCCTCTCAGAACGAGTGAGCGGGCGAGTTTATGCCTAATACAGTTTATTGCGTAGGTGCCCAACGGGCGCCTACGCCGGGGTGGAGCGCACCGCGCTCCCGGGGGGTGTGGGGGCGAGCAGTCCCCACGCCCGGGGTGCGGGGGTGGCCGCCCCCGGGCGCCATCCGCTTCGCGCGGGGGTGGTAGTATTCCGCGCGCGCGTGTGGTAGTATATGGATGTGAAGTGGAACTTGTGCGTGATTGGCGTGGCGTTGGTGCTTCGGGGAGGGCTGTGGCTCTTGCCGGAGGACTGGGTGGTGCGCGCGCTGTGCGTGGTGCCGGCGTGGGGGGCGGCGTTGTGGCACGGGGTTGTGCCGGGGGCGGACCTGGGGTTCTGCGTGGGCGAGCACGCCTTTGCGATGACGCGCGCGTGTGCGGCGGAGGGGTTTGTGGCGCTCTTGACGGCGATTGTGGGGGTGCGGCGGGGACGGTGGCTGTGGGCAGTCTGGCCGACGGCGATGGCGGTCAATACGCTGCGCATTATCACGACCACGACCCTGGCGCTCCACCTGCCGGCGGGCTTTGCGTATGAGCGGTTGGTCCACGAGATCGCGGGGCTGACCTGGTTTTTTGGCGCGCTGCTAGCCGCCTGGATCCTGACCGAACAAAAGGAGACAACCGATGAACCCAACCTCCCCCGAAGTGCCGACTGAGCCCGCGCTCTTGCGGCGACTGATTGCCCACCCGCTGACGCGGCTGCTCCTCTATGTCCTGACCCCGCTGGGCGCGGGTGCCATCCTGCTCAAGGCGTTGTGGTTGGGGTGGACGGCGCTCGGCTGGGCGGCGCGTGCCCGTTTCGGCGGTCTGCTCCTGAGCGTGGCCGGGCTGATTGGCCTGGGCGGCTGGTCCCTCCTCCGCCGTAGGCGGCCGGAGCGGCCCTTCTTCGGCTGGACGCTGGCCCTAGGGGCGGCGACGCTCTGGGGCTGGGGGTGGGAGCTCTCTGGCCAAACGACGCTGGACGCCTTGCCGGCCTTCGCCTTCGACTTTCTGGACGCGATGACGGTGCTCTGGTGCCTGGCCCCGAGCATCGTAGGGTCGCTGGCGTGGCTCTTCTGTCAACCCCGGTTTCAGCGCGACCACCTGGCTCCCTTCTTCGCGCGAGTGGTCCTCTCCTTCATCACTTGCGGCTTCTGCGTGCTGCTCTGCTTCGTCGCGGCGACCTCGAGCCACAACGGGGTCCTCCTCTTCCTCTCGCTCTGGTTCGTCCTCTCGCTAATCCTCATTGGGTGGCTCTTCTTCCTCTTTGGCCTGGTCGATCGCTTCCTCAAGTTGGGGTTCTTCCGGCGGCAGGGCGTGGCGTGGGCCCTGCGCGCGGGCGGCTGCCTGCTCGCGTTGCTCGGGCTCTGGCTCAACCGCACCATTCCTTTCCCGGCGAGCTTCCAATCGCCGAGCATCTACGCGCTGTGGGCGGCGGCCTCGCTCTTCATCCTCCTCCCGGCCGGAGAGGGCACCCGAGCGCGCGGCTGGTTCCTCTTCGGGGGCGCGCTGCTGCCCTTTTCACTCTACTTCTTTACCGTCTTCCTGCCCCATCTGCCCTTGGTGCTGCCCGGGTGCATCGTCTTTGGCGGCGGGCTGCTGCTCCTGGCCCCGCTCTGCTTCCTGCTCCTCCACCTCGCTGCCCTAACGCGTTGCGCCCGCCAGGCCGACTTCCACCGCCCGTGCACCCCCTTCCTCCTGGCCACGCTCTCCGCCCTCCTCCTGCCGCTCGCCTTCCTCGTGCAGACCGAGCGCGACCGCGCCGAGGTCCACGCCCTCATCGAGGCCCTCGCCAAGCCCGACTACACCGCCGCCGCCGACACCGTGCCCCTGCCGCCGGAGGTGGTCGCGCGCGCCGGCAGAACCACGCTGGACCTGACGGAAGGCTTCTCCCTGCCGCTTCTCTCGGCTTGGCGCAAAAAGCGGATCTTCGGGGGAATGCGTCCGCGGCGGGAGACCCTCGAGGCCATCCGCGCCCGCCTGAACGCCCCCAAAATCCGAATCTTCGACTTCGCCGATCTCTTCCAATCGCAGATGGCGCGCGATGCCGCCGACTCGGGGCGTTGGTCTCCGCCGACCACCGACCAGGGCATCCAAGCCGCCTTCAAGGGGCCGACCGATGGGCGCCGGCTAACCATTGCGCTCACGATTACGCCGCAGCCGCCGAAGTATAGTTGGGACGCCGCCGCGCCCGACTTCGCCGCGCCCGTCACCCTCGCCGAGGGGGTCTGGGTGACCGGCCTGCGCCTCAAACTGCCCAATGGCGGCGACTGGAAGGAGGCCACGCGCCGCGACCGCCGGGTGGCCACGTGGGTCTACGAGAGCCTGCGCTCGGCTGAGAGTAGGCGGCGGCTCGACCCCGCCCTGCTGGTGCTGGACTCCGCCACGCGCGGACGCCTCGCCGTCGCCCCCCTCACCGAAGCGCGCGAGGTGGAGATCGACCTGCTGATGCCCGAACCCTATTGGTGCGAACGGCCGATTACCATCGGCGCGGCCGCGCCCGAACTGCCGCGTCCCGAGGGAGCCCCCGAGCCGGTGTGGGTCGACCAGCCGGCGGCGACGGTCTTCCTTATCGCACCAGGCACTGCCGGAGACTTCGCCGAGGTGTCGGGGCCGGCGCTCTACCTGCGGGCCGGACAAGAGATCCGCGTGAGCGAGACGCCGCCGGCCTGGATGTCATCATCGGTGAATCAGGTGGATGCCGAGCGCGCAATTCGCTTTGCGCGCGGCAACCTCTACGCCCGCGGTTGGCGCGTGGGGGAGGTGCACTTTGTGGGCAGAGGGTGGGAGAAGGTCCGAAACGCCCTGCCCCCCGAGCCGCCCCACCGCCAGCTCCCCAAGCTCCCGCCCGACGACCCCTGGCAGCTCGGCGCGCAGGCCTGGCAGCTCGCCGAGGCCCTCGAGCACTCCCCCGCCCTCCCCCATCGCGAGGCCATTCGCGAGCTCGCCAACCGCGCCCACATCCTCACCCCCAGCGAGGCCCTGATTGTCGTGGAGACCGATGCCCAGGAGCGTGGTCTCGCCGCCGCCGACCGCGCCCACCGCGAGGTCGATAGCGCCTTCACTATCCTCGACGAGCCCACCCCCCAAGACGCCCCCGCCTTCCTCCTCCTCCTCGCCCTCCTCGCGCTCGCGCTCTACGTGCGCCGCGTCCGCCACGTTCGGCAGTGAGCGTGGGGCCTTGCCCCACCCCCCGCGCGGGGGACTGTTGACATAGCTCCTGCGGACTTCTCGCCCCCGCCCCCTCGGGAGCGCGGTGCGCTCCACCCCGGCCGACGCGCC
>JBJFFT010000052.1:0-2301 GCA_051891975.1 Candidatus Spyradenecus sp. | reverse complement strand
AATGCACGTGGGCATTGTCGCTCGCCTCGTTGTCCCAGCGGAAAGAGGGATAGGCAAAGTCGATGTGCGCCCCGAAACGCTCCATGACGGGCTGCCACACTGCTGCCACCTGCTCGCCTTGCGTGATAGAGTTGGTGGCGACAAAGGCGGTGCGGATAGACGTGCCTTGCATCAGTTGCGCCGCCTTGAAAAACCATGCCGCCACGTAGTCCACCTTGCCTGCCATCTTGTAAGGTTTGCCTTTCTCGTCGGTCAAGATTTGGAGCATGTCTTCTTTCTGCCCCGCGCTTTGCAGCGTATAGCCCACAAAGGGCGGGTTGCCGATGATATAAGTCAGTTCCTCCTTGGGGCAAAGGGAAGTCCAGTCGGTTTGCAGGGCGTTGCCCTCACATATATTATTATAGGTGCGGAGCGGCAGGAAACTGATGTCCTGCTGCACGATGCGCTCCGTCTCTGCCAGCATCTGCGCCTCGCTAATCCAAAGGGCGGTGGTGGCAACCACGGCGGCGAAATCGTTTATCTCAATGCCGTAGAACTGATTGATGCTCACCTTAATCGGATTATAGAGTTCGCCCATCATGCGCCGCCCGGCAAAGAGGGCTTCGAGGGCGCGGTTTTCGAGACGACGCAGGGAGAGGTAAGTTTCCGTAAGGAAGTTGCCCGAGCCACAGGCGGGGTCGAGAAAGCGCAGCGAGGCGAGTTTGTCCTGAAAGTCGGCGAGGGCGCGGGCACGGCGGTCGCCCTGCGGGCGGGCGAGGATCGCGTCGAGTTCGTCGGTGAGGGCGTCGAGGAAGAGCGGGTCGATGAGGCGGTGGATATTCTGCACACTGGTGTAGTGCATGCCGCCGGCGCGGCGCGTGAGGGGATTGAGCGTGCTCTCGAAGACCGCGCCGAAGATGGTGGGCGAGATGCGGCTCCAGTCGAAGTCGAGGCTGGCCTGCTTGAGGAGCATCGTCTTGAGTTCGGGCGTGAAAGGCGGAATGTCCACCTCCTCGGCGAAGAGGCCGCCGTTGGTGTAGGGGAAGGCGGCAAGCTGGGGCGCGAGATAGCGGCTGCGCAAATGCTCGGGCGTGTTGAGCGTGCGGAAGAGTTCAAGGAGATGCGTGCGGAGGTCGTCGCCGTCGTAGGCAGCCAGGTAGTCGTGGAACTGGTCGCGGCCAAAGTGGCCGGCATCTTCGGCATAGAGGCAAAACACGAGGCGCACGCAGAGCATGTTGAGGGCGCGGAGCGTGGCGGGGTCGTCGGCGCCATACTGCACAAGCAGCGCGTCGTAGATGCGGCCGATGATTTCGCCCGCCTTCACCGACACCTCTTCCTCCTTGTGCAGGTGCGCCTCGCCGGGATTGACGAGGAAACTGAGGCGGAAGTACTCGCGCTCGAGGTTTTCGAGCAAAATCTCCTCCGGCTCCTGCCCGGGCTGCTCGAGGTCGTAGACAAGGAAGGAGGCAAAGTTGCTCACCACGATCCACCGCGGGCGCATGCTGAAAGGCATGTTGTCGGCGTAGCGCTTGGCCTGCTTGTAGGGCGTGAGCACCGAGCCGTCGCTCTGGGGAATGCCTTGGCGGAGGTCCTTGCCGAGGCTCTTCTGTTCGATGAGGACGCGGGTGGCGGGGATGTGGGCGTCGATGAAGCTCTGGTTGCTGAGCTTCACGCGCTCCTCGAAGCGAATGAAATTGGCGGGGTCGTCCACGCCGAAGACCTGCGTGAGCAGTTGCAGCCAAAACTGCTGGCTCTCGCCGCGCTCATAGCCGCGGCCGGTCCAGTCGGCAACGAAGCGGCGGGCGGCTTCGCGCTGGATTTTTTCTGTTAGCATAGGCTTTGGGGTTGGCCGGGTTTCCGGAAGCTCCGGAATATCCGGATAATCCGGAATATCCGGGGAGCCCGGGGAAATCCCGGGCAATTATATTCTTGGTAGTAGTTCGAGCTTGGGGATATCTATGCGGGCGCGGCCGCTGTGCAGGAGGCCCTGGGTTTCGAGGGCGGCAAGCATGCGCGACACGTTGAGGCGCGTGGCGCCGAGGGCATCGCCGAGGGCCGTCATGCGGATTTGCAGTTCCTTGCGCCCGGCGGGACGGAGGCAGCGGGCGGCGAGGAAGGAGGCGAAGCGGAGGTCGAGGCGCTCGCCGCGCGGCTGCCAGAGAAGGGCGCGGCGGTCCTGCGCGAGGGTGCAGAGGCGGTTGAGCATGTTGAGGCGGAAGGCGGGATAGAGTTCCGTGAGCGTGCGGCACGCCGCCTTGTCGATGCGCAGTATGCCCACGGCGGTGGCGGCGGTGAGCGTGAGACCGTAGCGCGGGTGCAGCC
>JBJFFT010000051.1:0-37947 GCA_051891975.1 Candidatus Spyradenecus sp. | reverse complement strand
CGACCTCTCGGACTACGATGCCATCGCCATCGGCCCGGGGATGGGCCGCTTCGACGCCCTCGCCTTCGACCTTCTCAAGGCCCTCGTGAGCGCCCCCGCCGCCCCCCGCACCGTCGTCGACGCCGACGCGCTGACCGCCCTCGCCGAGCTCCGCCAAAATGGTTGGGCCCCCGACGGCTCCACCCTCCGCCTCATCCTCACCCCGCACCCCGGCGAGGCCGCCCGCCTCCTCGGCTGCACCCCCGCCGAGGTCCAGAGCGACCGCCCGGCCGCCGCGCGCGCCATCGCCGCCAACTACCACGCCATCACCGTCCTCAAAGGCCACAACACCCTCGTGGCCGAGCCCGGAGGGCGCGTGCGGATGTGTATGGGCGGCAACCCCGGAATGGCCACCGCCGGCACCGGCGACCTCCTGACCGGCCTCATCGCCGGCCTCCTCGCCCGAGGCCTGGGCACCGAAGATGCCGCCTGCCTGGGCGTCTACCACCACGCCCTCGCCGGCGATGCCGCCGCCTTCGCCCACGGCCAAGAATCGCTCATCGCCTCGGACCTCTTTGCCACGCTGCGCTTGTAAAAGTCGACAGTCATCAGTCAACAGTCGACAGGACGCGGCAAGCCGCGACGGACAAACCGGGGAGAGAAGACATTCACCCGCCTCTCCCTGGCGTTTGCCTGTCGCGTTAGCGCACTGTCGACTCCCCGCGAACAAAGAAGCGCGGCCTTGCGGCCGCGCAGTTGGGAGTTTACGATGTAGAAGGGGAAGAACGGGGACGCTTAAACCTCGCCCGTCACATGAGCGCACTGTCGACTCAGCCTTACGCCGAAAAGGCGGCAGCGAGGTCTTCGATGAGGTCGTTGACGTTTTCGGTGCCGATGGAGAGGCGGATGGTGTTGGGCTTGATGCCGGCGGCGAGGAGCTCCTCGGGGGAGAGCTGGGAGTGGGTGGTCGAGGCCGGGTGAATGACCAGGCTCTTGACGTCGGCCACGTTGGCCAGCAGCGAGAAGATCTCCAGGCGGTCGATGAAGGCGCAGGCCTCCGCAGCGCCGCCCTTAATCTCGAAGGTGAAGATGGTGCCGCCGCCCTGCGGGAAGTAGCGCTTGTAGAGGGCCTGCTGGACGGGGTCGGCGCTCAACGCGGGGTGGTTCACGCGCTCAACCTGCGGGTGGCGGGAGAGGAACTCCACCACCTTGAGGGCGTTGGAGACGTGGCGCTCGACGCGCAGCGAGAGGGTCTCGAGGCCCTGGAGGAGCAGGAAGGCGTTGAAGGGCGAGAGGGTGGCACCCTCATCGCGCAAGAGGATGGCGCGGATGCGCGTGACGAAGGCGGCGCCGGGGGCGGCCTCGACGAAGCGCGCGCCGTGGTAGCTCGGGCAGGGCTCGGAGAGGCCGGGGAACTTGCCGTTGGCCCAGTTGAAGTCGCCCTTCTCGACGATGACGCCGCCCAAGGTGGTGCCGTGGCCGCCGATGAACTTCGTGGCCGAGTGGACCACCACGTCGGCACCGTGCTCGAAGGGGCGCACCAGGAAGGGCGTGGCGAAGGTGTTGTCGACAATGAGCGGGAGGCCCTGGGCGTGGGCGATGGCGGCGATGCCCTCCAGGTCGGTGACGTCCGAGTTCGGGTTGCCGAGGGTCTCACAGAAGACCGCGCGGGTGTTCGGCTGGATGGCGGCCTTGAAGCCCGCCAGGTCGGTCGGGTCCACGAAGGTGGTGGTGATGCCGAGTTCCTCAAGGGTGTGCGAGAGGAGGTTGAAGGTGCCGCCATAGATGTTGCGCGCGGCCACCACATGCTCGCCGGTGCGGACCACGTTGCGGATGGCGTAGGTAATCGCCGCCGCGCCCGAGGCCACCGCCAGCGCCGCCGATCCGCCCTCGAGGGCCGCAATCCGGCGCTCAAAGACATCCTGCGTGGGGTTCGTCAGGCGGCCATAGATGTTCCCCGCATCGCGCAGACCAAAGCGGTCGGCCGCGTGCTGGGAGTTGCGAAAGACGTAGGAAGTGGTCTGATAGATCGGCACGGCGCGCGCCCCGGTCGCCGGGTCCGCCTCCTCCTGCCCAACATGCAGCTGCAACGTCTCAAAACGGTAGTTCTTATTCGTCTTCATGTGCCTGCCCTCCTCTATCAAACCGGGGACCTTTCCCCGCCCGGAACGCGCCTTCACCGTGAAAACGCTACGACGGGGGAAGTGATTGGCGCGTATACTACCACTTTGGTAGCAGCCGCGCAAGCACTTTCTTTCAGGTGGTGACGGTGAACAGAGAACGGTGAGTGGTGAACAGTTGCTCGCTACGCTCGCGAGAGGTGTAGCGCCTTGCACTACGAGAGGTGCGCGGCAGAGCCGCGCGTGAAGGGGGCGGCAGCGCCGCCGAGAGGTCCGCTTCGCGGTGGAGCCGCTACCTCACGCGAGCGCAGCGAGCACCGAGAAGCAGGAGGCCTGAGAGGAGGAGGGAGGCGGCGAAGGCCGGGAGCATCGCATCGACTTCGCGCCCCCAGGCACCGACGAGGGCGTACATCAGCGAGACGGCGGCGTTGCCGAGGGTAAGGGCCAGGGCGCTCTTGCCCAGGGGCGCGCGGGCCATTCCGGCGAAGAGGCACGAGGCTTCGGCCAGGACCGGCACGGCGCGCAGGGCCACGAGGGCCATTGGCCCGCGGCGGGCGAAGAAGTCGGTGAGGAGCGCACTCTCGGCTTCGCCCAGGGCGCGGCGGGCGAGGGTCGAGCCGCGCGCGCCGAGCCAGTAGCCAATCGCCGCGCTGACGTTCATCGCCAGGAAGGAGCCGAGCCACCCCCAGCCCACGCCCAGCAGCATCCCGAAGAGGGTGCTCACCAGACTGCTCGGCACCGGCAGAAAGATGTCCAGCGCCAGCGCGCCAAAGAGGATTGCGGCCGAGAGCCACTTGGCCTGCCCCTCGAGCGCACCGAAGTCCTGAAAGAAGGCCTCGATCGGCTCCTGCCAGAGCACAAAAGGCACGATAATCGCCACGCAAACGCCCACCAGCAGCAGCCCTGTGCGCCGCCACTTCGCCAACCCGGCCAGCACCTGCCTCATCCTCCGCCTCCGCGCCCTACAGCGCCTCGAGCGCGGCATCGATCTCGGCCTGCTCGGCGGCGGTGATATTCTCGACCGGCTCAAGCGGCACCACGCCCTTCTTCATCAGCTCCAAGTTTGCCTGCCGCTTGACGGCGGCCGCCTCGTGCTCGGAGAGCTGCCCCGAGCGCAAGGTCGCCTCAATCGCCTCGCGTGCGGCGGCCTGCTCGCGCTTCTGCCGCTGCACCTCGGCCGACCGGTGCTCGACGAGCCGGCGCAGGTAATCCTGGGCCGACTCGCCGGAGGCGACGGCCTCCTTGAGTTCGGCCACGCCGGCCTGGACGAGCGCCTCGTTCTCGGTCTGCGGCTCGCCGCGTTCCTTGCCCGGCTCGAACTCCTGAGTGAAGTCGATGTCCTCACCAATTGGGATGGGCAAGGGCGGAGCCTCGACATCTGGCGGCAGACTCATCTGCATAGCAATGAGCTGCTCGGCCAGGGAGTTGGGCTTTTTGCGCTCGCGCTCGGCCTCGGCCTCGGCCTTTGCGGCGGCCTCGGCGGCCTCTTCCTCGGCCTTGACCCGTTGCTGGGCGAGGACTTCGGGGGTGATCGTCTCCATCAGCCCCAACCCGAGCCCGAGGGTGAAGGTGACACCATCGCGCCGGAAGGTGGCGAACTCGCCATCGAGGTCGGAGAGGACGAGCTCCAAGCCGTTGGCGGTCTCGCCATCAAAGAGGGTAATGTACGCGGGCGGGCTGACACCATTATCGATGAGCCCCACGGCGGTGCGCCCATCGGGTGTCTCGGTCATCGCGCAGAGGTTGATCTTGTTGGACTCCTCTTGCACCTTCTTCGGATCGAGCGCCACCGACACGTCGGCCTCGGCCTGGACCTCGGCGGCCATCGGCCCGAAGGGCTCGCTGCTGATAATCAGCTCGTAGAAGGCCTTGGGCCGCGCGGCCACCGCCACCGCTGCCGCGCCAAGCGCCGCCAGAACCAGGGGAAGACGCTTGCTCATAGCTGGAGGAGGGCCTTTCGGATGGCGCGCGCGTCGGGGGCGGCGAGGATAGCCTCGCGCTTGGCGGCCGAGCGCAACGCGGTGAGCACAGCGGTAATAAAGGTCATATAGGGGCTGTTCGCCTCGTCGGGGGTCAAGGTGAGGATGACAATCCGGCAGGCGCGGCCCTCGGGCTCCTCGGAGAAGTCCACCGGCACCTCGGTCACCCCAATGGCGCAGACCAGACTGCGCACCATCGCCGTCCGCGCGTGCGGGCAAGCGACACCGTAGCCCACGCCGGTGGCCATCACCCGTTCGCGCGCCAAGACCGCCTCGGTGGCCTGCTCCACATCGACCACAGCGCCCGTTTCGTGCAGCCGCGCCATCAGGTTGCGAATGACCTCGTCGCGCGTTGTGCCCGGCAGCTTCGGGCAAATCGTCTCCTCGCGCACATACCGCGCCAAGACGGCCCGCCGTTGGGCCGCAGCCCCGAGTTTACGCGCGGCCTCCGCATCGTCCGCCACGCCCAACTGCGCGCGCTCGGTCACCGGCTTGCGCAGCGCTTCGAGGACCGACTCATACTCGGCCAGCGACTCGGCCACCACATTGCGCACAAAGGGCAACGCCGCCTCCGAAACCGAGATAGCAATCTCCTCGCCCTGCGCCAGGATGGTCAAAATCACATCCGCCCGCCGCGCCTGATAGAGCCCCTGCGCCGGGTCGATTTGGTGGACAAAGAAACCCTCGCGCGTCAGGTTCTGGGCAATCTTCGCCATCACCGAGTTCAGCACCGCGTGGTTCGGGAAGCGGAAGACGGCCGAGGGCGCGGGCGCGCTCTCGGCGGCCTTGCGATGGCCGCGCGCCTTGGCCTTGAAGGCCGCAACCAAGAGCGGCGGGGCGGCCAGCGTGGTCAGGAGCGTCATCAACACCGCCACCCCCAACACCTCGGTGTGGCCGTGCGCGGCGGCAATCCCGGCAATAATCAGCGCCACCTCGCCGCGCGGCACCATCCCCAGGCCCACTCGCAGCGCCCCCATCGGCGTAAACCCAAAGCAGAGCGTCGGCAACCCGCACCCGAGCACCTTTGCCGCCACCGCCACCGCCGTGTAGATCAGCCCGGCAGTGAGCACCCCCGGCGCGCAGAACTCCCGCACGTCCACCATCATCCCCATCACCACAAAGAAGACCGGCACCAGGAACTGATAGACCCCGTGGAGCTTCTCCTGGATCATCAGCCCCATCTCCGTGCGCGAGAAGGCGAGCCCGGTCACATACGCGCCGATAATCATCGCCAAATGCGCCTGCTCAAAGCAGCCCCCCACCACCAGCGCCAACCCCAAGGTCAGCACCGCCACCTCCCCGTGGCTCCCGCAACGCTTCAGCAGCCGCGCCACCTTGCGCGACGAGAGCACCGCCACCAACGTCCCCCCCAGCCAGAAGCCAAAGCTCCGCGCCGCAATCCCCCCAATCTGCCGCCACGAGATGCCGCCGCCCGCGTCCCCCGCCGCAATCATCCCCATCCCGATAGCGAGGAGGATAATCCCCAACACATCGTCAATCACCGCCCCGGCGAGAATCGTCACCCCCTCCTGCGAGTCCAACTTCCGCCGCTCCGACAAAATCCGTGCCGTAATCGAGACCGATGTCGCCGTGCTCATCACCCCCATCAAAATCGCCGTCGGGTCGCTCCACGAGAGCCCCATCACCCATACGCCCACCCCCGCGCCCGTGAAATACGACGCCGCCACCCCGCCAATCCCCACCAGGCTCCCCACCGCCGAGTAGCGCATAAACATCCGCAAATCCGTCTCCGCCCCCACCAAAAAGAGCAGCACAATCGATGCCACCGTGCACAGACCGTACAACTCCGGTGTCACCCCCACCGGCGTCCCCGCCGCCTGGAAGACCCACCCCTCCCACAGCCGCCCCAACGCAAACGGCCCAATCGCCATCCCCGCGCACAGCTCCCCCAACACACTCGGCAGCCGCAACGCCGTAAAGAGCAAGTTTCCCATCCGCGCCGCAAAGACAATCACCCCCAACTGGATCGCCAGCATCATCATCCGATGCGTCAACGCCGCACTCTCCGCCCCCGCCATCTCCCCCGCCCACAGCGGAAAAGCCAACAGCACGCACGCAATAAACAACGATAACGCTCTCTTCATAGCCGCCATTCTACCATAACACGCGCGCGCACGCAGGTGTGCACGCTGCTGTGGGGGCTGCTCGCCCCCACAGCCCTCGGCAGGGCTCCTCGCCCTGCACCTCGGGAGCGCAGGGCGCTCCACCCCGGCCGGAGCGCCCTGCGGGCACTTCGGCTTTTGGGCCCCCAAGCCCCCGGTGGCCTGGCGGAACAGGCCACTGCAAAACCTTCCGCCCCCAAGCCCCCGGCTAACAGCTAACCGCTAACAGCTAACGGCTAGCACCGCAGGCCGCCGTCCCGGCGGCCAGGTTGGTAAGCGTTTTGCAGCGGCCTGCTCCGCCAGGCCGCCTCGCCGGCCACTTATCGACAGCCCCTGTCGATAACTTCCCCAGCGCCTACCTCAAATCGACCTAGGGCCTACCTCACCTCGACCTAGGCCCTAGGTCGCCTCGAGGTAGGCCCTACCTTTTTTAGGGTATCGCGCGGCCTGGTTAGGGGCTAGGGGCTGGGGGCACTGGTGGGCGCCCGGGAGGGTGGGCCTGGCGAAGCAGGCCACTGCACCACGCTTACCCTCACGCCGAAGGCGCTCCTCTCGGCGGCGCAGCGGCACCTCACGGCTAGCCGCCGCGTAGCGGCCTGGCCACCCTCACGCGCCGGAGGCGCACCTCACGCGCGCAAGCGCCCCGCATGCGGCCGCACGCGGGGTGCTTGCGCGCGAGTGCCTCCGCGTGTTATAGTATAGGCATTGCTTGGGGCAAATCCGCCTTGGGCATCAATGGAGAGAGAAGCCATGGCTTACAAAATCACTGAGAAGTGTGTTGCTTGCGGGACCTGCGCCGGGGAATGCCCGGTGGAGGCGATTTCCGCTGGTGACCCCACCTACACGATCGACCCCGAGAAGTGCGTCAGCTGCGGGACCTGCGCCGGCGCCTGCCCGATGGAAGCGATTGTTGCGGAGTAAGACGCTGCAAGCGTCCGTGGATGGAGGTTTGGTTGCCCATTGGGCCCAAGCCTCCATTTTTCTTGCTCGCTAGGCTCGCAGATGACAGATGACGGAGGAGAGATGACAGACCCCGGCAGCTTGCCCGTCGCGGCACGCGCTCTGTCATCTGTCACACTCCTATGGACTCCCAAACCATCTTCTATTTAACAGACGCGCCTGAGGCGACGAGCGAGTTGCTGCAGGAGTTGGAGTATGGGCTCTCGGATGCCTTCCAGGCCTTCTGCCGGGAGCACTTTACCTTCGAGGATCCGCTCGATTACCCGGAGTTGCGGCTGATTGCGGTGCGCACGCCTGCGGAGTTGGATGCCGCGCTCTTCCACGCGCCCGATGAGCGCCACTTCCTCTCGGCCGAAGGGGCGGGGTGCTGTCTCTTTCTGTTGGATGACGAGCTGGGCGGGCGGCCGGTCTTTGACTATCAGCTCGATGGCTTGCCGTTGCCGAAGTGGTTCCTCACCTACTTTCCGGCCATCCCCAAGGTGCTCGTGACGCGGCCCGGGCACGCCAAGCTACACCTGCCTTCGCGCCGCTGGGCCCAGAAGCCCTTCGCGGTGCTCTGCAACCCCAAGCAAAATCGCGAGCGGCTGGACCACCTGTTCGCCTCCTTTTGGCTGCCGCGCTTCTGGGACGCGCTGCGGCAGTATGTGCGCCGGCGCGCGGGGACGAGTTGGCACACCCCCGGCCACAACAACGGCAACGCCTTCGAGCGCTCGCCCTTCCTCCACGGCTTTCACGACGCCTTCTCCTCGATGATCTTCCGCTCGGACCTCTCGGTCTCGGTGGAGTCGCTGGGCGACCTCTCCGACCCCGAGGGCCACACCCCGCTCTCCGAATCGCAGCGGCTCACTTCGGAGATCTTCGGCACCGCCCAGAGCTGCTACGTCACCAACGGCACCAGCACCTCCAATAAGGCAATGCTGATGACGCTCCTGCGCCCGGGCGAGGCAGTGTTGCTCGACCGCAACTGCCACAAGTCCGTCCACCACGCGGTGGTGATGGCCGGGGCGGTGCCGCACTACCTGCCGGCGCGCTACAACGAGCGCCTCGGCGTCTGGGGGCCGATTGCGCTGGAAGACCTGCGCGCCGAGTTGGCCGCGGCGGCCGCCTTGCCCGAGGCGCAGCGGCCCAAGATGCTCGTCATCACCACCTGCACCTACGAGGGCATCCTCTACCCGGTCTGGGAGATTGGCCGCCTGTGCGAGGAGGCCGGGCTGCTCTTCTATGCCGACGAGGCCTGGGCGCCCTACCTCACCTTCCACCCCTACTACACGCGCACCCTCGAGGACGGCCGCCAGGTGCGCTTCAACGCCGTCTCGGAGGTCGGCGGGGCGCACTTCGCCGTGCAGTCCACCCACAAGGCCCTCTCGGCCTTCTCGCAAGCCTCGATGATCCACGTCTCCAACCGCTTCAAGGCGCTGCTGGAGGCCGACACCAGCAAGCCCTTCCGCTGGCTGCGCCGCCGCTTCCACCTCCACGGCCACGGCTCCTACGAAAAGTTCTCGCACGACCTTCACGAGGTCCTGCGCTACTGGCACTCCACCTCCCCGCACTACCCCACCCTCGCCACGCTCGATATGGCCGGCATCCAGATGCGCCTCGAGGGCCTCGCCCTCATCGAGCAGCGCCTGCACTGGGTGGCCGCCTTCCAAAAGCGCGTCTCGGACCTCGTCCGCCGCCCCATCCACGAGTGCTTCGCCGGGGTCCGCGCTATCGCCGGCGACGACCCGGCCTGGAAGCGCGAGGGCTACTTCCACGACCCGCTCAAGATGGTGCTCTGCTTCCGGACCGCGCGCGACTGCGAGGCCTTCCGCAAGCTCCTCCACCAGAGCCACATCCAGTGGGAGAAGGCCTCGCCCGTCACCATCCTCTTCCTCGTGACCGTCGGAACCGTGCGCGAGCACTTCGAGTACCTCTTCCGCTGCATTCGCCAGATGCAAAGCGCTATCGGCCTCCCCGAGGAACTCCCTGCGCAGGCGCAGCACCTGCGCCAGGCCATCGCCGGCCAGCCGGTCGTCCTCCCGCGCGATGCGGCCCTCTGCGATGGCGAGCTGCTGCCGCTGGAGGCGTGCGAAGGGCGCATCTGCTCGCAGCTGCTGGTCCCCTACCCGCCCGGCATCCCCGTCTTTATCCCCGGCTTGCGCATCACCCGGCCGATGATCGACCTCATCCTCGAGGTCATCCGCCGCGAGGGCCCCGACGCCGTCCACGGCCTCTTCGTCCGCGGCAAGAAGCCCTTCGTCGAGGTGCTGAACCGGGATGAAGAGGCGCGCGTCACCCGCTGCGCGGATGACGCGAGAGAACAGATGACAGATGACAGATGACAGAGAACAGACGATGACCCCAAACTCCACTCCCCTCTCCACCACGCTCAACCGCGAATACGCCCTGCGGCTGCTCGGCGTGGCCGTGCTCTTTATTGGCCTCAGCGGCTGGTTCCTCTATGATGGCGCGCGCGGCTACCCCGCCGAGAACGCCGCCGTCGCCCCCGTCGCCGCCGAACTCGCCCAGCAGCCCAAAACCCCGCGCGACTGGGTCAACACCGCCAAGACCGGCACCGTG
Organism: Candidatus Spyradenecus sp.; assembly: GCA_051891975.1. Taxonomy (GTDB): domain Bacteria; phylum Verrucomicrobiota; class Kiritimatiellia; order RFP12; family DVOR01; genus Spyradenecus. The sequence goes on along the minus strand of JBJFFT010000051.1, from coordinate 28,227 downwards.
CCGCTCATCGATGCCTTCCAGGCGCGCGGCGTCAAGGCCCCCGGCAAGTTCGTCGACGGCTTCACCTCCTGGGTCCGCGCCGACGACCCGAAGGCCGACGATCCCCAGGCCGCCGCCGCCCTCCTCGCCCAGCCAGTCCATAGCGCCGACGACATCCGCACGCAGTTCATCTCGGCGGCGATTGGCCTCCTGGCCGCGGCCGGCTTGCTGGCGCTGCTGGCGCTGCGTTGGGCCACGACCCTGCGGCTGGAGGGCGAAACCCTGGTGCAGCGCGTAGCCGGGCGCGAGCGCCGCTTCGCCTTGGCCGACCTGCGCGAACTCGATGACCGCGAGTGGGCCAAGCGCGGCATCGCCAAGGCCCGTTTCGCCGCCGGCACCGTCACCCTCGATGCCTGGCACCACGCCAACATCCGCGCGCTCCACGACCGCCTCGCCGAAGGAGTCCAGCAATGAAGCCTTCCACCCTGCCGCCCGAGCTCTGCGAGGAGCTGCGCACGCGCGTCTTCGCTCCGGGCTTTATCCGCCTGACCCAGTCGCTGGTGCGCGAGGGTAAGCCCTTCCGCATCTCTCTGCGCCCGGTGCGCTTGAAGGGCGAGACCTTCCTCCAGGCCGAGATGGTCGACGACGGCCGCACCCAGGTCCGCAACCTCACCGAGGCCGCCGCCCGCAAGGGGCTTGAGGAGATCCTCGCGCAGAGCGGTAAGCGCGACCTCCACCTCATCTCCCGCGAGGGCGACCTCCACATCCGCGTCACCAAGAAGGAGCGCGCCCTCGTCGCCCGCGGCAAAGCCAAGGCCGAGCCGGAGGAGGCCGCCGGTGCCCCCGAGCCCGAGGCGAGCCACGACCGCGTCAAGAAGCAGCCACTCACCAGCTTCGACTCCGCTGCGCTCCTGCGCGTGCTGGGCCTGGCCGACGAACGCGGCGCCCTCAAGCCCTCGATGCGCGGGAAGTACGACCAGGTCAACGCCCTGCTGCGCGCCGTCGAGCCCCTCCTGCCCACCGAGCCGCCCGCGCGCTACACCATCGTCGACTGCGGCTGCGGCAAGGCCTATCTCACCCTCGCCCTCCACGCCTACCTCACCCAGGGCAAGGGCTGGCCGTGCGTCGAGACCATCGGCATCGACCGCAACCCCGGTGTCATCGCCTCGGCCAAGCAGATGGCCGCCACCCTCGGGCTGGCCCAGGAGGTCGACTTCCGCGCCTGCGCCATTGCCGAGGCCGACTTCCCCGAGGCCCCCGGACTGGTGATGAGCCTGAACGCCTGCGACACCGCCACCGACGATGCGCTCATCGCCGCCGTCCGCGCCAAGGCCACCAGCATCCTCTGCGTCCCCTGCTGCCAGCACGAGCTCCACCACGCCCTCGATAACGGCGGCGGGGCCATGCGCGCCCTCCTGCGCCACGGCATCCTCCGCGAGCGACTGGCCGACCTCTTGACCGACACCTTCCGCGCCCAGGTCCTGCGCATCTGCGGCTACCGCACCCGCGTGATGGAGTTCGTCTCCCAGGAGGCCACCGGGCGCAACATCCTCATCCGCGCCGAGCGCGGCCTGCGCCCCGGTCTAGGCGAAGCCGAAGCCGAATACCGCGCCCTCTGCGACCTCTGGCAGGTGGAGCCGTACATTGGGCGCGCTCTACTCGCGAGCGAGTAAAGCTCGCCCAATAGCGGTTAGCTGCTAGCGGCTAGCTGTTAGCGCGCGTTCCGCGACGGATAGGCTGGTGGCGGCCCCTCACACATCCCTTGCCCGAGTTTGCCCGTCGCGTTAGCGAGCTAACCGCTAACAGCTAGCCGCTAACGGCTGCGCCCGTGGCGCGTAGCGCTCACGCAAGGCGCAGAAAGATCACCTTATGCACGGCGCGGGAGATGGCGGTGTAGAGGGCTGGGCCGTTCCAGGCGGGGTCGCTGTCGGTGACATCGAGGAGGATAAGGATGGGCGCCTCGAGGCCCTTGAACTTGCGGTAGGTGAAGTAGCGCAGACCGGGGAAGGCGGCGAGGAGGGGGTCGAGGTCCATCTTGGGGAGGACGTGGGCGCCGAGGAGGAGGATGTCGCGCACCGGGATGGCTTGGGCCTCAGTGAGCTGGCGCAGGAGCTCGGCGAGGTGTTTGCGGAGCTTGGCGCGGGTGGGGAAATGGTAGTGCTCGCAGGGTTCGCCGGGCGGGGCGCTGGGGAGGATGCGCGTGGCCTCGCCGGCGTAGGGCTTGAGGAGGTCGAAGACGGTGCGGGTGTTGCGGCAGTTGGTGGTGAGCTTCGCCTCGGGCCAGGGGAAGGCGGGGATAGCGGAGAGATTGCGCTGGAAGATGTTCTGCGCCGGGTCGTAGAAGACGATGAAGCCGCTACGCTCGGGCACCAGGGCGGTGACCGCCTGCCAGACATCCGGGGAGAAGTCCTGCCCCTCGTCGACGATGACGCAGTCGTAGGGCGAGCGCTCGGCGAAGGCGCGGGCCACGGGCACGGCGTCGCGCGCCAGGGTGTGCCAGAAGTTGCGCGAGCCATCGTCCTGGCGGCCGAGGAGCTCGCAGAGCAGGTCGTAGATGGCCACGGCGCGGATGCGCGGCTCGGGGGCGGTGACGGCACGCAGGTGCTCGGCCAGCAGCAGGTTGAAGCAGAGGAGGAGGACGTGCTTGCCCTCGGCGGCGAGCTGGGCGGCGCGGCGCAGGGCCAGGAGGGTCTTACCCGAGCCGGCGCAGCCGCAGACGCGCAGGCGGGGGAATTGGGAGAAGGCGTCGAAAGCGACCGCTTGGTCCTGCGTCAGGCGGGCGAGGCTCGCGTCGCTCAGGAGCCGGCGCTGACTCCAGCCCGGGCGGTAGGCCACACGCGGGGCGAAGAGGGTGCGCAGGCGCACGCGCAGCGCTTCGCCGGCCTCGAGGGAGAGCGGGGCAAGGGGCTGGGAGATGGTGGCGCGGGGCGAGGAGAAGAGGCGGAGGAAGGCCGGCTCGGGGTGCGGCAGGTCCTCGGCATAGAGGGTGATGCCCTGGAGGTCGATCGGCTCGTGCGCCGGGCGCAGGGAGAAGGGGAGCCAGACGGCGTGGCAGAGGGGCAACGGGAAGGGGGCATCGAGCTCGCGACAGAGGATGCGCAGGAGAGCGTGGGCGTTGCGCGTGGCCTGCTCGGCGGGGGAGGCGCGCATCCTGCGGCCATTCTGGAACCAACCGAGGCTATTGCAGAGCACCTCGCCGCCCTTCACCTCCAGTACCAACAGCCCGTGCTGCGGGTGGAAGCAGAGGAAGTCCACCTCGCCCTCGCCCGCCGGCAACCCCTCCCCCAGGTCCGAGTAGACCAGCGACCACCAGACGCTCCATCCCTCGGGCAGGTTCAGCTCCAGCGCCCGGAAGACATAGCGCTCGGCCTGCGGCCCGTTGCCGAAGAAGTTGGGGATGAGGTCAGCCATAAGCGGTTAGCTGTTAGCGGCTAGCTGTTAGCGCGCGTTCCGCGACAGATCGGCTTAGGTGATTGGGCCGGGCTTTCCACCTCAGGCGCCAGCTTTCCCGTCTATCGTCCATCGTCTATCGTGTTCACAGCTTCAGCGTTCCCCGGAAGTCGTTGATGTCGGCAATGCCGTGGGCGTCGAGCCAGGCTTCCATGCCTTCCAGGACGTGGAGGGGGGCGAGGGGGTCGATGAAGGTGGCGGTGCCAACGGCGACGGCGGTGGCACCCACCAGGATGAAGTCGAGCGCGTCCTTGGCCGTGAAGATGCCGCCCATCGCCAGGAGGGGCACCTCGGCCACCTGCGCGGCCTCCCACACGTGCTTGAGGGCGATGGGGTGGATGCCCGCGCCCGAGAGGCCGCCGACGCGGTTGGCGAGCACCGGGCGGCGCGTCTCCAGGTCCACGGCCATCGCCGGCAGGGTGTTAATGAGGGAGATGGCGTTGGCCCCGGCCTCCTGAGCGGCGCGGACGAAGGGGCGCACGTCGGGCACATTGGGCGCGAGCTTGGGGAGGATGGGGAGCGTGGTGGCCGCGCGCACGGCCTTGACCACCTCGGTAAAGGTCTCGACCCGCGTGCCGAAGCTCGCCCCGCCCTCCTTAACGTTGGGGCAGGAGACGTTGAGCTCCAGGCCGACCACGCCCGGCACGCCGGTCAGCCGCGCGGCCACCTGGGCGTATTCCTCGACGCTGGTCCCCCAGATATTGACGATGGTGGGCACCTGGCGCTCGACGAGGAAGGGCATATCCTCGGCGATGAAGGCCTCCACACCCGGCCCTTGCAGGCCGATGGCGTTCATCATCCCGCCGGGCACCTCGGTGTGGCGCGGCAGGGGGTTCCCCGGCCAGGGGCACGCGCGGATGCCCTTGACCGTCACCGCGCCCAGACGCGAGATGTCGAAGAGTCCGGCATATTCCTGCCCATATCCAAAGGTTCCCGAGGCCACGGTGACGGGATTCTTCATCGCGATCCCGCCCAGGTCGACTGCCATCTTTGCCATTGCTGCGCCTCCTGCTTGATTAGCCGCGCGCGAAGCGATCCAGCACGCCGTTGACGAAGGCGCCGGCCTCTTCGTTGGAGAAGTACTTGGCCAACTCGATGGCCTCGTTGATGACCACCGGGGCGGGGGTCTTCAGCTCGCGGATCTCATAGACGGCCAGGCGCAGCACGCAGCGCTCAATCACGCCCAGGCGGTCAAAGCTCCAGTGCTCGCAGAAGGGAGTCAGCAGCGCGTCGATCTGGTCGAGCTTCCCCAGGGTGCCGCGGACGAGCTGCTCGGTGAACTCGCGCACGCCGGTGGAGGCCAGGCGCTCGCCCGGCTGGAGGGCGCGCTCCATCTCGTCGAGGTCGTCATCCTCCTTGCCGGCGGCCTCCTGGCGGCAACTCCACTGCTGCTCCCAGAAGTGCTCAAGGATCATCTCGGGCTTGGCGAAGGGGTTCAAGTCGGCCTGCACAATCATCTGCAAGGCCCACTCGCGGGCTTTGTGGCGGCGGTTTGTCGGCGGCTTCATCTCACTTCTCCTCCTGGGGCAGGCTCTTGCCGAGCAGGTTGGCCATCTCGATGGCGGCGCAGGTGGTGTCGTAGCCCTTGTTGCCGGCCTTGGAGCCCGAGCGCTCGAGGGCCTGGTCCAACGAGTGGGCGCAGACGATGCCATTGAGCACCGGGATGCCGCTCTCGAGCCCCAACTGCGCCAGGGCGCGGGCCACGGAGGTGTTAATCAGCATCGCGTGGTCGGTGGCACCATCAATCACCGCGCCCAAGGCCACCACCGCGTCCGGCCGCCCGGCAAAGATCGGCCGCGCGAGGAGCGCCTTGACGGCCAGGGGGATTTCATTGGCGCCGGGCACGCGCACCACGGCCAGGTCCTTCTCCACATCCAGCCCGTGCCGGCGGGCGGCGTCCAGCGCCCCCTGCAACAGCTGCTCGGTGAAGACCGAATTGAAGCGGCTGACCACCACTGCCAGGCGCAGACCCTGCGCCGAGAGGTTGCCCGAATACTCTTTCATTGCTCTTCGTCCTTTCTGCTAAATCCGTGGCCCTGCTTAGAGCAGGTGACCCATCTTGGTCTTCTTGGTTTCCAGGTAGTGCGCGTTGAAGGGGCCGGCGTGGGCCACAATCGGCACGCGCTCGACGATCTCCAGCCCGTGGCCGGCCAGGCCAACGACCTTCTGCGGGTTGTTGGTGAGCAGGCGCAGCCGCCGCAGCCCGAGCGCGCTCAAAATCTGCGCCCCGATGCCGTAGTCGCGCAAGTCCGGGGCAAAGCCCAGGCGGACATTCGCCTCCACCGTGTCGCACCCCTGCTCCTGGAGCTTATAGGCGTGGAGCTTATTGGCCAGGCCAATCCCCCGCCCCTCCTGGCGCATGTAGAGCAAACACCCGCGCCCCTCGTCGGCAATCTGCTGCATCGCCGCGTGCAGCTGCCACCCGCAGTCGCAGCGCGCGCTCCCAAAAACATCCCCAGTCAAACACTCGCTGTGGACGCGCACCAGGGGCGCGGGGCCCTCGGTGCCGGTCAGGTCGCCCATCGTCAGGGCCAGATGCTCGAGGCCATCGAGCGCGCTGCGGAACATCGTCAGGCGGAAGTGGCCAAAGGCCGTCGGCAAATCCACGCTCTCCACCCGCTCGACCAGCTGCTCGTGCGCCTTGCGGTAGGCGATCAGCTGCTCCACCGAACAGAGCTTGAGCCCGTGCTTGCGGGCGAAGGGCACCAGGTCCGGCAACCGCGCCATCGTGCCATCGGCCTTGGTAATCTCGCAGCAAATCCCCGCCGGCTTGAAGCCCGCCAGGCGCGCCAAATCCACCGTCGCCTCCGTATGGCCCGCGCGCACCAACACGCCCCCCTCCCGCGCGCGCAGCGGGAAGGTATGGCCCGGCGAGACCCAGTCCGCCGCCGTGCTCTGCGCGTCCACGAGCAAGCGCACAGCCTTGGCGCGGTCCTCGGCGGAAATCCCCGTGGTCACCCCCAAATGCGCGGCACCATCAATGCTCAGCGTAAAGGCCGTGGCAAAGGCATCCCCCCGGTTCACGCTCGGGGCGAGCGCAATCCCCAGCCGGTCCAACAACTCCCCCGCGCACGGCGCGCACAGCAGCCCGCGCGCCTCGCGAATGCAAAAGTTCACGGCCTCGGCCGTCACGCACTCGGCCGGGAGGACCAAGTCGCCCTCATTCTCCCGGTTCGCGTCGTCAGTAATCACCACAAAGCGCCCGGCCTTCAATTCCGCCAGACACGCCTCAATGCTGTCGAAGACAATCTCCTCAGCCATCGCTCATCGTCCTCATCCCTCGCTGCCGAGGGCGGCCTTTCGCACTTCCATCCGGACTTCACCGTCGGCCGCGGACTTCCACCGCGTCAAGCGCACCACCCGGCGCGCGTCGTGGGCTATACCACCGGTAGGGCCAACGCCCTCCCTGCACGAAAGCGCGCGCATTATAGCATAAGCTCGCTTCGCTCGCGTGAGGGGCGGGCACGCCGCCGTGAGGGGCTGGGGCTTGGAGCCAGGCGCTCGCTGACGCTCGCTGCGCGGCGCAAGCGCCGCACCACAGAAGGCCAAAGGCGCTATGCCAACACCGCCGAAAGTAGGAGGACAACTGGCCTTTCGGTAAGCACCTCCCACGCCCGGCGGGGTGGAAGCCTGGCGCGGCCACTGGAGCCGCCGGGGGTGCCAAGCATGCGCGGCCAAAAGTGAAGCCAGGGGGTGAAGTGCCTAGCGGGGTGGAGGCCAGGCGCGGCCACTGGAGCCGCCGGAGGGGCCAAGCGTGCGCGGCCAAAAGTGAAGCCAGGGGGTGAAGTGCCTAGCGGGGTGGAGGCCAGGCGCGGCCACTGGAGCCGCCGGGGGTGCCAAGCATGCGCGGCCAAAAGTAAGGCCAGGACCCTTCGGTAGCACCTTGGAGCCGCCGGTGGCACCAAAGCGGCCACGGTTCTGTGGCGCGGCGCTTGCGCCGCGCAGGGCGCCTAGCGCCCGCCCGGCCTTAAACCCCCGGCCCCTCCAATGGCCCCCTCCGGCCCACACCTCCAGCCCCTAGCCCCTAAAGAGCCCGCCGATACCCCCAAAAAAGGTAGGGCCTACCTCGAGGTGACCTAGGCCCTAGGTCGAGGCGAGGTAGGCCCTAGGTCGATTTGAGGTAGGCGCTGGGGCGAAAAGGGGGCGGCTAAAAGCGGGGCATTGCCGGGGGGTGAAAAGGGGCCTTGGCGGGAGATAGGGGGAGGCCCCTCGGCCGGGCACAAAAAAGCCATCGCGCCGAGGGGCGCGATGGCCTGTGTGGAGCGTGCCGCGCGAACCGCTAAGGGCGAGCGGCGAATGGCTCGTTACCGCAGGATCATCCAGAAGCGGGTGGCCGAGCGATAGAGGTAGAGGCCGTCGGACTTCTGGCGGAGGACGTAGTCGCTGCGCTCATTGCCGTCGGTATCGAGGATGGTGCCGTTGATCTTGCCGGCGCCATCGATGGCGTTCCAGCCGAGGATCTTGGTATTGGAGGCGATGGCATCGGCCTCGTCGTCGATGATGACCTGGAGCTTAACCTCGTTGTTGGGATCGGCGACGATGGTGGGCAGGCGCAGACGCTCGGCCTGGACGCAGGAGACCTCGGCGACGCCCTGGGCATCGTTGCGGATGACGACGCGCAGCTTGGAGCCGGGCTCCATCGAGAGGGTTCCGCCCACGGTGAGCGTATAGGGCATCAGCTCGGTGGTGATGGAGCCGTTGGCGTGGGCACGCGCTCCGATGGCCGAGGCGGTGATGAGCGCGCCGTCGGGGATGGTGACCGCGTGATTGCCCGAGGCCATGGTGCCCGAGCCACCGAGTTCGCCGCCGTTGGCGTTCACCGTCACGGGGCCGAACCAACTGCCGGTCACTTCCACCAGGGTGCGCTCGCCCACCGTCAGCGGACCCAGGTAGGCGCTCTCGGAAGTGCCGGCGAGGACGAAGCGGACCGAGCCGGTGGCCGCCGCGTTCCGGACGGTGAGGGCGGCATCGATGCGATCGCTATCGGCGGTGAGGGCACCGGCGAAGGTGCCGCGGAAGGTGCGCGCTTCGTCGCTAGCGGTCGGGTCGAGGGCCAAGGTGAGGGTGCGGGTGGTGCGCCAGGCGCTGTCGGCCGCCGGGTCGATGACCGGCTCAACGCTGATTAGGCCGCTACCGGTGAGGCCAGCGTAGTCGAGCGTGGACCCTGCGGCGGTGCTCGCGCCCATCCAGAAGGCGGTGGCAGCGGAGGCGTTGTTGTTCATCGTGAGCTTGGCGGCGGCCGGGAGCACGGCGTGGCCAGGATCGAGGATGAGGTGGCCCGAGCTCGGCGCGTAGCGCAGTTCGGCCACATTGGCCGAGGGCACATCCGCCGTGGCGCTATCGGCGCGGGTCAGGCGCGGAGCCTTGGAGGTCTCGTTGCTGGCTCCGGCACCCCAGGAGAGGATGCCGGTGGGGGCCGTGGCCTCGGGGTTGATGAGGAGCTTGACCGCACCGCCCTGGGCGAGGGTGGTCGGGTTGTAGGCGAGGGTGGCACCTTCAGCCAGCGTGACCGTCGGCGCGAGGACGGCCTGGTCGGCGGCGGTGAGGGCCACGGTGCCGCGATCGACGGCAAGGGCCTTGAGGCCTTCGAGCTCAGTGGCGAGGGTGAGGCGGCCGGGGCTGTTGAAGCGGATCGTGCCGGTGCCATCGCCGGTGAAGAGGCCGCCGAGGTAGGCGTTGCCACTGGTGTAGCGGAAGGCGAGCTCGGCGTTGCCGGCCAAGGTGAGCGGCTTCTTGAAGTCGCCCGAGGCCGAGGAGAGCGCGCCTTCCAAGCGGGTGACGCCACCAAGGAGCTTGAGCGCGCCATCGGCCCCCAGCTCGAGCGGGCGCTGGAGGATGAGGGCCTTCTCACCGGTCTTGAGGAACTCGCCGGCCACCGAGAGGGTCTTGGCGGAGGCACTCTCGGCCGTGAGGGTGTAGTCGGCCACATCGTTGGCGCAACGCAGACCGGCGAGGGTGTGCGCGGGCAAGGTCCAGTTGACGGTGCGCGCAGCCTCGGAGATCTCCTCGTCCATCGTGGCGCCTTCGGCATTCGCCACGGTCACCTTGTCGAGGAAGGCGGCGTAGGGCTTGAGGACCTGCTCGGTGGTGGGCCAGGCGCCGCGCTGCTTGTTGGAATCCTGCGAGACGAGGACCCACATCGGGTCGGCCCACGCGTGGGCATCGTCGGTGCCGGCCCAGGTGTAGACGCCGTTATTACCGCCGAAGGCCTCGAGGATGACCGCCGTGGAGGTGGTGCGCAGAGTCCAGCCGGCCTTGGCCCACTCGACTTGCTTGGTGCCGCCGAGGCGGAAGATGCCCGTGCCTTGGACCTGGCCGCCATCCTCGAAGGTGAGCAACGGGTAGGACTTGGAGGTGCCCGAGGTGCCGAAGGTGGCCGGGTCGAGCGCATCGAGGTTCACCCAGATGGTGCCGCTGGCGGTGACCGTGCTCTTGAAGACGGTGTTCCCCAAGGTGCCGTTCCCGCCAATGCGGATGAGCGCACCATCCTGGAGCTCCACCTTGCCGACCACGTCGCGCCCAAACTCCGCCAAGTCGAGCGTCGCGCCCGAGGAGACCAAGAGGCTGCCGTTGTTGAGGTTCACGCGCGCGTTGTTGCCCAAGCGCAGGGTGGCACCGCTCGCGAGCGTCCAATAGGCCTTGAGTTCCGGGTTGAGCTCGGTGACATCGATGGAGCCGTTGGTGGCCACGTCGACGATGCCCTCGGCAATGGTGAACGGGAGGTTCGAGGCGTAAGCGCCGGCAATCGAGAGCGTCCCCGCGCCAAGCTTGGTGAGCGTGGCGGTGGTAGGCGTGTCGTCGGGCGACTCCCAGCGGCCAATGGCGAGCGTGGTATTCGCCGGGACGGAGAAGGCGGTCGTGCCATCGAGGTAGCCTTGCGCCGTGCCGAAGGTGGCCTTGCCGGTGCCGGTCACCGTCACCGAGCCGCGGAAGCGCGCGTTGGAGGTGGTGGAGACCTGCGCACCGTTATCGGCCGAAGCCGCGAGGGTGGCCGCCCAAGGAGACCAGCCGAAGGCGCTCTCGGTGGTGGCCGCAAGGGTGGTCCCTGCAACAAGGGAGAGCGTGCGCGTGGCGCCGGGGGTCGTCTCGGGGATGGTGCCGCCCAGGGTGAGGGTGGCACCCGCGCCGGTCACCTCGTAGGCCAGGCTGTTATCCGCCTTGCCCGTGAGGGTGAGCGCGTTCGACGCGCCGGAGAGGAGGAGCGTGCCCGCGCCGGAGAGGTTGCCCGAGAGGGTCTGCGTGGTGGGCGAGTAGGAGGCGCCAATAATCGCACGTTCGTTGTCAGTCGGCGCAAAAGCGAGCTCCAGCGTGGCCCCGGAGGCGATGTTAATCGGCACAGGGACGGTGGTGCGCGCAGCGTTATTGGTCATCTGCTGGACCAAGAACGGGTGGGTGAGCGTGAGCTTGGCGGCCGCCACATCCAGCGAGCCTTCGCCCGCCTGGTAGAAGGTAATCGGGGCCTTGACTGTCGCCGCACCGGCGCCCAGCTTCCACACCGCGCCCTTGACTAGCAGGCGGTTGAGGGCAATGCCGGCAGGCAACGGGTCGGCCACTGTAGGCAGCGCCTCGGTGAGGGTGATCGGGCGATTCGCGGCGGCGGTGAGCACCAGGCCGGTCATCAGCCAATCCTTGCCATCAAGGGTGTTGGTGCCCTTGTCGACAGCGAGCTCGACGGCCGAAGTGCTGGCCTGGATACGCGCCGGCGGCGTGGTCTCGGAGATCGTGGTGTTGCCCGGGAAGGACTGATTCACCGCTTCGCCGTGCTGCCACTTCGCTTCGGACCAGCTGCCGGTCTGATCGGCCCAGGTGTAGGAGGCCCCCGAGGGCACCAAGAAGAGCTGCTTGATGCCGTTGGCATCGGCCTTGTACTCGACCGTCGCATCGAGCGCCACCGCCTCCGGGCAGGAGATCGTCGGCGTGCCAGTCGGTTCAACCGTGAAGTTTGTCAACTGCACCTCGCTGGTCAAAGCGTTAGGCAGATTGACCAGACGGATGGTGAGCGCCCCGGCGATGGTTGCCGTGGCACTCTCGGCATTCTTGAGCGCGCCGCCGGTGGTGTTGGCCAGGTCGAACTCCAGGATGGCCCCCGAGCTCAGGGTCAAGTTCTGAGCCGAGATGGAAGAGGCCGCCACACCCGGCACATAGGGCGCTAACGTGCCGCCTTCTTCAATGACAATCGGCGAGCCGGCCGGGAAGACCACGTTACCTTCCAACCGCGCACCGTCCTTGACCGTGATGGTGGCATTGGTCTTACCGTCTGCCAAGGTGTGGGTCGCACCGCCGATGCGGTAGCTAAAGGTGCCGCCCTCAATGTCAATCGGCACACCCTCGAAGAGGTCACGATCCGGACCCGCGAGCGTAACCACCTGAATCCAGGTGCCGGGCCCACGCTTGGTGAACTTGCGCGGACCATCGTTCGAGAGTTGGACGCCGGAGATGCCAACGTGGCTGGTAATCGTGGCCCCTGCAGCAACCTCAAGCCCGGAGTTCTCTTCGGAGAAGGCCAAGCCCTCGTTCTTGTTGCTGCTGAGGGTAATCTGGTTGTTACTGCCGGATTCCACAATCAGCGAGCCGTGGATAACCAAGCCCTGGCGGTCCCAGGCCGCCCACCACGCCACGCTCGGATCGCGCACAAGCGCCACCGTGCCATTGCGCAGGGTAATCGTGCCGATATGCGGGTGGTCCTGGGCATTCCACGCGCTACCGTTGTAGTTCGATTCCACGGTGGCATTCTCCACCATCACCGAAGGCAACGACTTGCGCAGGGCATTGCTACCCTTAAAGCGGAAGAGGCCGCCATTGGACACCTCGAAGACCGCGCCAGGCAGGTGGGTCGGAGCACTTGCCGCCCCTTCGCCGGCGTTGGTGCCGTCGTAGACCAGCGTACCGCCGTCGATGATGTGGCGCTGACCGTCGGGATAGGTGCGCGAACCGCCAACCCAGTTGAGCGTGCCCTGGGAGACATGCAGACCGGTGACACCTTCGAGCTGGAGGGAGTTGGCCGAGAGCGTGACCGCGCCGATGCCCGTCTTGCCGAGGGTGCCCTGGCCGGTGATAGCCGCCGCGCGGGTGTAGTCGCCGTCGGCAGTGGTGGAGAGCCAGAGGGTGCCGTCGTCAATCTGCAGCTTGTTGAGGTTCTTGCGCGTGAGCGTGAGCTCGCCAGCCTGAGTCTTCTGGAGCGTTCCCTCGGTGGAGGCGGTGCCCGAACGGGTGAGGTCGTCGTAGACCCAACGGTAGTCGCAGGTGGTGGAGCCGGCGCTCTCGGGGACGCAGACGGTGACATTCGGGGCCATCACCACGTTGGGCGCAGCAGCGAAGAGCTCCTTGGCAAAGGTGACCTTAGCGCCCGCGAGAGCGTTGTAGAGGTCGACCGTGCCGGTAGAGAGAACGCCCTCGGTGCCGTTGAGGAGGAGGTCCGAGCCGCCGGTGATGCTTAGGTAGGGCGTGGCGGCGGCCATATCGGCGGTGAGGTAGGAGGTGGTGGGGATTGAGGCCCAGCGGGGAGCCTCGTCAGTGGCATCCTCCCAACGGCCGGCCTGCTGACCATCGATCGTCTCACGCGCCCAGCCGGCGGGGTCGGACCAGTTGCCGGTCCCGAGGCGGACGTTGGAGACGCCGTCGGTGCACTGCACGATCTGCAGCGCGGCCAAGCCAACGGAAGCAGGCGTGCCGAGCTGCCCATCGATGGCGCAGATCTCGATGGTCTCGTTAATCGCCGAGCTCAGGCGCAGGTGAAGCATATTGGTGGCGTTGACGAAGTTGCCGGAGACGAGGCTGCCGCGGCCGCGCCAGACATCCGTGCGGTCGGCTGGGGCAACAAAGCCGTTGGCCACCGAGTAGGTGCGCCAGTCGCCGGAGCCGACCTTGACGCGGACGGCGGGATAGGTGACCGTGCCGTCGGCCGAGCCGGCAAAGAGGAGGTAGAGGTCGCAATTCGCGAAGGGAATGTTCTTGACCTGGACCTGCCAGCCGTTGTAGACGCCGGTGGTCGTGAGGCCGCCCTGGGTCACGAGGTCGGTGGCCGGCGCGATATTCTGGCCCTTGAGGAAGCTGGCCGAGAGGCTGACATTGCCATCCCCGCGGCGCGAGGTGATGGTCTCGGCACCCGAGGAGATGAAGGTCACTTCGCAGGTGGCGGCCTGGCCTTCATCGGTGACCACGCCGGCGACGGTGGCCTGGGCGCGCAGGAGCATCCGGCCGTCGGGCGCGTCGGCCACCAGTTCGGTGCCCGAGCCGCCGTTGGCCGCGAGGTTGTTCCAGTAGACGCCCGCGTAGGGGACGGCTCCACAGTTGCCCGCATCGAGGCTCACCCAGGCGGGGTCGCCGGAGCTCTTGCCGGTGAAGTTGAGGTTGAGCGCCGGGGTGAAGGTGGTGGCCGAGGCGTAGACCACCACGGTCGTATCGAGCAGGGTGTAGGCGTAGCCGGTGGGGATGGAGGCGGTGACGGCGGCCAGAGAGGTCGTAGCCGGGCCCTCGACCAGGCGGGTGGGTACCCACGAGAAGGCATAGGCCTCGCCCGAGCCGGGCATCGTCTCGTTGGTCAGGTCGTAGAGGTAGGTGACGGAGGTCTGCAACAGGTGGACGACTTCCTGGGTCGTCGGGTTGCCTTCGCCATCGAGGACAGGGTTACCTTCCTCGTCAGTGACCGGCTCGGTCACCTTGATGCCCACGCGGACAGCCGAGAAGTTGGCCTCGCGAGTGAGCAGGAGGGTCATCTGCGGGGCCGTGCTGTCGGCGGTGTAGCGATCCGAGGGAAGGAGGAAGAGGGCCGTGGCCGTCTCGTTCTCCGCGGGATCAAAGTCGCGCAGAGTCGCGGGCTCCTCCTGGCGGTACCAGCCAGTGGGCTCGAACCACGCCACCGTCAAGCTGTTGGGCGTGCCCTCGAAGGAGAGCTCGCGGACGTAGACGACGTTGCGCATCAGGTAAAGGCCATCGTCGCGCACTTCCAGGCCGTAGCCGGCATTGACCAGCGCGGCATCGAGGCGGAAGTCGACCGAGTCGACGCTCTGGGCGCTGCCCCAGCTCATCACCTTGATCGGCTCGCGGTTAGCGGCAGAGGGAATCTCCCCTTCCGGCAGGAGCGAGGCGACCGTTACGGTGGCGTTGGGGGTAAAGAGGGCGCGGTCGCACCGCAGCGGCTTGACCCCCGTGGCGTCGAGCGCCAGGGTGGCGCCCGCGCCAATCGTCAAGGTCGGCACGCGCAGACCGCCCTCAATCGTCGCGCCGGTCTCCACGGTGATGGAGCTATCGGCATGGGTGAGCTCGGCCGAACCGCCCAAGACACCCTCATCCACCAGAATGGTGTTGCGGGCGGCAATGGTCGGGTGCTCGAGCGTCAGCCGGCCCAAGCCCGTCTTACGGAAGGCCACTGTATCCGAAGATGCGTCGCCCGGGTGGGTCAGATTGGCGAGCAAGCGTAGGGTCGAGCCATCGCCCACCTGCAAGGTGATGTCATTACGATCAGCAATCCCGCTATCCAAGCGCACCAAGCCCACATTCTCGTTCAGCCCGGCAATCGTGGCGGTAATACCGCGCGTCAACTTGCCGTAGGTCTCAGCGGTAGCCTCAGAGGTGGTGTCGGTGGCCGGGTCGGCCAAATCACCCGTATCGCCAATGCCGGCCACGGTTATGGTGGCACCGCGCGCGACAAAGATGCCCTGGCGATTAGAGACCTTCTTCTCGTTAATCTGAATGGAAGCCCCATCGCCATTGAGGAGCAGACCGTAGGGAAGCACCTGGTGGTTGTCGCTCTGATAGCTGTAGTCGAGCGTACAGTTGTAGCCGATGACGATTGGCTGGCGGGCAATGAGCGAAGCGAGCGTCCGCTGCCCGTAGCCGCCAAGGATATTGCGGCTCTTCGTGAAGCGAAGCGTGGCACCGTTGCTCAGGGTAAAGACCGGCTCGTCGCGGTCGGCTAAAGAGTTGCCGTCCTGGCGGAAGTAGGGGTTATTGTCATCGCCACGCGTCATCGTGAAGTCGAGTGTCGCGCCATCACGCACCTCAATCGATCCGGTAAAGGTCGCATTCCAATTCGTGCCAGACGTGTTGCCGGCAAACTGCACCGTGCCGCCAGAGACCGACCCATCCGCAGCCACCTGGCCGGCAATCGTCACCTTGCCGCTCCCAGCCAATTGCGTGCCGAAAGCAGGAAGCAACTGCATTTCACCCGCGTGCGGGGACCAAGTGATATCGCCATTATAGGTCGTACCCGACCAAACGCCGTGGCCATCACCATTAACATCGCCACTCCCGACGAGAGAGGCCGTCTTGTAGTTGTTGGACATCACGCCGAGGAGGCGGAGGGTGAGCGCACCCTGCTTGAGGGTCATCGACGGGCGGGCGAGGGCGATGGGCACATCGAAGATGGTGCCGCTGGCGAGGTCGAGCGAGCCGTCGGCTGCCACGCAGTCGCGCAGGTCGAGGATGCCATCGTCGGTGGTAAAGCGGTAGCCGTCGCCGGGGCCCTGCATCGTGAAGGCCCCGGGGCGGATATAGCCGGCAATCGGGCCGACCGTGCGCTCGGCACCGACCACGCCCGCCGGGAAGGAGACGCGCGCGCCATTCCAGTAGGTCTTGTTGCCCACCCAGGAGGCAGAACCGCCCTCGGCCCATTCGCCGGGATTATTGATGTTCCAAGTGAGATCCTCGAGGGCCTGCTGCGCGCCGGCGCGGAAGGCGACCGTGCCGTTGGCCGTGTCCACATCGCCCGCTTCCACGGTGTAGGCCGTGCCGTTGAGGCGGAAGGTGACGGTGGAGAGGCCGTCGGGGAAGTCGAGGGTGCCGGCGATACGCGCCGTGTAACCGCCGGAGACATCGGCCGTGGTGGTGGCCGAGCAGGTGGAGCCGCTCGCAAAGGAGACTTTGCCAGAGAGCGTGGCACC
The DNA here is from genome assembly GCA_051891975.1 of Candidatus Spyradenecus sp. GTDB lineage: Bacteria > Verrucomicrobiota > Kiritimatiellia > RFP12 > DVOR01 > Spyradenecus. Next base: position 11,917 of record JBJFFT010000051.1, on the reverse strand, counting down.
GCTCGCGAAGTTTCGCGCTTCGAAGGTGGTGCCGTCCGCGACCGTCACCGAGGCGCTCCCGAGGGCCGAGGCACTCGAGATAGCCAAGGTGCCCTGCTCAACAACCATCTTGCCCGAGCCGCTGTTCGTGCCGGAGAGGAGGACGGTGGAGAAGGGGTTGGGAGCGACAATCGTAGGCTCGGCATCCGTGCCGCTGAAGGTCATCGGCAGGGTGAAGTCCGCCTCGGCCTGCGTAGTCGTCAACCGCCCGCCGTTGAAGGTGGTGGTGACGCGACCAGCCGTTGCACCAAGCTCGGCGTGTGTGGCTTCGAGCGTGCCCTTGCCGCTGAAGGTAGCCACCACCGAGCTCGTGTCCGTGTGCGCATAGAAGCCCGGGGTGCCGAGCGCAAGGGTCGCCTCGTCCGAGACATCGACATTGATGCGCACGCCGGTGGTCCAGGAACGCAGCGCGTAGGAGTAGAGGCGCGTTCCGGCACCGCCCGACATATTGATATTGACCGTCGAGTCCCGCGGGCTGTCGTTGATGAAGAAGCAGACACCGCCGTTGCTACCGTTGTTGCCGTAGTCATTCTCGATGGCCGCCTGGCCGCCCGTCTGCGTGTAGTTCCAGATGGAGTTGGCCGTGCCCAGATTCGGGAAATAGCTCCCCGTCACGCGGAAGGAGTCACCCTCCTCAACCACCAGACTATAGGTGGACGTGTTGGTGCCAGCGGTCACCACACCCTGCTTGAAGGCGAAAGTGAGGTTGTTCCGCTCCACCACGCCCGTCTGGGTGACGGGGTAGTCGCGGCGGAGGACGCCGCGCGAGCCGGTCTCATCGATGTCGAGGGTGGCGGTGCCGTTGTCGTCGAACTCGGTGACGATGCCGGAGTTCTCGCCCAGCGCGAGGGTGGCACCCTCGGCGATGGTGTAGGCGTTGCCGCAGTTATCGAAGTCCTGCTCGAAGCGCGAGGTGCCAGTGGCCGGAGAGAAGACCAGGCCGGCGGCCGGGAAGTCGACCGTCACATTGGCGATCAGCGAGGCATCGAGTTCGCGCAGCGCCGCGCCGCCGTTGGGCACGCGCAGGGCGATGGAGCCCGCGCCCGAGCAAACCACGCGGTCGGCCTCGAAGCCGATCGGCAGGGTGAGGGTGACATCGTAATCGCTGGTCAGGAAGAGGCTATTCTCCGGACCATTCGCCCAGGCGGTCGCCGTGCCCGTGAGCGTCAGCGTGGAGAGCTCGTAGGTGCCATTGGCCGTGAAGGTGTAGGCGCACGTAAGGACCTGGCCGGCAGCAGTGGCATCGGGGGCCTCGATGATCTGCAGGGCGGCGAGGCCGGCATAGCGCTGGGCATAGGTGAAGCCTGGCAGCTTGACAGTGACGGTCTGGGCGGTGAGGACATCGCTCACCAGCGCATTGGCGCCCAGGAGGACCGGCGCGGAGGCGGCGGTGAAGTCGGTGCTGCCCCACTGCGTGTCAGCCGGGATGGCAATGGTGGGATTGCCCTTGGCATCGTAGGCGGTGTAGCCGGCGATGTCGCGGCGGGTGTAGCCGGCGGCATCCATTGCATAGGTGCTGCCATTGAGCGTGGCCGTGGCATAGGCCGCGCCCTCGAGGTCATTCGAGAAGATGAGGGCCACGCGATAGGCCGCGAAGGGCATATTCACAATGCGCAGTTGCTGCTCGGTGGAGTCATCGAGGCGCACCTGCAAGAGCGAGGTGCTCGCGCTCGGGGCCAGATTGGTCTGCGAGGTGTAGCAGAGCAGCTGGGTGGGCTGAGCGGGATCAGCCGCGCTGACCGCCACCGTTTGCGCCACGCCGCCCACGTCCGAGAGCTTGAGCGCCGAGGAAGAGAAGACCCCTTCGAGCGAGTTCCAGCCGGCAATCGGCAGAACATAGGCACCGACCTGCGCCGGCGGAGCAACCAGCGGCACCGCGCTGTCGGTGAAGTTCACCGAGAGCGTCTGCACGCGCCGCTCGTAGCGCAGGACGTAGTAGACGCCCTGGGCGGTCGTTTCCACCGTGGCTTCCACGCCGCTAGGCAGCGTGTAGGTGCCCAGGTCGACCTTCAAGCGCACCGAGGCGGGGGCCTTGACCGCGCCGCCGCTCATCAAGCAGATGCTAGCGGGGACGCCCTTGACCGCACCGCGCACCAGGTCAGGCATCGCGGCGGCCCAGGCCGAGAGGTCGAAGGTGACATCGGTGGAGAAGGTGTAGTTGATGCCCTGGAGGAGCGTGCCAGGGGTGCTGCCCTGAGCCACGAGGGTGATGGGCGTGCCAATGAAGGCCGCATGGGGCAGGGCCACGCCGCCCTCGGGCACGAGGACCTTGGCGTTGGCCAGCTCGCCGCTGAAGATGTGATAGGGATATGCATCGAGGGTCGACTGGATGAGCGGATAACCGCCGCCCTCGAGCGCCTCGGTGGCCGCATTCAAGTGGACGGTGTGCTCCTTGAGCACCTCGTTGCCCTTGAGCTCGGCGTAGAGACCGCGCCCGGCCGAGCCGCTGCGGAAGACGGCCGCGTAGTCGCTGATGGCCGAGTTGGTGTTGTTGAGCACGCCGAAGCCCTTGACCTGCGGCTCGGTGCCCTCGGTGTAGCCGCCGAGGACCAACGGCACCAACGGCAGCACGCGCGAGGTCTCCGAGCGGTTGGGGTCGAGCGCCAACTCGAAGACGGCGTGAGCGATGGCGGGAATCTGGCGGCCGTCGGCCATCGTGATGTAGCCGCCTTCGGAGAGCTTCTCGCGCAGCGGCAGGCGGATGATGGTGTCGGCCGGAATGCTGAGCGCGCTCACCGTCGGGAAGCCGGCCGAAAGCTCAAGCGTCCCGCCCGAGAGGGTTAGGCTACTCATCGCCGGCGAGCAATTCGCCAGCGTCAACGTGCCGCCCTGGAGCTGCAGGGCCGAGATGGCGGCGAAGTCCTTGCCCTGGAGCACTAGGCCGCCGGAGAGGACCGTGGCGCGCGCAGCGGTGTCGGTGAAGAAGAGCTCGGGGGAGGTGAAGGTCATCGTTGCCTCGCCCACGAAGAGCGGGTTACCGGTGACGGAGGTAAAGAGCTGACGCGCGGGGTCGCTCTGCGCCTCCATATCCTGCCAAGCGCCGAAGGTGCCGCCCTGGAAGTTGATCGTCGTTGGGCGAATGCCATCCTGAGCGCCCCAGCCGCGCGAACCAATCAAGAGCTTGCCGCCCTTGAGGTTGATGTCGTAGGACGTAGCGGCAACACTACCATAACCATAGAGCCCGGCCACGCGCACCTCGGCATCATCGGCGAGCGTCAGACGACCTTGCAAGGTATCGGCATCGGCTACACCGAGGACCATTACCGCCTCTTCGGCAAGGACCTTGGCCCGGTCGCGCAACGAGGCGTTGAGGGTGCCGGCCCAGTGCGGCCAAAGGAGCGAGTTGGTGCCACGGCTATCGTTCACATTGCCCGTGATGGTGATCGTGGCATCATCGGTCATCGTCAGGTTGACCGTGCGGGCAAAACCTTCATCGCACAACCGCATCGCCTCGGCAGTCACCGTGGCGGTATCCTTGAAGGTGAGGTTAGCCGTGCCAAAGGAGAAGGGCACCCCTTCATCCAGCGTAACGGCCGAGTTGCCCGAGAAGACGAGGTCCGTCTCTGTGGCCGTAATGGTCAGGCCGGTGAAGTGGACCGCGCCATTGGAGAACTCGACCAAGCCGCCCTGCGGAGTGAGCGCGCCGGTGAAGCTGTTCGCGAACTCCTGCTCGTAGCGATCGGTCGTCGTCACATCGCCTTCGTAGGGATAGGCGTAGCGGACGCGCTTGGGATAGACCACCGTATTGGCCGGCAACGCCTCGCCCTGCTGCGTAAGCAACAAGACAGTGTCGTTCACAAAGGCCCAAGCGCCAACCGTCGACTCCGCCCGATGGCTGAAACTCACCGCATGACCATTGCCGCAAATCGTCAGGTGCTTGACCGACACGCCGGAGAGGTCGAGCGAGAGGTCGCCCGTGAGCACGATCGTCACCGCGTCAGTCGCTGTCGGCGTGCCCGTTCCCTGCCCATTCTCGTCGCGCCACGACAAGCTGGCCCAACCCAAGTTGCCACTCGCCTCGGCGATAAAGGTCTTAGTATCCCCCGGCTCGAGCGAGCGTTCTTCCTTGAGCTGAATGGCCGCGAGGGCACCGCGGGCATGCCAAGTGGGCGCGCTCGTGCTCCCTGTGTAGCGGGCATGCCAGTTCTTGACCGTAAAGGTCCGCTCGCTCAAGCCCGGAATCACCATCACATTCGTCCCGGCGGTATAGGCCGTACGGGCCGAGGTGCTACCCCACTCGTAGTCGGCCCCGGGGGCACTGTCGAGCGACGCATTGAACTGCTCGAGCGCACCGTCACGATAGGTGTACCACGCGTCATTGACGCACGCCGGCGAGAAGGGCAGATTATTCACGTCCGAGACGAAGTAGAGAATGGCCGTGTAACGGTTTCCCCACCCCTCCGCGAGCGTCAGGTTGAGCGAGGTAGTGCCCCAGGCACGCCAACCACTATCATCCAAATAGCCCCGGAAGAGGGTCTTGGCATTGGAGTCCGTGCCCGTGGACTTCCACGTGTTATTGGCTTGATAGGTGAGCGTACCGGCGAGCCCCACCACCGCTGCGGCCGACCCGTTGGCGCGGTCGGCATAATCATAGGCATTCACCGTCTGCCCCGTCTGCGAGGCCCCAACGAACTGGCTCCACAGAGCAGCGTGCACCTCATAACCGGCGAGACCCTCCTGCGCGGTGCCGGTGACCTTGTTCGCCTCGGCATCGGCGAAGTTGATGGAGATGATGCGCTCGGTGCCGGACTCCTGCCAGAGCCCCTCGGGGGCGTTGACGGTGGCGACGACCGCCGTCTCCGTGTAGGCAATGGTGGCGTAAGCGCCGTAGTTAAGGGCCGAGGTGCGGATGGTGAGGTTCTCCGGCAGCCCGGCGAGCGAGGTCAATAGCGTCCGCTCGAAGGGCGCATTGGCGTAGTCGGCCTTCGCCGCCAGCCCCAGATTCCCGTAGTCGAGCGTCAGCGCGCCGGCGCCATCCACAAAGAGGTCCGCCAGCTCCGGCCGCTCGGAGCCCATCGTGAGCGTAGCATCGGCCGTCACCGTCAGGAAGACCGTTGCCCCTGCCGGCGGCGTGGCCACCGTGGTGCTATCGGCCAGGTTCGTCCACGCGCCGGCCTCGTTCCAGTTGGCGTTGGCCGTGAGCGTGCGGGTGTAGACCGCCGGGGTCTTCAGCTTCGCCAACTGAATGCCCACCGTGTAGCCGCGGCCGACGGTGGTTTGCCAATCGAGCCCGGGCCCGGCCGTAGGCGTTTCACTATCGGAGATCTCCACGACAATCGAGCCGCTGGCCGTGGCCGTCGCCGGCATCACAATCGTGTTCTGCCCCACCACATAGCCGTCGACATTGTTCTGCCCCCAAGCCTCCGTCGGCACCGTCTCAGAGAAGACCAGCTCCCCGCCGCGATAGGTGTAATAGGACAGTCCATTGGCATCGCTCACGCGCACCGGCGAAGCCTGCACATTATTCGGGCTAACTGCGTAGAGCACCACGGCGTAGTCGCCCGCCGGCAACCCGCTGAAGGCGTAGCGCGTCGGTCCAGCCGCATAGCCCTTCTTCACCTTGTCGGAATAGCTTGCCCAATAGTTGACATTCCCGCCAAAGCTTGCGGTCACCGCCACGCTGCTCGCCGTACCATCCTGCTTCTTGAGCGCATTGAGCGTCCCACCACCACCGCCAATCTCACCCCAGTTCTCGCCGAGCACGGCAATGGCATCCAAGCCGTAAAGCACGCCGCCCTCTGCGCCGTCCCAACGGTTATCCACCGAGACGACCCACTCCCACGAACTGACCGACAGCTCCGGCGCTTGGTTGATCTTGACGCAGAGCCCCTCGGCGGTGACCACCGGCGTGACGAAGAGCCCCTCGGGCGCATTGCGCAGCGTCACCTCGCCCGTGTAGACCCCCTCGGCCAACGTCACCACCTTCTGCCCGGCAAGCACCGCCTTCGTCAGCGCCAACTCCGCCCCCGAGAGGTCCACCACCACCTCGTTGGCCACCGCCAAGCGCGGCGAACCAGCCGGCAACGCAAACGCCGTCTCGCCGACGGCGAAGGTAATCTGCGCCCCACCCCACAGCACCTCGCGCGCCGGGAAGGAAGCCATCGCCTCCACCAACTCCTCGAGCGTGGCCGAGGCGGTAATCGAGACCGCTGCCGTGTAGTTGGAGTCATCCGCAGTGCCCGGCCAGGTGCTGGCCGGGCCATCCACAGTCTGCCAATCTGCCGCCGCTGCGTCGAGCGCCTCAGCGGGCGTTTCGCCCGAGCGCCAACGCCAGCGACCCATCACCTTGGCCGCCGCCTGCGTGACCTGCCGGCCCACCAACGCGCTCGACCACACCGCCAGGTCATCCACCTGGCCATCGTGGCCGGCCCACTTCGTAAAGCCGTGCCCCACGCCACCGTGGAACGAACCCACCTGGAATTGCGTCAGCGTCTTGGCGAAGTCGCCCTTCGCCACCGCCAACTGAACGCCGTTGATGTAGCAGGTAATCGTCCCCTCCGTGTGGACGAGCAGGAGGTGGTTCCAGGTCTCACTCGAGCCCGCGAGCGGGACGGTGAAGAGCTCGACCACGCCCGAACCGGTGGGATTGTGCCACAGCGTCACCGTGTTGCCCGCGCCCTTGGTCAGGTAGAGCGCGCCCGCCGTACCGGCCTGGCCAAAGCCAAAGACCACATCCTTCTCTTGCGCAGCCTTGAGCCGGAAGTAAGTGCCAAAGCTCCACGCGCCGCTCTCCAACCGGAAGCCGCCAGACCACGGCGTGCCGGAGGCCAGGCACTTGCCGTTGTCAGAGGCCGCATAGGTCGCGCCCTCGTTCTGGAGGCTACCATCCTCCAGCGCGTCATCGGCCTTGACGAGGTTGCCATTGTTGAAGGTGTAGTGATACTTCGGCGCGCCCAAGACTTCGACGGTGCCGGTGATGGCCGAAGAGTCGCTAATGGTAATGGTGTTGCCGCTGGCGCTCCAACTGCCCGAGGGGGCCGGATTGCCGGCGCTCGTGAGCACGGTGAAGCGGGCCGTCACCGGTGCGCCCATCACCGTAAAGATGGTGGGATAAGAGAGCTCGCTATAGAGGTCCGCCCCCAGCTGCACGGTGTACTCGCCCTCGGGAATGAAGCCCGCCGGGAAGTACTTGGCCAAGTCCGCACGCGAATAGTAGAGGATCTTGCCGCCCTCGGCCAGCGTGAACTTGCTCACCGTCGCATCCCCCGCACTTTCCATCGCCGGGCGGGCCGACTGCGCCGTGGCGCGCGAGGCGAAGTTCGCCGCGCCCGAGGCCATCTGGGCGAAGTCCACCGAGACCTCCCCCACCCCGTCCGTGGCAAAGGTGCCGCCCGTCGTCACCAGGCGCTTCAGGGTCTGCGCGGTGGCCGCGACCACCTTCAGCGTCCCGGCCTCGGCCTGCACCTCGAAGGTCAGCGCCGTCGGCAACTGCGCGAGCTGCTGCGTATTCGTCCCCTGCTTGATGAGCGAGCAGACCACCTCCGCTGCCACCGTGCGCGTGGTTGTTGTGAATGCGCCGGTAAAGGAAGCCGTTCCGGCCCCGGAGCCGGTCAGCGTCAGCGTCGTCAGGTCGCCCAGTTCCACCGTCCCCTCGCCCGCAAGCGAAGCTAGCGCGAGCGACTCCATCCCGGCCTCCGCCGCGAAGGTCGTCCCTGCGCCCACCGTCACATTCAGCGACTCGAGCGTATTCCCCTCGCCCACCGAGCAGGTCCCCTCGGCCACCGCCAAGGTCTGCGCCCCAAAGGTGCTCTTCACGAGGCGCAGCTCACCCGCACCCTGCTTGGTCAGCTTCCCGCTGCCGCTCACCGTAGCTCCCGAAAGGTCGAGGCTCTTGTCCGAATCCGGCACCTCGATAAACGAATCGGTGGTCACCGTCAACGCGCCGGCATAGGTAACATCGCCAAAGACCGCTTGGATGGCCGCCAAGCCGCCGCGCCCAGAGCGGTTCATAAACTCCACCTTAAGGGAGCGATCGGTCAGGCCGGAGAGCACCATCGCATTGGTGCCCTCTGCCACCGTGGTGCGGCCGGTACGCGCATTGCCCCACGCCGTCGTTCCCTGCGCCAGCGCGCCATTCACATAGGTATAAGAGGTCGCCGTGCCGGCATCGCCGGTGATGTCGCGTGCAGAGAAGACCTGGTCAGCCGTGTCACAGCCAGAGTAGATGTAGAGCGTATAGCGCCGTGCGGCAAAGGCCTCGGGAATCGTCAGCGTAACATTCGCCCGCCCCCCACTGACCGCGCCATCATCCAAGTAGCCGCGCAAGTACTTCGTCGTCTGATCCGGCGTATTCCGCCCTGCATCATCATAGACATTATTACACCGCCACGAGAGCGCGCCCGACCACGTCTCAACCGCCGCGCCCGTCTGCGCCGCCCCGGCCGCCGGCACCACCTTGAGGTCCGCCGTGCCGCTCGTCTGATTACCCGTCTCGACCCAATACGAGCCCAGCACCGGCACCAAGCCCGTCCGCTCATCGGCCACAACGGCCCCGACATTGGAATAGAAGTTCACCGAGGCCACATGGCGCACCGCCGAGCCCTTCAGCGTGCCGCCGGCGAGGGTCACCGCCTGGGCGCAAGGCAGACCATTCAGGTCAAAGATGCCCCCGGCGTTCACCGTCACGGTGCCCGCGCCGTAGGCCGCCGCCCCCTGCCACAACAGCGTCCCATTCACCACCGTGCCGCCCGTGAAGTCATTCTCGACATTCGTCAGCGCGCAAACCGCCCCCGTGGCAATCTCCACCGCGCCCTCACCCGTCACCTGCGTGGCAAAGTCCTCGCAGATCCGCAGGGTCCCGCCGTCCGCCACCTCAATGTGCGGCGTCTCGATCGTCACGCCACTGGCCAAAGAGAGCGTGCTCCCCACCGACACCGCTTCCGTTACCGTCAGCGTCTCCGCGCCCTGGAGCGTCAGCACGCCGGCACCGGCCACGTTCAACTGGGCAATCTCCAGCGCCACATCCAGCGTCAAACTCGCCGAAGCACCGGCGGCCACCGTAATCTGCGCGCAATCGCCCGCCGTCAGGTCCGTCAAGCGCTTCGTGACCCCGCGCTGATTGGTCACCGTCAGCGTACTGGCTTGGGCCACGGTGCCATCGGTCAAGTCGGCACTCCAGACCGTCAAATTCAACACCGGGCGCTCGACCACCTGAAGCGCGGTGATATTGCCGCGCGCGCCCAAGCCGCCATTGCGCCAAGCCGTCACCTTGAGGTCTCGCCCCGAGAGCCCGGCCAAACGCAACACATTGCGCCCCAGGACCGGCGGAATCGCGTGGTCGCTCTCATCCCCCGGCGCGTGGTCGGTGCGCGTGTATCCCCAACGCGTGACCGTGGAAACCTCCGTGGCCTGCGCGTCGCCCTCCGCCGCCATGTAGTAATAGACGCTCGGCGTAGTTTCGTTGCCCAGCGCGATGGGGCCATTGTAGTCCCAGTCGTTCGCCGCCATATAGACATAGACATCGTAGTTGGCATAGGGGATATTCGCGAGCGACACGGAGACCGCATCGGCTTTACTCGGACTATCCACCAGCGTGTCGCGGAACAGGGGGTCGGCCTCCGCATTTGAGGTCTGCTGCTCCACGACTTTTGCCGTCGCCGTCAGCTCGACGGTAGAGCCCGCCGAGTCGGTGACATCCTGCGTGATGGTGATGTTTTCCTCGGTGGCATCGGTCGTCACGCTCCGCCACTGCGCCGCCGGATAGGGCACCACGCCGTAATCAGTCCCCTCCACCAGCGGACTCTCCCCCTTGGTGAAGTTCACATTCAACGCCGGCGCGTTCGCCCGCAACCGGAAGTTCATCGCCGGCACCCAGATTTTGTTGCCCGGCACATTGAAGTCCTCGCCGTTGGCCGACTTCTTCAAGAGCAGATAGCGGACATTGACGCCAGAGTCCGGATTAAAGGTGCTCCCGACGGCAACCTCCTGGTCCGTCAGGCAAATCTTGTAGGCAGTATGCAAATCCACCGTCGGCGGCGTTGCGAAGGTGTAAGAAGCGGTCATTTTGGTGTTGTTTTGCGGGGTCGGCACCGCCGCATCGCTCACGCCCAACACCTCGTTCGCCCCATTCAACAGCAGCATCCGCAACGCAGTGCTGTTGTAATATGTGCCACCATTACCGTTTTCTCGGAAGAAGATTGTCGCCCCTTCCAGTTTGGCCCCGTGCTGAAGCGCCGTGCTGGCATACGCCCCCACGCGCGCCATCTCGCTACTGCCAAAGTTGACTGGCACATACTTCGCAACGCCAATGCCGACATTCCGGAACTCGGCCGAAATCACGCCAAAGCGCGGCGCGGCCACATCGCTCGGCGGCACCGCCGCCGCGTTGTCCTTCAGCCACATCAACCCCGCCGGCGAAAGCGGACGATCAAAAAGCGCCACCTCGTCCATCCACTGCGCATAATTCGGGGCAGCCTGATAGGCCGTATTACTGCCAAAGTCCGTTGAGACCTGCCCATCCAGGCGCACGGTCCCCATAATAAACTCTTTGACCACCCACGTGCCATCGGTCACGCACGGAATCGTCATCGTCCCCTGCTTCACCCCATCCTGCCACAACTCAAAGGTCGGCTGACCACTCCCCGCCGCCGGCACGCAACGAATGGCATAGTGATGCCACACTTGACTCGTCGAACTGGCCAGATTTTCTCCATCAATCACCGTCAGCGTCGCCTGCTCGGCCGTCGTTACACTTGTGCTCGCGCGCGTGACGCCTAGCGCATAACCGCCACCCGTCATCATCAGGTTTACATTCAACGCAGCGTCATCTGCAGCCCCCACCTGCCCAATCGTGCACCCCAGCACACCCTTATTGTTCCAGCCGCTAACAACGCCGCCAGCAGGATTGGCAAAGGCGGTAATCGTCCACCCCGTCTCCGTGCTGCACCCTAAGCCCGACGCATTGCGGAACCGGAAACCCGTCCCCGTGCTCAAGCCGCCCAACCCCTCCGTCGTGCTATTCCACCCCGTCACCTTGCTGGCATTGAAGGTGAGCCCGCCATTCGTGCTCATCGGGAAGGCGCGCGCGCCCGCCCCAAGATCCACCGGCGCCAAGGCATTGCTCGCCTCGGCCATCACCGCCTCGAAGTCCATCTTGTGCAGCATCGTCACGCCGACATCGGCCGCCTGCGCAGAAAATCCCAGGGGCAACAAGGCGAGCAGACCCGCCATCCAAAAGCTCATCGCACGCGTCATCGGCTTCCTCCTCCGCGTCTTTAAGGCACGCACAAGTCCCGTAAAACCAAAGGACAATGCAATACGCTCCGCGCCGGCACCCGCCGCCGCGCTCAATCCACTGCGCAAAATACTCTTCATTGCGTACCTCATAGCACACCATTAGTCTATCACAACCCCCGCGAGAAGCAAACAAAAATGCTTGCTTGCGCTCACGGGTAGCTGTTAGCTGTTAGCCCGTTAGCGGGCTGCGCTCGCGTGAACGGTGAGAGGTGAACGGCGAGCACGCCCCCACCCTTCCATAAAAAACCGCGCGCGCTCGTTACGCGCGTACGCGCACGCGCCTATGCGCGCGATAGGCCCTAGCTCACCTCGAGGTAGGCCCTAGGTCGAGGCGAGGTAGGGCCTAGGTCACCTCGAGATAGGCGCTAGGTCAACAGGGGATAGACACGGCAGACGGGGCGCCCAGCGGGCACCTCCGCCGGGGTGGAGCGGGGGGAGTAGCCCACGTGCTAGGCGAGGGAGGGGAGCACCTCGTAGGCGACGCCTTGGAGTTCGCGCTGGCCCTTGTGGAAGGAGAGGCCGACGATGGCGACAGGGCGGCCGTCGTGGAGGTAGGGCGTGGCGTAGCCGCGGTCCTTGATCTGCTGGAGGGCCGCTTCGGCGGTCGAGCCGTCGCTCTTAAGTTCGAAGACGAAGATGACAT
>JBJFFT010000050.1:0-2323 GCA_051891975.1 Candidatus Spyradenecus sp. | reverse complement strand
GGGCGATGTGACCCCGCTCATCCTCTGCCCCACGCAGTATAACAAGGCTTGGAGCGGCGGCACCTACCTTGAAACCCTCGGTACCGGGCTGGACCCCGATATCCAGATTATGTGGACGGGCGACTCGGTCTGCACCGACATCTCCAAGGCCTCGATGGCGTGGATCAACGCCAAGATTGGCCGTAAGGCCTACATCTGGTGGAACTGGCCGGTGGCCGACTACTGCCGCAGCGCCCACCTGCTCCTCGGGCGGACCTATGGGCTCGACCCCGAGAACGGGCCGCTCTACGCTGGCTTCGTCTCCAACCCGATGGATAAGCCCGAGGCTTCGAAGATTGGCCTCTTTGGCGTGGCCGACTACTGCTGGAACCCCACCGCCTTCAACTCTGACCAGGCGTGGAAGGACGGCATCCGCCGCGTCTTCCCCTACATCGCCGAAGCCGTGCAGTGCTTAGCCGACCATAACTCCGACCAGGGCCCCAACGGCCACGGCTACCGCCGCGAGGAGTCGGTGGCCATCAAGCCGGCGGTCGACCGCCTGACTGCCGCGATTAAGGCGGGGCAGCCCTTGCCGGAAGCGGATATCAAGGCCGTGCGCGAGGAGTTTGTGCGGATGGCCGAGGCCGGGCAGACGATTTTGACCGAGTGCAAGAACCCGCTCTTCCTGGAAGATGTGGCGAATTGGTGCCAAGTCTTCTCCAACTTCGGGTGGTCGGGCGAGGCGTTGATGGATGCCTTGACCGGCGACGCACCCGAAGACAAGGTGCTGAGCACGGTGCTCGGCTACCGCGCCGAGAACGAGGCCATCTCCAAGGCGCACGCCGCCAAGCCCTTCCAGAAGAACCCCACCGAGGTGGCCACCTTGGTGATGAAGCCCTTCCACGACCTCTTGGCCGAGACGGTCTATGACAACCTCTGGCGCAAGACCGCCGGCAAACCGGCCCCCAAGACCGTCTCCAAGGCCTATGAGTTCATCACCAATGTGCCCGAGTTGGCCAACTTGGAGGTGGCGCGCGATGGGCAGTATGTGAAGCTCCCGAAGGTGCACGAGCCCAAGACCCTGTTGCCCGGGCAATGGGTGGGCATTCGGTTGCCCGCTGGCGTGCCCGCCACCTGGGTCCACTTTCACCTGGAGCAAGACGCTGCCATCACCCAGGGTCGCCTTCAGCTCTCGAACAACGGTGGGCAGACCTGGGGCGAGCGCGCGATGGTCCTGCGTGGCAATGGCAAGCCCGGCGAGATGGAAATCCGCCACATCAACCCGGCCGACGGCATCAACGCCATCCGCTACATCAACGTTTCGGATTCGCCCGTGCTCGTCACCCTGGCGCAGTTGAAGGTGGATGTACCCAAGGATGCCACGGCCAATGTGCTTGAGGCGATGGTCGATGGCGACCTCAACAGCGCCTACACCCTGCAGCCCGGCGAGACGGTGACCATCCCCCTGGCCGCCCCGGTCACGCCGGAGAATGCGAAGGTCCTCTTCGTCGGCCCGGCCAAGGTTCAGCTGACCGAGCAGGCGATGAAGATTACCGCCCCCGAAGCCCCGGTCGCCGTCTACGAAGTCATCCACTGAGTTTCTCCCTTCGGCCCGGCAACACCCCCGGGCCGAAATTGTGTCAAGCGAGTTGAAGGAAAGCGTCAAGCGAAGTATGAAGCGGATTGGATTTGATAACGAGGCCTACTTGAAGCGCCAGGCGGAGGGTCTGATGCAGCGCGCGGCCTCCTTCGGGAACAAGCTCTATTTGGAGTTCGGCGGCAAGTTGATGTACGACTACCACGCCGCGCGCGTCCTCCCGGGCTACGACCCCAACGTCAAGCTGCGGCTTCTACGCTCGCTCGGCGACAAGGCCGAAATCATCCTCTGCGTCTACGCCGAAGACATCGAGCGCAAAAAGATGCGCGCGGACTTCGGCATCTCCTACGACGACGACGCCCTGAAACTCATCGACAGCCTGCGCAGCTGGGACATCCACGTCTGCGCCGTGGTCATCACCCGCTACGATGGCCAACCCGCGGCGATGCAGTTCAAGAATAAGCTCGAGGCGCGCGGCATCACGGTCAAGCTCCACCGCGCGGTGCCCGGTTATCCCTCCAACCTCGACCTCGTGGTCTCGCCCGATGGCTACGGCGCGAATGACTACGTGGAGACCACGCGCCCGATCGTCGTCGTCACCGGCCCCGGGCCCGGGTCAGGCAAGTTGGCCACCTGCCTGACGATGCTCTATCACGACCGCACCGCCGGGCGAAACGCTGGCTATGCCAAGTTCGAGACCTTCCCCATCTGGAACCTGCCCCTGCGCCACCCGGTCAACCTGGCCTA
>JBJFFT010000049.1:0-9080 GCA_051891975.1 Candidatus Spyradenecus sp. | reverse complement strand
GAGGGGGAATGCCACTGCGCCTGGTGCGGCGAGGTGCTCGAGCGCGCTTGCCCCGAATGTGGCGCAGCCATCAATGAGGGCGCTTTCTGCTCCCACTGCGGCACCGCCTATCTCGTTAGCGAAGATGCCCCCCTCTCACCCAAGCGCGCGGAAGTCAGCGAACAGCTGATGGCCTGGAGCCGCGTCTAAGGCGCTCCGGGCTTTTCTGTTTATGGATTGTGACATCTCTTGAGGTGTGGGGGCTTCTCGCCCCCACGCCCCTCGGGAGCGTGGGACGCTCTACCCCGCTCCAAGCGCCCTGCGGGCACTTGGGCAAAGCAAAGGCCCCCGATTGGGGGCCTTTTGGCTATCAGCTAACAGATAACAGCGAACCGCTCTTAGTGCAGCTGATAGGTGGCGGTGACAGCCTCGGGGGCGGTCTTGGCGAAGAAGGAGGCGATAGCCGTGTCGTAGTCGGCGGTGTGGGCGAAGGACTTCTTCATCAGGTAGAAGCGGGTGTCGAGGCCCAGGGTGCCGTTCTGTTCGCGCAGTTCGGTAATCAGGCGCGCGTAGTCCTGCGGATCGGTGACCGAGGCCACGCGCAGGTAGTTCTTGGCCGAGGCGCGGACCATGCAGGGGCCGCCGATGTCGATGTTCGTGCGGGCCTGCTCGGGGGTGACGCCCGGGAGGGCCACCGTGCGCTTGAAGGGGTAGAGGTTGACCACCACCATATCGATCGGCACGGCGGAGAGGCGCTTGATGTCAGCTTGGTGGGCGTCGTTATAGGTCTCGGAGAGGATGCCGAGATAGATCTTGAAGTCGAGGGTCTTGACTAGGCCGCCCTGCATCTCGGGCTGGCCGGTGTAGTCGGAAACCGCCACCAACTGACCCTCCTGCTCCGGCTTGAGCAGCGCCTTAATCGCTGAGTAAGTCCCGCCCGTGGAGTAAATCGTAATCCCCGGGCAAGCCTCCAGCAACGCCGGGATGAAGGTGTCCAGCCCGGTCTTATCTGAAACTGAAATCAGCGCGTGCTTGATGGCAACTCGGTTGTCGATGTCTTGAACGATGTTAAGCATTGTGTTGGTCCTGAGTTGGTTAGTCGACAGTCGATATGAGCGGACAGCCGACAGCGGACAGCGGACAGCCGCGTTCCGCGACGGGCGTGGCTAAGGGTTTAACTGTCTAGTTTGCCTTTCAATGCGTGCAGCATTTTGCCGACCTCTTCGGTCAGCAACAGTGCCTGACGCGTTTGTTCACGAGTGAAATATCCGAGACGTTCGCAGAGCAATAACTGCGTTTGCAACTCTGCCCGCGAGCCGGCGGCGATTTCCAAGAAGTATTTGAGTGAAGCATCGCGCTCCCATCCATAACCTTCGGCGATGTTGGAAGGAATCGAGATTGCCGCACGGCGGATTTGGTCTGCTAGCGCAAACTTTTCAACCTTCGGCAGAGCATCGAGCAAACGATAGACGTGCTCGGCCAAATCCATACTCTTTTGCCAAACGATTAAGTCGCGATAAGATTGAATCATAGGCTTCTAATGAGAGAAAGGTTGGGCCGGGCTTTCCACGCAACGCGCCAGCGTGCTGTCCGCTGTCGGCTGTCCGCTGTCCGCTAGGGCGGGCTGCCCTTAGGGCAGCTCGCCCGTGAGACCGTGATGTTGGCAGTAGGCGATGGCAGATTCGAGGACCTGCTTGTTGGCAGGAATCAACTTGGGTTTCTTGGCAAAGGAGCGCTCGAGGGCTTCGATGAGGAGCTGGGCGGGGATGGCGGTGGCGTTGAGTGCAATCAGGGCGCCGAGGATGGCGACGTTGGCTGCCTTTGGAACGCCGGCGGCGGTGGCGATGTCGATGGCCGGAACCTGGACGATACGCACGCCTTCGGGGAGTTTCTCGGGGAGGCGGACGGTGCTATCGAGGATGGCCAGGCCACCGGGCTTGACGGTCTCGAGGTGCTTGGCGCAGGCGGCCTGGTTCATCACCACGAGCAGCTCCGGGTGGTCGACGGCCGGGGCGCCGATGATGTGGGTGGAGGTGACGACCGTACAGGCGGCATCGCCTCCGCGCTGCTCGGGTCCGTAGCTGGGCAGCCAGGTGGTCTCGAGGCCCTGGGCGCGGGCGGCGTCGGCCACCACCAGGCCCAAGGAGAGGATGCCCTGGCCGCCAAAGCCGGTGAACTTGAAGTGGCGTTCCTTGGCCTCGCCGGCCTCGGGGTGGGGGTCCTCGGAGCCGTCATCGCCGAAGAAGTCGGCCAGCTTGACCCAGGGTTTGGGCTCGGGGCGGACGGGGGCGGTGGCGGAGTTGTCGCGCAGCGTGCCGAGGGGATACTCCTTCTCCATCTGCTCAATGACGAACTTGGCGGCCTCCAGGGGCGGCTTGCCGACGCTGGTGGGGCAGGGGGAGAGGATCTCGACGAAGGTGTAGCCCTTGCGGTCGCGCTGGATTTCGAGGGCCTTGCGGATGGCGGCCTTGGCCTTCATAATGCGGGCGGTATCGGCCACCGAGACGCGCGCCACGTAGACCGGGAGCGTGAGCTGGTTGATGAGCTCGGCCATGTGCAGGGGCATACCGTCGGTTTCGGGGTTGCGGCCGAGGGGCGAGGTGGTGGTCTTCTGCCCGATGAGGGTGGTGGGGGCCATTTGCCCGCCGGTCATCCCGTAAATGGAGTTGTTGACGAAGAAGACGGCCATGTGCTCGCCGCGGGCGGCAGCCTGGAGGGTGTGCCCGAGGCCGATGGCCGCCAGGTCGCCATCGCCCTGATAGGAGATGGTGATGGCCTTGTCGCGCAGACGGCTGATGGCGGTGGCCATCGAGGGGGCCTGACCGTGACCGGCGCTCACGCCGCCAACATCCCAGTAATAGTAACCGAAGACCGCGCAGCCGATGGGGTTGACGATGACCGTGCGATCCTGCAGCCCCAGCTCGACGTAGGCCTCGGAGAGGAGCTTGTGGATGATGCCGTGGCCGCAACCGGCGCAGTAGTGCGTGACGCGGCTGCCGGTGTGGCCGGAGCGGTCGAAGCGGGGAAACATCCCCTGCGTTTCAAGCGTAGCCATTAGAGCGCCTCCTTCACCGTGCGGACGATGTCCTTAATGGGAATGAGCATCCCGCCCATCCGGTGGATTAGGCCAATGGGCTGCTCTGCGTTGAGGGCGCCGGCCTTGGCCAGGTGCAAAATCACATCGTCGCGGAACTGCCCCGCGCTCATCTCGACGGTCCAGAGCTGCTTGCCGGCGAGCGGCCTCAGCGCGTCGATGGGGAAGGGCGAGAGGGTGATGGGGCGGAAGAGCCCGGCCTTGATGCCCTCCTTGCGCAGCGCGTCCACCGCCGAGCGGGCCGTGCGCGAGCTCGACCCGAAGGCCAGCAGCACCGCCTCGGCATCGTCGCAGCGATAGAGCTCGGCGCGCTGAAACTCGCGGTCCATCCGCGCATACTTCTCCTGCAAGCGCACGTTCATCGCCTCCTGGGCGGGCGCATCGAGGTAAATCGAGGTGAGCAGGTTCCGGCGCGTTTCGCGCGTGCCCTGGGTGGCCCAGGCGCTGGTATCGACCGGCTTGGCCTCCTCCTTGGGCAGGCGCAGCGGCTCCATCATCTGCCCGAGCTGCCCATCAGCCAGGACAATCGCCGGCGTGCGATACTCAAAGGCTTTCTCGAAAGCAAGGATGGTGAGGTCGCACATCTCCTGGACATTCCCCGGCGCGAGCACCACGCAGCGGTACGACCCGTGGCCGCCGCCGTGGACCACCTGACTGTAGTCCGCCTGCTCGGGGTAGACGTTGCCCAGCCCCGGCCCGGCGCGCATCACATCCACGATCACCGTCGGGATATCCGTCGCGGCCATATAGGAGATGGCTTCCTGCATCAGCGAGAAACCCGGCCCCGAGGTCGCGGTCACTGCCCGGCACCCGGCGGCCGCAGCGCCATAGAGCATATACGCCACCGCGTCCTCGCTCTCGCCCTGGACGAAGACGCGCCCGGCCGCCGGAAAATACTCCGCCGCCTTGTGCGCCACCTCGCTCGCCGGCGTAATCGGATAGCCAAAGTAGCCCTCCGCCCCGGCATAGAGCGCGCCGATCACCACCGCCTCGTTCCCCTTGACAAACTTGGTCACTGCGCACCTCCCTGCTTCTCGGGCTTGCAGATATGCAGCGCGTAGGGCTCCGGGCAGTTGTAGAAGCAGATGCCGCAGCCAATGCAGCCCGAGCCCTTGTACGCCACGGCCTTCACGCCATAACGGTTATACACCTCGGAAATGCCCAGGCACCCCCGCGGACACGCCGCCGCGCACCGTCCGCAACTCTTGCAGCAGTCGCTTTCGATCCGCGGATAGGGCAACGCGAATTCCTGTTCCACGCAACGCTCCTTTCATACGCGCACTCGGCAAGGCACAATCTGCCCCTTGCCATTGCGCCAAGAGTCTAGCAAACCCCACCGCTCGCGCGCAAGCGAGGAGAGCTGACAGCCGACAGCTGACAGCCGACAGCGCTGGCGCTTGAGGTGACAGGCCCGCCATTAAGCGGGTGGTATAGCGTGAGTGCGGTTCGTCTGAGCAGAGTATGTGGTTTAGTTTAGCCGTTAATCTGTCCGTCGCGTAAGCGGCTGTCGGCTGTCAGCTGTCAGCTGTCGGCTATAGAGCCGTAGAAAAAGCGAGCGGGCTTGGGGCCCGCTCGCTTCGCCAAAGCGCTTACTTCTTGTGGCGATTCGCCTTGATGCGTTTGCGATACTTGTGCTTGGACATCTTGGCGCGACGTTTCTTCTTGATAGAACCCACGGTCGTGCTCCTTGGTGTTGGTTAACGTTAACGTTTAGAAAATGACCTTGTTGAGGGCCAGTTCGATAATCCCCTGCGCACCGGCGGCGCGCAAGGCAGGGATGATGTCACGGACCTCATCCTCGAGAATGACGGTTTCGATGGCCACCCAGCCCTCAGAGCTGATCCGGTTGACGGTGGGCGCGTGCAGCGAGGGGAGGAGCTTGGTGATCTCGGGCACCTGGCTCTCGGGGGCGTTCATCTTCAAGAGCACACGGCTCTCGGCGGCCAGCGCGCCCTGCAGGAGCATCGCAATCTGCTCAATCTTCGCGCGCTTCTCGGGCACGGCCCAAGCCTGCTTGTTGGCAATGAGGCGGGTGGTGGAGGTGAGCACCGTGTCGACGATGCGCAGGTTATTCGCGCGCAGCGAGGAGCCGGTCTCGGTCAGCTCGATAATCGCATCGACCAGCTCGGGGGCCTTCACCTCGGTGGCACCCCAGGAGAACTCGACGGTGGCTTTCACGCCGTTCTGCTCCAAGTAGCGGCGGGCCAGGCCGACCGCTTCAGTGGCGATGCGCTTGCCCTCGAGGTCCTTGGCCGACTGAATGGGCGAGTCGTTGGGCACGGCCACAACCCAGCGCACCGGGCGGCTGGTCGCCTTGGAGTAGCACATCTCGCACACCTCGTGCACGTCCGAGCCATTCTCGTAGATCCAGTCAAAGCCGGTGATGCCAGCGTCCAGCAGCCCCAGTTCCACATACCGCGCAATTTCCTGCGGGCGGATGAGGCGGCACTTGAGCTCGGGGTCATTGACCGTCGGCACATACGAGCGCGAGGAGCAGGTCATCGAGAAACCCGCTCGCTTCATCAGGTTAAAGGTCGATTCCTGCAACGAACCCTTCGGCAAACCAAGTACAATAGACATAGGGCAACTTCCTTCTGAACGCATAAGTCCTCATAGTATCGCACACTCTGCCAAAAAGTGCAAGCGGCGCGCGCGGAATCGGTTTCACGCCGCAGGGTAATTCATAAGGCCCCGTCTTATTGCCAACAAGGCCCCGTCTTATTGCCAATAAGGCCCCGTCTTATTGCCAATAAGGCCCCGTCTTATGAATTGCCCTCCGTGCGGGTTTCAATTTGACCAGGGGCGGATGTGGGGTTCAACCGGGGGCAGATACAAAAAGGACCCTTCCGTCGCGGCACGCGCCCTGTCCCACGATGACATAGCTCCTGCGGACTTGTCGACTGTCCACTGTCGACTGAACGCGCAGCGCGCCCGCCCTACTTCAGGAAGAAGTTGTAGCCGGGGCGGCGGAGGGGGGCTTGGGCCTTGAGCCACCAATCGCTCCAAGGGAAGGCGGCGGGGGCGAGGATGTGGCCGCTGACCGAGACGGTGGTGGTGGCCATTGCCGAGGCGTAGGAGGCGATCCAGGGCATCGGGGTGGTGGCGGTGGCCTCCTTGCCGGAGATCTCCGCGCCGGCGCTCCAGACGAGGGTGAGGCCGGAGAGGACGGGGGTGGCGTTGTTGAGGTTCCCCACGCAGCCGCCGACCGAGGAGGCGGTGCCCGTTTCGGCGGAGACAACCGCGCCGGGGCCGAGGGCGACCGTGCAGTCGCTGAGGGTGATCGCCGCGCCGGCGGGTCCGCCTAGCCAGCCGACTAGGGCACCGACTGCGGCGTTGGCCGGGTCAAAGGCCGTGCCGCCGGAGCTGTCGGCGTAGGCGCGCAGGGTGCCTTCGTGGCGGATGGTCACGCGCCGGAGGGTCGCGCTGCCGCCGGCGGGGGCCCAAACGCTGGCCGCGCAGAGGGCGGTCTTCAAGGCGCCCTGGATTTCGGCACCGGGGCGGAGGCAGAGGGTGACATTCTCGATCAGGGCGCCATCGCCAAGGCTGGCGGCCAAGAGGGCGGTCTCGCAGTTGCTCGCCACGCTCGGCGTGCCGTCGATGGCGGTGTCATTCACGCGGTCGGCGCGGGTGAGGACGCGCCCTTCGAGGACGACGGTGAGGTTGCGCACGGTGCCGGTGAGGCTGCGGAAGAGGGCGCTCTGGCCGAAGGTGCAGATCCAGGTGTCGGCGGGGAGGGTGAGGGTGTGGCCGTTGCCTTCGAGCACGCCGGAGAAGGCGGCGATGGGGAGCGGGTCGTGGTCAAAGCGGATGTCGGCCACCAGGCGGACGTTGCAGGCGGGGTGGTCGCGGAACCAGAACCAATCGGCCTCGCTGGCGAGTTCGTAGAAGCCGTCGGCCGCGCGCGGAGGCTCGGGGAAGGTGCCGTGCGGCCAGATAGCCTGGGCCTGATGTCGCGCCAGGCACAGGGGCGAAGTCCAGGCCACATCGGAGTAATACCCCCAGCTCATCGCCCCGCCATAGCCCTCCTCGCGCACGCGGTTGCACTTGGCGCGGAGGGTCGAGGGGCCGTTAAAGCCGATGTAGTCGCCGCTCTTGCCGTTGTAGCTCCAGCTCTCCCAAAGCGTGTCGCAATCGGCCTGCGCGGCAGGGTCGCCCGGGAAGGCGGCGGCAATCTTCCCGGCCAAGCTCCCCCAGCCATATTGGAAGGCCGCATTCGAATACATTGGCAGCCCCACCACAATCCGCCGCGGCGGCACCCCTCGCGCTGTGCAAACGCCGAGGCCCTGGCTCATCACCGCGTTGCCCAGAAAGACCGGCTACGGACCGTAGGCCATCGCGTGGATGGCATCGGCCGCCGCCAGGACCTCGCCGCCGGGAACATGCCAGCCGCTCTGGTTGGTGCAGAGGGTGAGCGTCCAGCCGCGCGGGAAGAAGGCCTCCGCCAGGTCGCGCACCAGCGCGCCGAACTTCGCGTATTCGTCGTTCTCCACTGCCGTGCCATTGGGCAGGAGGTTGGGGTACTCCCAGTCGATGTCTAGCCCATCAAAGCCCTCAGCCTCCATCAGCGCCACCACCGTCGCCACGAACTCCGCGCGGTAGGCCGACCCCGCTGCGTGGCCCAGCGGCGAGGCGGCAAAGGCCGTCCCGCTCCCCATCGAGTCCAGCGTCAGGGCCGTCTTCCCCTTTGTCAGCCCCAGGATGAGCCGCGTGCCGCGCCCAGTCCCATCCAACGGGCTCGCCCGATCCCGCGCCGTGCGCAGCGCCTCCCAGGCGCTCGCGGTGCTGCCAAGGCTTAGCGTAAAGCGGTCGCCCTCGCTCTCGTATGCCGGCGCGACCTCGAAGTGGATGGCCTCGGTCAGATTCGGCAACCGCTGCTCGGCCTCGTTGAGGATGACCGCGCCCACCTTCCCGCTCGGCAGATAGGCGCTCACGCGGAAGGAATAGGGATAGACCCGGTGGACCCCCGGCGTCTCATCGGCCACTTCGTAGAGGCTCCCGCTCAGGGAGAGTTGCGCGTCGGCCACGCGCGCCTCAATCGTCGCGCGCTCGGCAATTGCCGTGTCAATCGCCGCCGTCAGCCAGACCCGGTCGCTCGCCGTCCGTTTCGCGTTCCCGGAGATGAAGGGGAAGACCCACCCCGGCGAGGTCGAGTCGCCCGAGGCAATATTTGTATAGGTGACGGTCAGCGTGCCCGAGGCCGCGTCCCACCTCTCGCTTGCGCTCAGGTATTCCCCATCCAGCCGCACCGCCGTTGCCTCATAGAAGCCAAAGGCCGGCGCCGGCTGACGGTACAGCCGCAACTCCCCCAACGCATCGCGGTTGCAACCGCTCAACTTCAAGGTAAAGGTAATCCCTTGCAGAAAGCCGCCCCAGTTCTCCGAAAAGCGAACCCCCACCAGACTCTCCCGCGCCACCCCCCGCGTCAACCACGGATGCGCCCGCACCACCTGCGCCACCCCGGCCCCCCACGCCACGCACGCCGCCCCCAGGGCCACCAACAGCAGCCCCAAGCGAAAGCAACCGTGCACGAACTCTCTCATCGGCTCTCTACTCTAACCTTTTCCCAAAAGCCCTGTCAACCGGCCGCTGCGGTGGGGGCTTGTGTGGGGGCTACTCGCCCCCACACCCCCAGGCAGGGCTACTCGCCCTGCACCTCGGGAGCGCGGGGCGCTCCACCCCGGCGGAGGTGCCCGATGGGCGCCTCCGCTATAGGCACGCGCAGCGGGGATGCGCTTACCGCGCCTCCCCGACAGGGCCGTTGGGGGAGTTCCCCCAAGCCCCCCGGTGTGAAGGCTGGTAGTGTTTGCCTTGGGCCCGCAGGGGGCCCTCGGTGGGCCGCTGGTTCTTCGTTTTTGTGGGCCGCCGGCCCCGGCGGCGTTCGAGGTTCGGGCAGTTGCCCTTGTGCCTTCAGTCTGGCCCGTCGCGGGCGCGTTGCGCCGCCCGTTCTGGGGGCCGCCGTTCCCGGCGGCCCCCCGCCTCTCCCCCCCGCCACGCCCCTCGCCCCTTT
>JBJFFT010000048.1:0-9130 GCA_051891975.1 Candidatus Spyradenecus sp. | reverse complement strand
TGCTGCCGGCTTCGGTGACGGAGCTCGGGGACCGGGTCTTTACCCGGTGCAACCGCGTGTTGGTGGCCGAGGGGAACCGGAACTACAAGTCGGTGGATGGGGTGCTCTTTTCGGCGAACAACGAGTGGCTGCTGCACTTCCCGGTCTACCGCGGGGGCGAGTATGCCACGCCGGTCAACGTCCACTTCGTCGGCGAAGAGGCTTTTATGGGCAACACGGCGCTGACGCAGGTCTACCTGGCCGACATCACGACCCTTGAGCCGCGCGCCTTCAAGGATTGCAGCGGGTTGCTCGCCTGTTTCGCCACTGAGGGGCTCCTGACCATCCAGGCCAACGCCTTCGAGAATGCGACGGAGTTGCGCGCCTTCTCGGTCCCGGCCACGGTCTCGCTGTTGGAGGATGGGGCCTTCAAGAACTGCCCCAAGCTGAACCTGATTGCCTTCCGCGGCACGGTCCCGACGCGAACAGGCAGGGTATTCACGGGGATGAACCTCGACCAGACGCGCAGCACCTATCCCGAGGAGCACGCGGCGGCCTGGGAGGCGGCCTTGGACGGCAGCCTGATGTGGGATGGCCTGAAGATGGTGGCTGATTACTACTACGATGGCACCGACGGCAACTACCAGTATCGCGTCTACGGCGGCGAAGCGACCATCACGGGCACAACCGTGCCTCTCGCGGGCGAGGTGCGTCTGCCGATGACGCTCGATGGCTACTTGGTCACCGGCATCGGGGCCCGCGCCTTCGTGACCAGCACCGGTCTGACGGCCATCACCTTCCCCAAGAGCCTCCTCTCGATCGGCGACTACGCCTTCGCCTTCTGCAAGAAGTTGCAGTCGGTTACCTTCGAGGGGCGCCCCTTGACCAAGGGCACCGCGCCCACGCAGCCCTTCCCGGCCAACACCACGGCCATTGGCAACTATCCGGCGGAGCTGGAGTCCGCCTGGAGCAAGGTCATTCAGGCCGGCTACTACTACGGTCTGCGGATGGGCCTGGTGGAGGTCCAAATCATTCTGGATGGCGAGGGCGAAGTGCGCGGTGCCGGCACCTACCACATCGACGAGTTGGTCACCCTGGAGGCAGTTCCGGCTAAGGGACAACGCTTTGTTGAGTGGACCTTCCTGGATGGGACAACGAGCACGGCGAACCCCCTCACCTTTACGGCGACGGAGGCGTGCTATGTGATGGCGACCTTCGAGGCCGACCCCACCGCCGTCGTGATCTCCAACATCACCTATGAGAACCTGATGGGTGCCACCCACTGCAACCCGGCCACCTACGAAGAGGGCACGGAATACACCTTCACCACGCCCTCGGAGGTGACCGGCTACACCTTCCAAGGCTGGCTGCCGGCAGCTATCGACCGTTCGATGACCGGCGACCAAACCATCCGCGCCACCTGGCGGGCCAACGGCTACACCGTCGTCTACGCCCCCAACGGCGCAATGGGTTCGATGGACCACACCGCAGCGGTCTACGACGAGCCCTTCACCCTGAGCGCCAACGCCTTCACCTACTCCGGCCGCCGTTTCCTCGGGTGGGCCCTCAAGGCCGATGGCCCCGTGGCCTACGCCGACAGCGCGGAGGTCCGCAACCTAACCGCCGAGTCCGAAGGCGTGGTCACCCTCTACGCCATCTGGGAGGTGATGCCCTTCCTGCCCGGCGACAACACGGCCGCCATTGAGGGCTCTGCGGAGACGGGGTGGGTGGTTAAGCCGAGCGAGAGGGTGGGGGAGATCGTGGTCTCCATTCCCGAGGGTGTGGAGGCGGCCAAGGTGACCGTGGAGGTGCCGAGCACGGCCACGAGCGTGACGGCCAATGGCGCGGCGATCAAGGTCGTTAAGGTCGACGGCGAGACGCGCTACGACATTACCGACTTTCTCAATATGCCGGCGGCGGTGGCGGGGAAGGTCGACCTTTCCCAGGCCGAGGTGAAGGCCGAGATTGCCGAGGCGATTCTCGACACCTCTGCCGAGGGCGGGGCGGTCTTTGACCCCTCGGCCAAGCAACCGCTCACCACTGCCGAGACGAAGCCCGGCCTCACCTATATTCTCCTGGAAGGTGACTCGCTCGATAGCCTCGAGCCTGGCGAGAGTAAGGTCGGCGATGGCCAGCCGTGGACCCCGAACCTCACCAAGCGCGGTTCCTCCGCCTTCTACCGCATTCGCATTAGCAAGTAAGCGCCCCGTTTCCCCAAAAAGGCGCGGTGCTCCCCTCGGAGTGCCGGCCTTTTATGGCCTCGCCTTTGGCTTACCTCTGGATCTCAAGGCGCAGACCATAAACTTATCTCCGCTCCACGGCATACCGTTGGGCGGGGATGAACAGGCGTGTTAAGCAGGTTGCGCTTGGAGTGGTTAGCCTTCGCGCGCTTTGCGCAGGCGCAGTTGGCCACAGGCGGCGTCGGCTTGTTTGCCGCGCGAGCGGCGGAGGGTGGTGTGGATGCCGGCTTTGAGGAGGGCATCGAGGAAGGCGAGGCAGTCGGCGTGGGAGGGGGTCTTGCCGTCGAACTCGGCCACGGGGCTGAGGGGGATGAGGTTGACGTGGGCCTTGCGGTGGCGGAGGCGGGCGATGAGTTCGGCGGCGTGTTCGCGGCGGTCGTTGAGGCCGCGCACAAGGGTGTATTCGTAGGTGATGATGCGTCCGGTGGCGGCGGTATAAGCGTCGCACGCATCGAGCAGTTCGGCGATGGGCCAGCGGCGGTTGACGGGCATTAGGCGCGAGCGGATGGCGTCATTGGGGGCGTGGAGGGAGACGGAGAGCTCGAATTGGACGCCTTCGGTGGCTAGGCGCTGAATGCCTGGCACGATGCCGCAGGTGGAGAGGGTGATGTGGCGCGCGCCAATGTTGAGGCCTTGCTGGGCGTTGAGCACGCGCAGGGCGCGGAGGACCGCATCGTAGTTCATAAAGGGTTCGCCCATTCCCATCACGACGATGTTGTTGGGTACTTGCCCCATCGCGCGGCTGAGATGGAGCACTTCGGCGACGATTTCGCCAGCGGTGAGCGAGCGGACGCAGCCGAGTTGCCCACTGGCGCAGAAGGCACAGTGCATATCGCAGCCGACTTGCGAGGAGATGCATTGGGTGACGCGCCCATCGGCGGGGATCCACACCGTCTCGATGCGCTCGCCGTCGGCCGCTTCCAGGAGGAACTTGGTGACGCCGTCAACGCCCGAGGGCGTGCGGGCGACCTCCTTGAAGGTGGTGATGGGGGCGACCTCGGCGAGCGTCTGGCGGACCTCGCCGGGCAGGGTGGTGAGGTCGGCCCAGCTGGCAATGCGGTCCTTGTAGAGCCCTTGGAGGATCTGCTTGGCGCGGAAGGCGGGCAGGTGCTGGGCCTTGCAGAGTTCCTGCCAGTCCGCCAGGAGGAGACCGTAAGCGCTCTGGACTTCGGGTTGGGACATTGGCGTGGGCATAGGCTACTCCGTGGGAGGCGCGGGGTCGAGCGGGGCGCGGCCGGCGACGGCCCGGCGCAGGGTCAGCGGGTCGGCATAGGCGATGCCCGAGCCGCAGGGCAGACCGAAGGCTAGGCGGGTGACGCGGACGGGGAGCGACTGGAGGTTCTCGGCGATGTAGCCGGCGGTGGCTTCGCCCTCCATATCGGTGGAGAGGGCGAGGAGAACCTCGCGGATGGGCTCCTGGCGGACGCGTTGGAGGAGGACGGTGATGCGCAATTCGCTCAGGCCGGTTTGGCGGCCGGGCGAGAGTTTGCCCATCAGCGCGTGGTAGCGGCCTTTGAAGGCGCCGGCGGCCTCGAGGGTCTGGATGTCGGCCGGGTCCTCAACCACGCAGAGCAGGCCGTCATCGCGGTCGGTGCGCGTACAGAGGGGGCAGGGATCGGCATCGTGGGTGGTGAAGGCCCCACACTTGGCGCAGAGGCAGACATTCTCGCGCGCCTCCTGGAGGGCCCGGACGAGGGTGTCGAGGAGCGTCTCGGGGCGGCGGACGAGGGCCAAGGCAGCCCGTTCGCTACTGCGCCGGCCGAAGCCGGGCAGACGCGAGAGGGCGTGGATGAGGTTGTCGAGGGCCGGGAGCACGGCTTAGCGCATGGCGAAGGGCGAGTTGCCGTCCTTCATCATCTGCTGCATCAGCTGCTGGGTCTGCTGCTTGACCTGTGCGATGGCGGCGTTGACGACGGTCTTGAGCATCGTCTCGAAGCGGTCGGTCTTGCCGGCCTTGACCTCGGCGAGGGCCTCCTCGCTGACTTTGATTTGCGTGACAGAGAAGTCGCCCTTCACCGTGACGGCGATGCCGCCATTCTGGTGCGTGTAGACAATCTTTTCCATCTCGGCCTGCATTTTCTTGGCTTCCTTGCGCATCTGCATGGCTTGCTTCACTTGGTCCAACATACCCATAACGGAGTTCCTTTCAAACGGGGTTAGAAGATGACTTTTCCGCCGAAGAGGCGGAGGGTGAGGTTGAGGATTTCGTCTGCGTACTTGCCGTCGGAGGTCTTCAGCGGCTGGGCCGGCGGGGTTTCCGGGGCCGGGACGAAGGCGTTTGGCGGAGGCTCCTCGAAATAGGGCTCGCTCTCGTCTTCGGCATCGGCGTAAGGGTCTTCGGCAACCGGCACTTCCGGCTCAGGCGGCAACGCGGACGGGGGAGGGGGTGCGCTCGGCGCGGGGGCCGGAACGCTGGGTGCGGCGCGCTCGGGTTGCGCCGCGGGGGCGGCCACCGGACCTTTCGGAGCGGCGGCCGCCAAGCGTCGTATCACTTGGTCCTTGAGCGCGGTCAAGCGCCGGATGAGTTCATCCATCGAGACGGTCTTGGCCAGGCGCGCGCAGCGGATGAGGGTCATCTCCATTAGTGTGCGCACCGAGAGGGCCGAGCGCAGCGAAGCTTCCATCTCCGAGAGTTGCCCGGCGATGTCGACAATCCGCTGCGGCTGGGCCATCGCGGCCTGAGCCTTGAGAACGGCGAGCTGCTCGTCGGTGACATCGCGCTTGGCGGCCTCTTCGCCGGCCTGCTGGTAGACCAAGAGGTTGCGGAAGTGGGTCAGCAACTCGGCCGTGAGGCGGCGCATATCCTTACCGGCACTCTCGAAGTGGTCGACGGCTTTGAGGATGCCGGCGATGTCCCCGGAGAGGACGCAACCGGCCAGCCCTTCGAGCGCCTCGCGCGAGACGAGGCCAAAGACGGCGAGCACATCGGCTTCGGTGACATCGGTGCCCTTGAAGGCGATGAGCTGATCGAGGGCGGAGAGGGCATCACGCAAGCCGCCATTAGAGCCGCGCGCGATGGCTAGGAGGGCGTCTTCGGTGATGGTAATCTGCTCGGCGTTGCAGATGAAGCGCAAACGCCGGACGATGTCCGCACTGGAGATGCGCCGCAGGTCGAAGCGCTGGCAGCGGCTGATGATGGTAGGCAGGACCTTGTCGCCCTCGGTGGTCGCGAAGATGAACTTCACGTAGGGCGGGGGCTCCTCAAGGGTCTTGAGCAGGGCGTTGAAGGCCGCCGGGGTGAGCATGTGCACTTCGTCGAGGATGAAGATCTTGAAGCGGCTATGCGTTGGGGCGAACTGCACCTGGTCGAGCACTTCGTGGATGTCGTCAACCTTGTTGTTGGAGGCGGCGTCCAGTTCAATCACGTCCATATCCGAGGACGCGGCGATGCCTTTGCAGTTGTCGCAGACCCCGCAAGGCTTCATCGTCGGGCCGTGTTCGCAATTGAGCGCCATCGCGAAGATTCGCGAGAGGGTCGTCTTGCCGATACCGCGCGGGCCGATGAAGAGATAGGCGTGAGCGATGCGATCCTGCTCAATGGCGTTGGCGAGGGTGCGCGTGACGTGGTCCTGCCCCACCACGTCGTCAAACGTGCGGGGCCGCCACTTGCGCGCGAGGACTTCGTAGGCCATCTTGCTCCGGGTGAAGGGGTGGGGTGGGGCTTAGCGCGCCAGGAGCGCGTTCAGCAAGCGATTGAAGTTGGCCGGGTTGGGCGGCAAGGTGCCGTCGGCCAGGCAGGCCTGACCATAGAGCAGCTCGATGGTGTCGGCCTTGCGCGCCTCGTCGGTCTCGGCCGCGAGGGCCTTGACGATGGCGTGCTTGGGGTTGAGCTCAAGGATACGCTTCTCCTCGGGCACGCTCTGGCCCATCGCCTCGAGCATTCGGCGCATCGCCGGGTTCATCGCCGCGGGGTCCTGGACCAGGCAGCAGGGCGAATCGGTCAAGCGCGCGGAGAGCCGCACCTCCTTGACGCTCTTCTCCAACTGCTTGGCAATGGCCTCGGTCAGCGGCTTGAGCTCCTTCGCGGCCGCCTCGAGCTCGTCCTTCTGCGCGGCCGCATCGCCGCCTAGGTCCAGGTCGCCCTTGTCGGCAAAGACAATCTTGGTCTTGTCGTACTCGTAGAGGTCGCCGGCGATGAACTGGTCGACGGGCGAGGTGAGGAAGAGGACATCGTAGCCCTTGGCCTTGAGCTGCTCGAGGCAGGGATTCTGCTGTCCGGCCTCGAGGGTGTCGGCCGTCAGCATATAGATTGCCTGCTGCTCCTTGGCCATCGCCTCCTTGTAGGCCTTCAGACCGGTCCACTTGCCCTCCTTAAGGTTCCGGAAGCGGAGGAGCTCAAGAATCTTCTCCTTGTTCTCCCAGTCGCTGTGATAGCCCTCCTTCAGGAAGTCGCCCAGCGCGCCGGAGAAGCTCTCAAAGTCCTCGGGCTTCTCCTTGACCATCTCGGCAAGGGCCTTGAGGACGCGGTTGGTGAGGTCGCTCCGGATCTTGCGGATAATGGCATCGTCCTGCAACATTTCGCGCGAGACGTTCAACGGCAGGTCGCTGCTATCGACCACGCCCTTGAGGAAGCGCAACCAATTCGGCAGCAGTTCCTCAATTTCGTCGCCAATAAAGACGTTGCGCACATAGAGCGAGAGACCGTGCTTGTTGCCCGGCATCATCATCTCCATCCCCACCTGCTTGGGGATAAAGATCAGCGCGCGATACTCCAGCGTCCCCTCGGCGGCGATGTGCAGCACCTTGAGCGGTTCGCCCGTGCCATGCAGCGTCTGCCGGTAGAAGCCCTCGTACTCCCCCGGCTTCACCTCGCTCTTCGCGCGCTTCCAGAGGGCGACCATCGTGTTGAGCGGCTGCTTCTCCTCCTCCTCAACCTTGGCCTTCTCCTCCTCCTTCACCTCGCGCCCCAACTCCTTCAAGGTAATCGGGTAGGCGATGAAGTCCGAGTAGCGGCGGACCAAATCCTTCAGCGTCCACCCCTCGGTGAACTGCTCCATCCCCTCGCGCAAGTGCAGGGTAATCGACGTGCCCGGCTCGGTGCGCGAGCCCACATCCATCGTGTACTCCCCGTCGCCCGCGCTCGTCCACTTCGCCGCCACCTGCCCATCGCCGCGCCGCAACGACTCCACCGTCACCCCATCGGCCACCATAAAGGCCGCATAGAAGCCCACGCCGAACTTGCCAATCAGCTCGGGAATATTCGTTTCCTTCCCCGCCTTGAGCGCCTCGGCAAAGGCCTTCGACCCACTCTTGGCAATCGTTCCCAACGCCTCCTCCATCTCCTCGGCGCTCATCCCCAGACCGTTATCCTCAATCGTCAGCGTATGGGCCTTGTCATCGGTCACCAACCGAATTCCCCACGCCGGCGCCTCCGGGGCAATCGTCTTATCCGTCAAAGCCAAATACTTCGCGCGGTCGATCGCATCGCTCGCATTCGAAATCAACTCGCGCAGGAAAATCTCCTTCTTCGAGTAGAGCGAATGAATCACCAAATCCAACATCTGCCGAATCTCGGCCTTGAATGCACAAGTCTTAGCCATAGTCAATCAATCCTTTCCGTGCCTTTTACAAACACGTCCTCACACTATACCACATTCCGCGCCCGCGCGCAGAGAAAGAGACGGCGGCTCGCTACGCTCGCCAGCGGTTAGCCGTTAGCGGTTAGCTGTTAGCGCGCGTTCCGCGACGGAACGGCTGGGGGAGAGGAGGCGTGGGCTTCGGCCTCCGATGAACTGCCCCGAGAGCGAGGTTCGGAGGTGCCATTAAGTGTTTTACAGTGGCCTGCTCCACAAGGCCATCCGCCCCGGGTCCATTTTGGGCCCCGGCTGCTTTACATTTTTGTCCGCCCCGGGTTGGCCTCGAGGTAGGCCCGGGTTGCCCCTCGACCCGGGGCGGGGTCGCTTTTTCCCCGAGGCGGGGCGTTCGTTCTGTGCGGAAGGCAAAGCATTTGAGTGCGAGGAAGGTGAGGGGGATGCCGAGGAGGGCGGAGAGGAGGTAGGCGAGGAGTTTGGGCCAGGAGAGGAGGTTATAGATGAGCGCGACGGTGAGGTTTTGGATGAGGAAGTTGGGGAGGTAGGCGATGGCGTAGCGCAGGAAGGCAGGAAGGGTGGGGCGCGCGTGGAAGGTGACGCTGGCATTGAGGAGGTAGGAGAAGAGGAGGCTGAGGAGGTAGCCGGCCACGAAGGCGGCGTTGGCTTGCAGGAGGAAGGAGAAGGCCCAGGCGAAGCCGACCCCTGTGAGGACATTGAAGCCGCCGCAGAGGATGAAGCGCAGGAACTGGCTCGAGCAGAAGTGCGCGCGTAGGCGGTGAGAAAGAGGAATCTCCTGCGGCCACGGAAGAAACCGCCCTCGGCGGATCCACCAGGCCGTTCGGGCGCAATTGGCCAGGGGGGCGTCGCTTAGGGAATCCGACCAAAAACCCTCGATGACTGCTTCGGGAAAGACTTCTCGGAAGCGGCGGACCTTCTCCGCGCCTCGGCAGTTCTCGCCGAGGAGTTCGCCTGTCCGGGGGTTCATCGGCGTGGCGATGAGGGGGAGGCCTTGCAACCACGGGCAGGCGCGGATGAGGAAGTCGGGCGAGGCGGTGATAATACAGTCGTCGAGGCTCGGTTGGGACCACGCCGCACGGCACTCCGCTGGACGGCTCTGCCAGAAGTCGGCGACCTCCTGATTGGGGTTGGGCAGACCTCGCAGGAAGCCAAAGAAGCGTGCCTTGGCTTGGCCGCGGTCGATGAGGCCAAGCATTAGCCTAGCCACGGCCCAGCCTTGGCCGGGCAGGAAGCGGATAAGTTGCGGGTGACGGCGGAGGGCGAAGCGCCAAAAGTCCACCGAGGCGTCGCCCCGATAGAGGGTGCCGTCGAAGTCGTAGACATTCATACCGCGCCCCACGGCGTGTAGAGCAGGAGCAAGAG
>JBJFFT010000047.1:0-38899 GCA_051891975.1 Candidatus Spyradenecus sp. | reverse complement strand
TGCGCATTTTCCAAGTTTTCCCAAGCGCCCTGCGCAAATCTATTGACATTTTACAAAAGTCGACAGAGAACAGTCGACAGTCGGCAGGAGCGGGCCTGGTGGCCCGCAATGGTAGAAGTGAAAAAGGGAAGGCCAAGTGCCCCTAAGAGAATCCGTCGCGGAACGCGCACTGTCGACTGTCGACTGTCGACTGCCGACTCCGCGAGCGCGGCGAGCCCTAGACTCGTGCGCGAGCAATGCGCCCGCCGGGGAGGGGGCGGAGCTTGCGGCGCATTTGTAGGGCGATGACGGCGCAGGTGGCCTCGGCGATGGGGAGGCCGGTGCGCGCGCAGAGTTCGTCCATCGAGAGGCCCTCGGGGGGGATGGCCGCGAGGATGGCGCGCTCGGTGGGGTCGAGCCCGGCAAAGGGGTCGGGCGTTGCGGGAGCGGTGGGGGCGGTGGCGGGGCCCAGGGGCAGGGCGCCGAGGCGCTCGAGGAGCTCCTCGGGATGGGTGGCCAGGCGGGCGCGGCCGTCGCGGATGAGGGTGTGGTTGCCAATGAAGGAGGGCCAATCGAGCCGCCCGGGCACGGCGAAGAGCGGCCGGCCCAGCGCCTCGGCCATCTCGACGGTAATCATCGTGCCGCCCTTCTGCGGGGTCTCGACCACGAGGACGGCGCGGGCGAGGGCGGCGACCAGGCGGTTGCGCGCGGGGAAGGTCTGCCGGTCGGCATTGCGCCCCAGGGCGTATTCGCTGATGACCAGGCCCCCTTCGCGGACGATTTGCCGCGCGAGGGGTTTGCGGCTAGCGGGGTAGAGGCAATCGAGCGCGGCGCCGATGACGGCGATGGTGCACCCGGCGCGGTCGGGGGCCAGGGCCCGAGCTTCCAGCGCGCCCTCGTGCGAGGCGCTGTCGATGCCCTCGGCCAGGCCGCTGGTGACGACGACTCCCGCCCCGGCCAGCCCCAGCGCGAAGCGTTTGGCCTGCTCAGTGCCATAGATGGAGGCGCGGCGCGTGCCAATCATCGCCACCTGGGTCTGCCCCAGGAGCGCGAGGTTGCCCACGCAGTAGAGGCAGAGCGGGGGCGAAGCGAGGGTGCGGAAGGCCGCCGGCCAGGCGGGGTCCTCATCGGTGAGGAGGGCGATGCCCGAGCTTTCGGCCCGCTCGCGTTCCTCGGCCGCGAAGTCCGAGCGCATTGCCTCGACCACCTGCCGGGCCAACTTCGGCCCCAGGTCCTTGCAGCGCAGCGCCACCTCCTCGGGCTCGGCCTGCGCGGCGGCTTGGAGCGAACCAAAGGCCCGCCGAAGCGATGCCACCTTCGCCGCGCCCACTTGCGGGACGCGGTTGGCGGCAATGAGGCAATCGGCTTCGGAGGGCATAGGGGACTCCTCGCGGCGCAAGCGCCGCTCGTGGATAGACGATAGACGCCAATCGTTCCTTACAGCGTCTGCCCGACGGTGATGCAGATGTTGCCGAAGATGTCTTCGGCCGAGCAGCCGCGGGAGAGGTCGTTAATCGGCTTGGCCACGCCCTGGACCACGGGGCCGAGGGCGGTCGCGCCGCCCAGGCGCTGGACCAGCTTGTAGCAGATGTTGCCGGCCTGGAGGTCGGGGAAGATGAGGACGTTCGCGTCGCCCTTGATGGCGCCGCCGGGGTTCTTCTGGAGGGCCACGGCCGGGACGATCGCCGCGTCGGCCTGGATTTCGCCATCGACCACCGCGTCCAGCCCGAGCTCCTCGAACTTGGCCTTCGTCAGGCGCGCGGCCTCGGCCACCTTGTCGACGAGCTCGTGCTTGGCCGAGCCCTTGGAGGAGAAGGAGAGGAAGGCGACCTTGGGCTGCTTGCCCACCAGCGCGCGGAAGGTGCGCGCCGTGGCCAGGGCGATGTCGACCATCTGCTCGGCGGTCGGGCAGGGGTTGACCGCGCAGTCGGCAAAGCAGAGCACTTCGTCGCCCGCGGCCGTCGGCTCGCGCAGGCCCATCAGGAAGGTGGAGGAGGCGAGCTTGATCCCCGGCGCGGTGCCCACGCACTGGAAGGCCGCGCGCAGCATATCGCCCGTCGAGGCAATCGACCCGGCCACCAGGCCATCGGCCTTGCCCACCGCCAGCATCATCGCACCAAAGTAGATGCGCTTATCGAGCAGCGACTGGCGCGCCGCCTCCGGGGTCATCCCCTTGGCCTTGCGCTTCTCGTAGAAGGCCGTGGCGAACTCCTCGAGCAGCGCGCCCTGAGTGTAGTCAATCACCTGCACCTCGGCGGCCAACTTCATCCCGGCCGCGTTCTCCGAGAAGGCAATCTCCTCAGGCGTGCCCAGCACAATGATCTTCGCCACATTCTCCTGGACAGCCAGGTTCGCCGCCTTAATCACGCGCGGGTCCTGGCCCTCAGGCAAAACAACGGTGCGCCCAGAGCCCTTGGCCTTCGCGCAAATCTGCTTCAGCAATTCCATAACCAATACTCCTCTGATAAAAAGGGAAACTGTTCCCTATTATAAACCCCATCCGCCCCGCAACGCAAGCGAGAGGTCGCTGCGCTCGTAGCAGTTAGCCGTTAGCGGTTAGCGGCTAGCTGTGGGGGCGATGACATAGCTCCTACGGACTTACTCGCCCCCACGTCCCTCGGGAGCACGGGGTGCTCCACCCCGGCCGGCGCGCCCTCCGGGCACGCCGGCTGAAAGGCACACCAGGGGGAAGGGGCGGGCGGAGGGCGCTATGAAGCGTTTTGCCAGGGGAGGGTAAGCGTGGCGCGGTGGCCTGCTCCGCCAGGCCGCACTGGGGCAAAAAACGCCCGCACCACCCTGGCCTGCCCTCTGCCCCCATGCCCTTTTGGGGCCTCGCCTACCTCGCTCAGAGGTAGCGCCTACCTCGAGGTGACCTAGGGCCTACCTCGAGGCGACCTAGGCCCTACCTCGCGGTGACCTAGGGCCTATCGCGCGCGTAGACGCGTGCGCGTGAGCGCGCGTGTTACCTATACACTAGGCATTGAGCCCGGGTGCACCTACTTCTCGCCCATCGATGAACCAATAAGCCCAGGGCCGCTCCCGATTTCTTTCAGGAAGGCGGCCCTGGGCTTGCTAGGTGTCTTTGCGATGATAGCTTAGTGCGCCCCTTTCAACCGAATGCGGATGAAAAAGGTCTTGCTGCCGGAGGCCTTCGGTTCGACACTTGCTTTCACGCGCCCATCTTCCGTGGGCGACAAGGCGACCTCGAGGTTGTCCGGGCTGAATTGCGCCGCTTCGAGCACCGATGCGCCCTCCACGCCGAAGACGGTCTTGAGCCGCGCTTCGAGCGCCGTCGGGCTGATGTTCACGTTCTTCAGCGAGAAGGCGACCTCGCATTGTGTGCCTACGAGCTGCACTTCTTCAATCGTCAGATCGCCCTCCTGCGGGGCCGGCACCAGGGTGGGCACGCCCAGCGCGTAGGAGAGCCACGAGGTGGTGCTCGCTTTGACTGCGGCCGCGCCTGCGGACTGCGCCCAGGTGCGGAATGCTGCGTACTCCGCCGCATTGACGATGTTTGCCGCGAGTTCGCTGTCGACCGCGTCCGCCAAGACCGCAGCAATCTGCTCCGGGGTTGCTTCGTCAAGCACAGGGAAGGGGTCGTCTTCGGCGGGCAATTGCGCGGCGATGCGCCCTTGCATCGCCAGGCGCACGCCCACCGGCATCGCCCATGCGGGAATACTGGCAAATAGCGCCAGTATCACGCCTATTTTCAGTGAGGCTGACATAGTTGCACCTCGCCTTATTGGATGGTTTTCAGCTTCTCGCGAGAAACGAGAAACACCCTCTCATCCGTTCGGGTGATCGTCAGCAGATTGCGCGAGTTCGCCGGCAGCGTCAGCGGGTCCGCGCCCTCGAAGGTCTCGTAGGTATAGCCCTCGGGCAATGTAATGACCACCGATTGGTCCGCAGTATTGACGATACGGAGAACCGAGTCGTAGACTTTATTGTCGATCAAGTCCGCGATGTCGATCCGCGTATCCGCGCTGATGACGATGGAGGCGATCGCGCGGTCTCCGGGGGTGGAGGAGAGATCGTAGCGGGAGCCATCCAGGACGACGGAGCCAAGATCGCCCCCGGTGAACGCTTCGGCGTTGGTGAAGCCGCCGGCCGCCAGCGCAGTCTGCCAATCCTCTTCGTAGTCCTTCGAGTAGCGGATCTTCACGTCGGTGGCAAGGCCGAGGCTGGAGAGATTCTCGGGAGGCAACCCCAGGAAGACGATCTCCCTGAGCTCGGTGAGCGTGGCGAACGAATTGTCTTCAATGGTGGAGAGGACCGAAGGGATTGTAATCTTCCGCAGCAATGTGCAGCCCGCGAATGCGCCATTGACGATGGTCGGCACCGCATTGTTGAACATCAGCGACTGGAGCATCACGCAGTCCCAGAATGCATAGCTGTCGATGGTCAGCGTGGGCAGCGTCGACGTCGAGAAGGCCACGGAGGCCAGCGACGCGCATTTCGCAAAGGTATACTTGCCAATCTTTTCAAGGTTCGCGCCGAAGGTGATGCGCGTGAGGCGCTTATTGTCATAGAAGCAGTTCACGCCGAGCGTCTGGAGCGTATCGGGGAAGGCAAGCGCCTTGAGCGCGACACACTCGGAGAAGGCGTGGTGCCCAATCGTGACGAGTCTGGCGTTGAAGACGATCTCCTCGAGCGCACTGCAGTTGCCGAAGGCACCGGAAGAGGCGTAAGAATCCGAAGCGCTATTGCTGGTGTTGCTGCTGCCATTGCCGATGGTGGCCAACCCGCTGCCGAGCGTCACCTTTTTGAGGGCGGTGCAGTTCGCGAACGCGCCGGCGGTGTTGCTGGAGCCGCCGCCAGTGATGGTGGTCAGCGAGTTGGGGAACTCCACCGTCTCCAACGCCGTGCACCCCGAGAAGGCGCCGTAGTTGATCTGCTTGAGCGAGCCCGAGAACTCGAGCGAGGTCAGTTTGGCCGCCCCCGCGAAGGCATAGGAATAAATCGTCAACATCGGCGTATCGCTTGGGCGGAACGCGACGCTCGCCAGCTCAGGGCAGTTGTAAAAGGCGTAGCCGCCAATGGTGGCCAGCCCCGTGCCGAGCGAAACCGAGGCCAATGCCTGATTGTGATAGAACGCATTGTTGCCGATGGTCTGGAGCGAGTCAGGGAGGGCGAGCTCCTTGAGCGCGATACATTCAGAGAAGGCGTGGCGCCCGATCGTGACGAGCTGGGTGTTGAAGACGATCTCCTCGAGCGCACTGCAATCGCCGAAGGCGCCGGAAGCGGCGTAATTATCGGGATTGTTATCGCTGGTGTTGCTGCTGCCATCGCCAATGGTGGTCAACCCGCTACCGAGCGTTACCTTTTTGAGGGCGGTGCACTTTGCAAAGGCGCCGGTGGTGTTGCTGGCGCCACCGCCAGTGATGGAGGTCAGCGAGTTGGGGAACTCCACCGCCGCCAACGCCGTGCACCTCGAGAAGGCGCCGTAGTTGATCTGCTTGAGCGAGCCCGAGAACTCGAGCGAGGTCAGTTTGGCCGCCCCCGCGAAGGCATAGGAATAAATCGTCAACATCGGCGTATCGCTTGGGCGGAACGCGACGCTCGCCAGCTCAGGGCAGTTGTAAAAGGCGTAGCCGCCAATGGTGGCCAGCCCCGTGCCGAGCGAAACCGAGGCCAATGCCTGATTGTGATAGAACGCATTGTTGCCGATGGTCTGGAGCGAGTCCGGAAGGGTGAGCTCCTTGAGCGCGATACATTCGGAGAAGGCGTGATGCCCGATGGTGACGAGCTTATCGTTGAAGACGATCTCCTCGAGCGCACGGCAATTGCCGAAGGCGCCGGAAGCGGCGTAATTATCGAGATTGTTATCGCTGGTGTTGCTGCTGCCATCGCCAATGGTGGTCAACCCGCTGCCGAGCGTTACCTTTTTGAGGGCGGTACAGTTTGCAAAGGCGCCGGTGGTGTTGCTGGCGCCGCCGCCAGTGATGGAGGTCAGCGAATTGGGGAACTCCACCGCCTCCAACGCCGTGCACCCCGAGAAGGCGCCGTAGCCAAGCTGCTTGAGCGACTCCGAGAACTCGAGCGAGGTGAGTTTGACCGCCCCCGCGAAGGCGTAAGCGTCAATCGTCAGAATCGGCGTGCTGCTCGGGCGGAAGGCAACATCTGCCAGTTCCGGGCAGTTGTAGAAGGCGTAACGGCCAATCGTGGTCAGGCCCGTGCCGAGTGTAACCGAAGCCAACGACTGATTGTGATAGAACGCATTGTTGCCGATGGTCTGGAGCGAGTCCGGAAGGGTGAGCTCCTTGAGCGCGATACATTCGGAGAAGGCGTGATGCCCGATGGTGACGAGCTTATCGTTGAAGACGACCTCCTCGAGCGCACTGCACTTGCCGAAGGCGCCGGAAGCGGCGTAATTATCGGGATTGTTATCGCTGGTGCTACTGCTGCCATCGCCAATGGTGGTCAACCCGCTGCCGAGCGTCACCGTCCTGAGGGCGGAACAGTTCGCGAACGCGCCACCCCCCAAGCTCTGGACGCTGTCGGCAATCGTCAGCGACTCAATCGTCAGCGACTGGAAGCTGTTTTTCGCGATGCTGACGACCGAATAATGCTCTTCGCCCACCGTTGAGGGGATGACGAGCTCGGCATCAAGCGTGCCGGAAACGCCCGTCAGTGTTGCATTAGAAGCGCTTAACGTATATGTCCACGTCTTGGCTCCATCGACATACGAGTAGGTTGTCGTGGCGGCAAAGCAGGTCATACTCAGCGCGGCTACAAGCGCAACCATTAGTTCTTTCATCTGCTTCTCTTCCTTGCCGGTCTTTTCAGTTTGTCACAATCCGGATGGCTAAGACCCAAGCCTCCTTTTTGCCAGCAAGGGCCAAGTGCAACGCCAGTTGCTTGACCGAGGCTGATGATAGGGAACTCCCTATGTTCATTTGAAAGCCTACCATCTTTCGGTGTGCCTGTAAAGTGCTTTTATGTGTTCCAATGGCGCGATGCTCGTCAACGCGGTGCCACGGCCGGGTTTGTTTTGCACGCCGGAGGTACAAAGAGCCAGCGCCTAGGTCGACTCGACCTAGGGCCTACCTCGCCTCGACCTAGGCCCTACCTCGAGGTGAGCTAGGGCCTATCGCGCGCGTAGGCGCGTGCGCGTGAGCGCGTGGCGAGCGCGCGCGGTCTTTTATGGTAGGTTGCGTTACCTCACGCGCCAGAGGCGCGCTTGTGGTATAATGCAGCTTTCTTTAGGTAAGGATAGCGATTATGAATTTGTTGAAGATGCTCTTTGGGACGAAGAACCAGCGTGACATCAGGCGGTTGATGCCGCTCGTGCGCCGGATTAACGCCTTGGAAGAGGAGTATCAAGCGCTGACGGACGAGGCGCTGAAGGCGAAGACGGTGGAGTTCCGCGAGCGCTTTGCCAAGGGCGAGACGCTCGATGACCTGCTGCCGGAGGCCTACGCCGTGGTGAAGAACGCCTGCCGGCGCCTCTTAGGCACGACGGTGCAGGTCTGCGGCCACGAACTCACGTGGAATATGCTCCCCTTCGATGTGCAGCTCATCGGCGGCATTGTCCTGCACCAGGGCAAGATTGCCGAAATGCAGACCGGCGAGGGCAAGACCCTGGTGGCCACCTTCCCGCTCTACCTCAACGCCCTCTCCGGCGGCGCGGCCCACTTGGTGACGGTGAACGACTACCTTGCCCGGCGCGACGCGCAGTTTATGGGCCACCTCTTCACCTTCCTGGGCCTGACCGTCGGCTGCATTCAGAACACGATGGGCCCGGCCGAGCGCCGCGCGCAGTACGCCTGCGACATCACCTACGGCACCAACAGCGAGTTCGGCTTCGACTATCTGCGCGATAACGGCATGGCCACCGACCCCGCGCAGGTGGTCCAGCGCGGCCACGCCTTCGCGATTGTCGACGAAGTGGACTCCATCCTCATCGACGAAGCGCGTACCCCGCTCATCATCTCCGGCCCCTCGCAGCGCTCGGCCTCGGGCGAGTATGTGGCCCAGAAGCCGCGCGTGGAGCGGGTCTTCCGCGAACAGACGCGCATCTGCACCCAGCTGATTGCCGAAGCCAAGGAGCTCATCGCCAAGGGCGATACGGACGCCGCGATGCGCAAGCTCTACCAGGTCTATCACGGCACGCCGAAGAACAAGCAGTTCCAGCACCTCATCGAAGAGCCGGCCGTGCGGCGACTCCACGAGCAGGTCGAGGCGATGATGCTCACCGATATGCGTAAGTATGAGGCGCGCGACCTCAAGGAGCTGCTCCTCTTCACCATCGACGAGAAGACCCGCGAGGTCTCCCTAACCGACAAGGGCACCAAGTTCATCTCCCCCGACGACCCGGAGATGTATGTAATGCCCGACCTCGCCGGCGAGCTCGCCGCCCTTGAAGGCAAAACCGGCCTCTCGGCCGAGGAGCGCGTGGCCGAGCGCCGCGCCATCCAGGAGAGCTTCGCGGCCAAGAGCGAGCGCCTGCACGTGGTTGACCAGCTCCTGCGCGCCTACGCCCTCTACAACCGCGACGAAGCGTATGTGGTGCAGGATAACAAGGTGCTCATCGTCGACGAGTTCACCGGGCGCATCCTCCCCGGCCGCCGTTGGAGCGAGGGGCTGCACCAGGCGGTCGAAGCCAAGGAAGGGGTGGATATCGAGCGCGAAACGCAGACCCTGGCCACCATCACCTTCCAGAACTACTTCCGCCTCTACAGCAAGCTCTCGGGGATGACCGGCACCGCCGAAACCGAGGCCACCGAGTTCAACGACATCTACAAGCTCGACGTGGTGGCCATTCCCACCAACCGCCCCGTCCGCCGCATCGACGGCAACGACCTCATCTACAAGACCCAGCGCGAGAAGTACCGCGCCATCATCGAGGAGGTGCGCGCGGCCCACGAGCGCGGCCAGCCGGTCCTCCTGGGCACCGTGACGGTCGACACCTCCGAAATCCTCAGCCGTATGCTGCGGATGGCCCACATCCCCCACAACGTCCTCAACGCCAAGAACCACGCGATGGAAGCCGAGATTGTTGCCCAGGCCGGGCAGCCCGGTAGCGTGACCATCGCCACGAATATGGCCGGGCGCGGCACCGACATCAAGCTCGGGCCGGGCGTGGTCTGGATGAGCGAAGAGCAGATCAAGGATAAGCATCTGACCCTCGACTCCGTGCCCAAGGGCGAGCGCAAGACCCTGCGCCACCTCCTCGAGGAGCGTCCCTGCGGCCTCTACGTCATCGCCTCCGAGCGCCACGAGAGCCGGCGTATCGACCGCCAGCTGCGCGGCCGTTGCTCGCGCCAGGGCGACCCGGGCGCCAGCCGCTTCTACCTCTCGCTGGAAGATAACCTGATGCGCCTCTTCGGCAGCGATCGTCTGGCCGGGATGATGACCCGCCTCGGGCTCAAGGAGGGCGAAGCCATCGAGCACCGCTGGCTCAACCACACCGTCGAGCGCGCCCAGCGCAAGGTCGAGGAGCAGAACTTCTCCATCCGCAAGCGCACGCTGCAGTATGACGACGTGATGAACAAGCAGCGCGCCATCATCTACGGTCTGCGCCAGGAGATCCTGATGGAACCCGGCGCCGCCCACGAGCGTATCCTCGATATCTTCAACGACGTGATTGCCGACCGCTGCGAGGCCCTCCTGCCCACGCCCAAGGATTCCGACCCCATTGGCCTGCTCGAGTGGATGGCCCACTTCCCCGTGCTCTGCACCGAGGCCGAGTGCCGTGCGTGGGCCGGCAAGCCCCAGGAGGCCGCCCAGGCCCTCTTCGAGCGCGTCGAGGAGGCCTACAACGCCAAGTGCGCCGGCGAAAAGCCCGAGGCCCTGCCGATGCTCGAGCGGATGGTCTGCTTGACGGCTATCGACGAGGAGTGGCAGAAGTTCCTGGCAGCGATGGACGACCTGCGCCGGAGCGTCAGTCTGCGCGGCTACGGCCAGCGAGACCCCCTGGTGGAATACAAGCGCGAGGCCTTCGAGATGTTCACCGAGCTGATGGGCACCATCAAGGAAGGGATTATCCGCAACGCCTTTACCACCACCACGAACATCGAGTTCTACTTCGCTATGCGCGAGCGCGCCTCCCGCAAGGCCCAGACCGTCCACCAGGACCTGGGCAACCTCACCGAGGCCGCGCCCCAGCCCCCGCCGCAGGTCGAGGCCGCCCCCGCCTCCTTCACCGTCACCGTGCCGGGGATGCCCGCGCCGGAGCCCGAGCCCGAACCCGAGGCGCCCCCGGCCGGTCCGCGCCAAGGCTCGCTGGAAGCGCTCCTGGACCAGATGGGGATGCCCCCGCCGCCGGCCGCGAGTGCCCCCACCAAGGTCGGGCGCAACGACCCGTGCCCCTGCGGCTCGGGCAAGAAGTACAAGAACTGCTGCGGCAAGTAAACGATGGCCGAGGAACCCAAACCCGCCGAAAAGGCCCCGGAGGTGCGCTTTGCCGAAGTGCCGGCCGATAATGGCCTGGGGCTCGCGCAGCACACTTTCGTCCTCTTCCTCTCGGTGGTCCTCTCGGTGGTCATCCACTTTGGGCTCGTCTTCTGGTTTGGCGAGCGGCCAGTGGCGCTGACCCCGGCGCGTGAGAAGGCCCACATCACCCCCGAGAACCTCCCGCCAATGCGCATCGACACCTTCGTCCGCGAGGCGAAGCTCGAGCGTGCCGCCGCCGAGGAGGCCCCGGACATCACCGGAGACGTGGCCGCCGCCGAGGCGAAGCTCCCCGAGGCCGCCGAAACCGCGCGCCTGGCCGCCCCCACGCTGCCGCCTTCGCCGCTCCCGCCCAGCCCCAACCCGGGGCTGGATATGACCCCGCCGGCCCCGGCCCTGGCCACGCTGCCAGAGGTCTGGGCCCGCCAGGAGGTCGCAGCCATCCCCGAAACCGACTTTACTTCCACCGTCAATCCCGAGCCGCGCTGGACCCTCGACGCCGAGCTGCCGCGCGTGGTTGACGCGCCGGACTTGGCCGCTTCGGTGGAGTTTC
This sequence comes from Candidatus Spyradenecus sp., assembly GCA_051891975.1. Taxonomy (GTDB): domain Bacteria; phylum Verrucomicrobiota; class Kiritimatiellia; order RFP12; family DVOR01; genus Spyradenecus. Next base: position 27,975 of record JBJFFT010000047.1, on the reverse strand, counting down.
TCCCCGCTGCGCCCGGTGCGCAACCGGGCTCGCTCCTGCCGCCAGTGGGCGGAGAGGGGGGCGTTGAGGCGCTGGCCCGCGAGGCCGAGCGGCGCCTGGCCGAGGCCGCCACCGCCACGCCCCTGCCGGTCGATTTAACCGAGGTCGCTACCGCCCCCGCGCCGACCGAGGAGGCCGGCAAGTTGGCCGAGGAGGCGATCCGCCGCGCCACGGCCCCCACCGTCACGGCGGGCGACCAGATCTACCAATCGATTGACGATCGCCTGAGCCTGGCCCTGACCTACTACGACCCGCCGGCCGACCCGGGCAACCGCTACTTCCGCCTGGAGATCCTCCGCAAGCCCGATAGCCCCCTTTCCGTGATGGGCAAGGATGTCGTCTTCGTCCAAGACATCTCCGGCTCGATTACCCGCGCCCGCCTGGCCGCCGCGAAGGCCGCTATGAAGAGCGCCCTCTTCAACACGCTGCGCGCCGGGGACCGCTTCAACATCTTCGCTTTCCGCGACGTCACCCTCACCCCCTCGGGCTCATGGATGGACTTCAATCCCGAGACGCGCGTCCGGGCCGAAACCTTCATCGACTCCTTGCGCAACCGCGGCAACACCGACCTCTTCCTCCTCCTGCAAGACCTCCGCTCGCTGCCGCGCGACCCCAAGCGCCCGCTCATTGCCATCGTCATCACCGATGGCGAGCCGACCACCGGCCTCACCGAGACGACCCGCATCATCGGCGAGTTCACCCGCCTGAACAAGGGCGACATCTCCGTCTACGCCTTCGGCGCAAAGAAGCGCGACCCTTACTTCTTGGACATGCTCTGCTACGTCAACCGCGGCGAGAACACCGCCTCTTCCGGCAACCCCGACACCCTGGCGCGCGAGCTCACCCCGGTCTTCGAGTCCATCCGCAACCCGGTGATGCAGAACCTTTCCATCACCTTCCCCGCGGCCGGCGGCGGCGAGCTCCACCCGCGGATGCTCACCAACCTCTATGCCGACCGCACCTTGACCCTCTACGGCCGCGTCCCGCGCGCCACCGAGTCCCTCACCTGCCAGCTGCGCGGCGGCTCGGCCAACGCCCCCTACGACGCCCTCTTCACCTTCTCCTTCAGCAAGGCCAAGCGCGCCACCCTCGACCTCCGCCGCGCCTGGGCCGAACGCGCGATGTTCGACCTGCTGGCCGACTACGCCGAAAACCCCTCTCAGGCGCTCCTCGAGCGCATCGCCGCCTTCTCCAAAACCTACGGCGTGCCCAACCCCTACAAGCGCGAGCCCTGACCGCGCAACGAAAGGCCCCCCAATGAACAAAGCCGCCCTCGACTCCTGGTTTGAGCAGAACCGCGAGGCCATCCTCGCCGACTACTGCGAACTCCTCCGCTTCCCCACCATCGGTGCCGAGCGCGAGCACTTGCCCGACTGCACCGCCTGCGCCGAGTGGATCGCCCGCTTCCTCGGCTCGCTCGGCTTCACCACCGAGCTCGTCAGCGCCTCGGCCGACCTCCCCCCGGTCCTCATCGCCGAGCGCCCCGTCCCCGACGCCCCCCACACCGTCCTCCTTTACGGCCACTACGATGTCCAGCCCGTCGACCCCATCGAGCTCTGGGAGACCCCGCCCTTCGAGCCGACCCTGCGCAATGGCCGCCTCTACGCCCGTGGCGCGCAGGATGACAAGGGCCAGTGGTTCGCCCTCCTCCAAGGCCTGCGCGCGGCCATCGCCGCCGGCGAGAGCCTCCCCGCCATCCGCATCGTCCTCGAAGGCCAAGAGGAGAGCGGCAGCGGCGCTTTGGCCGACCTGGCCTATGACCTGCGCAAGCGCCTGGCCGCCGATGTCCTGCTCGTGGCCGATACCGGCAAGGATCCCTCCGGCCGCCCGGCCATCGTCGCCGGCTTGCGTGGCGTGCTCCACTTCACCGTCACCCTCCACGGGCCGAAGTACGACCTCCATTCCGGCCAGCACGGCGGCATCGCCCCCAACCCCGCCCAAGGCATCGCCGAGCTCGTCGCCTCCCTCCACACCCCCGACGGCGCCATCGCCGTTGAGGGCTTCTGCGACGGCATCATCGAGCCCACCGAGGCCGAGTTCGCCCTGGCCACCGAGCCGGGCTTCGACGAGAACGCCTACCGCGCCGAGGTCGGTGTCCTCCCCGTGGGCGGCGAGCGCGGGGTGCCGGCCATCGTCCGCAACGCCTTCCGCCCCACCGTCGAGGTCAACGGCATTCACGGCGGCTACGGCGGCCCCGGCTCCAAGACCGTCATCCCCACCCACGCCTTCGCCAAGCTCTCCTGCCGCCTCGTCCCCGGCCAGAACCCCGCCCACGTCTGGGAGTGCCTGAAAGCGCACTTCGAGCGCCACTGCCCGCGCGGCCTCACCCTCGAGCTCACCGAGCTCACCGGCTGCGAGCCCGGCTTCCGCCTCCCCATCGATAGCCCCGTCACCCGCATCGCCCACGATTTGCTCAACACCTTCGACCCCCGCGGCGCGGTCTTCACCTGGGAGGGCGCCTCCATCCCCATCGTGGCCAAGCTGCGCGACCTCACCGGCGCCGCGCCCCTCCTCGTCGGCTTCGGCACTCAGGAAGACCGCATCCACTGCCCCAACGAATCCTTCTCCCTGGAGCAGTTCCGCGACGGGATGCGTTGGGGCGCGCAGATCTTCCCCGCCTTCGGGGCCTAATGAGCCACCTCACGCTGCATATCGACGACGTGGGCTACGGCGGCGACGGCGTCGCCCGCGCCGCCAGCCCCGTCACCTTCGTCCCCGGCGCCTTCACGGGCGAGACGGTTGAGGCGGAGCTCGTGCAGCGTAAGCCCAACTTCGCCCGCGCCCGGCTCCTGCGCGTCCTCGAGCCCTCGCCCGAGCGCATTGCCCCCGAGGGCTCCGTCGTCCCGGGGATGGTCTACGCCGCACTCGCCTACCCAGCCGAAGTCGCGCTCAAACACCACCAGCTCCAGACCCTCCTCACGCGCATTGGCCGCCTGGAAGACCTCTCCTGCCTGCGCCCTCCGGTCCCCTCGCCCCTCGCCGCGCACTACCGCAACAAGCTCACCCTCCACTGGGACGGCCGCGCCCTCGGCTACATTGGCGACGACAACCGCACGGTCCTCGAAACCCCCGCCTGCCCCCTCTCCCACCCCGCCATCAACGCCGCGCTTGCCCAGTTGCGTGCCGACCCCAAACGCCTACGCAGTCTGCGCCCCGGTAGCCGCGTCACCTTCCGCTACACCGCGCACGATGGCGTCCGCCTCGGCCTGGGCAAGCCCCCCGCCGGCGAACTCACCGAGTCCCTCGCCGGCCTCACCCTCTCCGTGGCGGCCGACGCCTTCTTCCAGGTCAACCCCGCCGCCGCCGAGCTTCTCCTCGCCGACTTCCGCGCCGCCGTCGCCGCCCTGGCCCCTCGCCGCGCCCTCGACCTCTACTGTGGCTGCGGCCTCTTCGGCCTCGTGGCCGCCCAAGCCGGCGTGCGTAGCCTCTTCGGCCTGGAGACCACCCCCTCGGCCATCCGCTCGGCCCAACGCAATGCCGCGCACCTCGGGGTCGAGGCCGACTACCGTTGCGCCCCCGCCGAAAGCCTCCCCGAAGGCCTTCCCCCCGCCGAACTCTGGATCGTCGATCCGCCCCGCGACGGCCTCTCCCCCGCCTTCCGCGACCGCCTCCTGCGCGACAAGCCGCCCCATCTCGCCTACATCTCCTGCGGCCCGGACACCCTCGCCCGCGACCTGCGCGCCCTCGCCCCCGCCTACCGCCCCACCTCCATCCGCCTCTTCGACTTCTTCCCCCGCACGGCCCACTTCGAGACCCTCACCCTCCTCGCGCGCATCTAGCAGCTGGCGGATAGCGATTGCTCCCTTTTGGCCCCCGAACCCCGGGGGCCCTCTTTTTGCCCTCGCCGATACCCCCATTTGAGGTAGGCCCTACCTCGGGTCGACCTAGGGCCTACCTCGGGTCGACCTAGGGCCTAGGTCGAGGTGAGCTAGGGCCTACCTCGAGGTGACCTAGGGCCTATCGCGCGCGTAGGCGCGTGCGCGTGCGCTCATATCGTGCGCACGCGGATTATTATGGCGGGAGCATCGCCGGCCTGACGGAGCAGGCCAGTGCATCACGCTTACCCTCGCAATACGCCGAAGGTGGCTGGCCTGCGGAGCAGGCCTTGCAAACCTTCTCACGCGAGCGAAGCGAACCGCACGCGTGGCCGGCTTGCAGTTTGGAAAGGGCTTTGGTATCTTACCACGGAATTGCCACCCGAGGTCTCTTGACAATTTTGGTTTTGGGGCGTTGGGGGCAAGGCCTGAAGCGGTTTTAGAACAGTAAGGATAGGCTATGGACAAAGTCTCTTTCGGAATGCAGATGCAGGACCTGATGGAAAGCACGCCGGTTGATATGGCGCGCGGCTTGGCGTTGGTGGGCGAGTTCCTGCCGGTGGACGCGAAGGGCGCGACGAAGGGGTTCGCGATGTTGACCGAGGCGGTGGTGAAGGGCAAGGACCTGCGTGGCGCGGTGGCGTGCGTGGCCTTCTATGCCGCTCACGGCGCGCAGATGCCCGAGGTGACCCTGGCGCAGTTGCGCGAAGTGGTCAGCCGTGCCCCGGCGAATGCCGATGAGAAGCTGCTGATTGACTCGATTGGCCTGAATACGGCGATTGCCACGGCCATTGCCAAGCGCCTGGGGGTGCTCTTGGCGCTGAAGCCGGGGGTGTACGTGACGAGCCAGTCGTGGGGCTTTGGTCAGGTGCAGGCGATTGACACCTTCTACGGCAAGGTGATTATCGACTTTGAGGGGAAGAAGGGGCACGCGATGAGCCTGGCAGTGGCCGGGCAGAACCTGGAGGTGGCTTGCGAAGGGCACCTGATGACGCGCCTGGCCGAGAACCGCGCGGAGATTGAGGATTTGTGCAAGAAGCACCCGGCCGCGTTGGTGCGCCTGACGCTGGAGAGCTACGGTCCGCTGACCATTCAGCGCCTGGCCGAGCGCCTGGCGGCGTGCGGGCTGGTGAGCGAGAAGGCGTGGAAGGGCTTCTGGGAGGCCGCGCGCCGTGGGCTCAAGGCCGACAAGGAGCACCCGGTGGAGATCCCCACCAAGCGCACCGAGCCCATCCGCCTGTTGGAGGCCGACGAGGACTTCGGCGACAAGTGGCTCAAGCGCTTTGCCAAGGAGCGCGACCTGAAGGCCGTCTACGAGGGCATCCTCGGGCTCCTGGCCGCGAAGAAGGACGCGATTCCCGATGGCTACATCGCGGTGGTGAAGAACCGCCTGGACTTTGCAATCAAGGGCTCGGAGAAGGCTGACTTCCCGCGCTACGCGCAGTTGGTCTGCCTGGCGCAGAAGCTGCAGCTCTCCTCGCAGGCCGATCAGCTTAAGCAGGCCGAGACGCTCCTGGAGAAGGACGAGGAGGACAATCTGCTGCTGGCCGTCAAGGGGCTGGCCGCGCGCGATGTCTCGGCGATGGTCTCCTTCATCCTGGCGGCCAAGCCCGAGGCGAAGGAGATTATCCTGGCGCACCTCGAGCTCTTCGGCAGCGTGGCGCTCGGGGCGACGCTCTCGACGCTCGCTGGCGACGCCGAGACGGGCGAGGCGCTGCGCGCCCTGCTCACCCAGCGGCCGCGGCCGTTGCCGACGGTGGTGGTCTGGGCTTTGCGCAACCGCAACGAGGCCGAGGCCTGGCAGCTGCCCAAGATGAACGACCTGGTCACCCAGTCGATCCATATCATCGAGCAGCACTGGACCGGCGAAGAGCTGCGGATGCGTAACGCGCTGCAGGGCTTCTTCGATAGCGCCAAGTGGCTGGAGGAGGTCTGCAAGGAGCTCAACACCTTCCAGCGCGAGGTGATGTTCGAGCGCATTCAGGCTTCGACGGTGTGGGACACCGCCTCCCAGCGTAACATCCTCATCCGCCTGGTGCGCTTCGACCCCGAGCTGGGCAAGCTCCGCCGCGCCACTAAGGCCCTCGAGGAGCACCCGCACCTCACCTCCGAGCGCTCGCTCACCGCCTTCAAGCTGGCCTACGACCACCTCATCAACGTGGAGATCCCCGCCAACACCCGCGATATCGCCACCGCCCGCAGCTACGGCGACTTGCGCGAAAACGCCGAGTATCAGTTCGCCAAGGACCACCAGCGCGTCCTCCTCTCCAAGCAGGACGAGATGGACCGCACCCTCAAGCTCCTCAAGACCACCGACTTCTCCGGCGTGGGCACCGAGGTCGCCGCGATGGGCACCCGCGTCACCGTCGAGACCAAGCACGGCACGCAGAGCTTCACCATCCTCGGCGAGTTGGACCGCGACGAGGCGCTCAACATCATCTCCTGCCGCTCGCGCCTGGCGATGGCCCTCATCGGCCAGCGCGTCGGTGCCACGGTGGAGCTGCCCGACGAGCGCGGCCTCACCGCCGCCACTCTCAAGGCCATCGAGCCGATCGACGACCAGGTCCGTGCCTGGCTCGCCCAGATCCCCACGGCCTACGAGGCGAACGCTTAACCGATGGCCGGCACGCTCGTTGCCCCGCGCACCCGAGGCTCCATCCGGAAGGTGGCCGACGCGCTCGCGCCCTTCCGGAAGGTCCTCGTCACCGCCCACATGCGCCCGGATGGGGACGCGGTGGGTTCCTCGGTGGCGATGGCGCGGCTGCTCAAGGCCCAAGGCTTTGAGCCCACCGTCGCCCTCTCGCCCATCGGGATGGGGCCAACCAAGTTCTTGCTCGACTACGCCCCGGCGTGCGTGGCCCCCACCAACATTCGCGCCAAGGATTACGACTGCGCCCTGGTGCTCGACTGCAGCGGCCTGGACCGCCTGCCCGAGGGGCCGTTGCGCGACGCGGTGGCCAAGCTCCCTATCCTCAATATCGATCATCACGCCACGGCCAACGGCACCTTCGGCATCGCCCGCTGGGTCGTCCCCTCGGCCAGCAGCACCGGCGAGCTGGTCTACCGCTTTGCCAAGCGCCTCAAGTGGCGGTTCGACCGCGAGACGGCCGAGGCGCTGTGGGTCTCGCTGGTCACCGATACTGGGCGCTTCGCCTACTCCTGCACCAGCCCGAGCACTCTCAAGGCCGCCGCCGAACTCCTCGCCTGCGGCCTCGACTCCTCGGACCTCAACGACCGGCTCTACCTCTATTCCAGCGAGGGGGCCATGCTCCTCAAGCGCAAGGCCTACGATTCGCTGATCACCTGGTTCCGCGGCAAGGTGGCCCTTATCTGCCTGACCGCCCGCGACTTCCGCCGCGCCGGCGTGCCCAAGAGCGAAATCGAGGATGCCATCGACATCCCCCGCTCCATCCCCACCGCCAAGATCTCTCTCTTCTTCTACGAGACCAAGGACAAGCCCGGCGTCACCCGCCTGAGCATCCGCACCCGCGGTCAGACCCCCGGCTACTCTGCCGCCTCCATCGCCGAGCACTTTGGCGGCGGTGGACACCTCCGCGCCGCCGGCTGCGAGCTCAAGGCCCACCCCAAGGCCGCCATCGAGCAGGTCAAGGCCTACCTCGCCACGCTTGAGTTGGACACGCCTGGCTGCTGAATCAGCCCACGCTGATTGCAGAGCGTGCTTGCACTCTGCGCCGAAAAGGTCCATAATACAAGCCACGACTTCAGGTCATAAAAGGAGACAGAGCATGAAGAAGTTGGAAGGTTTGATTGCCGCGCCGCACACGCCGTTCTACGCCGATGGGCGGGTGAACCTAGACCTCATCCCCAAGCAGGTGGAGGTGCTGGTCAAGCAGAAGGTGATAGGCGCGTATATTTGCGGGACGACGGGCGAAGGGATCTGCTGCTCGGTGGAGGAGCGCAAGCAGGTGATGAAGGCGTGGGTGGACGCTGCCAAGGGCAAGCTCTTCCTCATCGCGCACGTGGGCGCGCTCTCGGTGACTGACGCGCGCGCGCTGGCGGCCTACGCGCAGGAGATTGGCGTGGATGCCACGAGCATTGTGCCGCCGAACTTCTTCAAGCCCGGCTCGATTGACGCGCTGATTGACTATCTGAATGCCGTGCTCTCGGCCGCGCCGGATCTGCCCTTCTACTACTATCACACGGGCATGAGCGGCGTCACCTTCGATATGGAGCAGTTCCTGATCAAGGCCGACGGGCGCATCCCGCAGCTGGCGGGCATCAAGTTCAACTATCCCGACCTCTATATGTTCCAGCGCTGCCAGCGCGCCTGCGGCGGGAAGTATGACATCACCTGGGGCATCGACGAGTGGTTCGCCGGCGCGCTCGCCTGCGGCGCCAAGTCTGCCATCGGCTCCACCTACAACTACGCCGCGCCCCTCTACTACGGCATCTGGGAGGCCTACAAGCGCGCCGACCAGGCGGCGATCGACCGCGGGATGGCGAAGGTCTGCCGCATTGTCGACCTGCTGGTGAAGTATGGCGGCGTGGTTGGCGGCAAGGCGATGATGGCGATTCACGGGCTGGAGATGCCCACCGTGCGCCCGCCGCTCACCAACCTCGCCCCGGCCGACTGCAAGCTCTGCGCCGACACCGTCGCCGCCATCCTCGCCGAATAACCGGGAGGCCACTATGCTGAGTAAAGAGAGACTCGAGAAGCTCGAGCGCGTCTACCGCGACGGGCTCCTCTGCGATGTGGTCCCCTTCTGGATGGAACACGGGCTCGACCGCGAGTTCGGCGGCATTATGACCGGCGTCGACCGCCAGGGCAACCGGATTGACGACGACAAGGGCGTCTGGCAGCAAGGCCGTTTCGCCTGGACCCTCGGCTTCCTCTGCAACCACGTCGAGCGCCGCAGCGAGTGGGAGCTCGCCGTCAAGGGCACCCTCGAGTTCCTGCGCAAGTATTGCTACGACCCGAAGGACGGGCGCATGTTCTTCCACATGACCCGCCGCGGCGACCCCATCCGCAAGCGCCGCTACGCCTTCTCCGAGAGCTTCGCCTCCATCGCCTACGGCGAATACGCCCGCCTCACCGGGTCGGACGAATACGCTGAGCTCGCGCGCAAGACCTATAAGCTCTATGGCGACCACGTGGACTTCCCCCCGAAGTTCACCGACATTCGCCCCACCCGCGGCCTCGGCCACCCGATGATCAACATCGTCACCTGCCAGCGTCTGCGCGAGAGCATTGGCTATGAGGAGGCGAACGAGCGCATCGACCGCGCGATTGCCGACATCGTCAAGTACCACCTCAAGCCCGACATTCGCTGCGTGATGGAGACCGTCGCCCCCGATGGCGCCATCATCGACCACATCGACGCGCGCACCCTCAACCCAGGCCACGCCATCGAAGGCGCCTGGTTCATTATGAACGAGGGCAAGATGCGCAAGCGCCCGGACTACATCCGCATCGGCCTGGATATGCTCGACTGGTCCTGGGAGCGCGGCTGGGACCCCGAGTTCGGCGGCATCCTCTACTACCGCGATGTCTACAACCACCCCGTCAGCGAGTACTGGCAGGATATGAAGTTCTGGTGGCCGCACAACGAAGCGTGCATCGCCACCCTCCTCGCCTACCAGCTCACTGGCGACGAGAAGTACGCCAAGTGGCACACCCTCGCCCACGACTGGACCCACTCGCACTTCCCCGACCGCGAATGCGGCGAGTGGTTCGGCTACCTCGCCCGCGACGGCCGCGTCTGTTCGGACCTCAAGGGCAACCTCTACAAGGGCTGCTTCCACGTCCCGCGGATGCAGTATGAGTGCTGGCAGCTCTGCAAGGAGTTGCTCAAGGATGGGACGCTGAACCTTGTCTGAGGCACTCGACGCCTTCATCGGGCGCTGGATGGAGCCGAGGCTCTTCTGGGAGCTCTTCTGGTATCTCTTCGCCGGAGGCTGCTCCACAGTGGTGAGCTTCGTGGGCTACTCGCTGTGCCTACGCAAGCTCGCCCTCGGCAATGTTTGGTCCAAGGTCCTCTCGTGGTTCGCGGCGGCCACCACCGCCTTCGTGCTGATGCGCCTCCTAGCCTTCAGCGCCACCGAGAGCGGCCTCTGGGCCTCCGCCGCCGTCTTCTACGCCACGCGCGTTGGCACCGCGCTCCTCACCCTCTTCCTGATGTGGTTCATCCTCGAGAAGTGGCTTTCCTGGAACCTCTCCGACCCCGAGCGCGTCCGCCTCGAATACGGCTGGTGGCCCGAAGTCCTCAATGGCCTTGTCACCATCCTCGAAGTCATCATCAACTACTTCATCGCCAAGTTCTGGATCTTCTAGAACATCGGCCGACAGCGGACAGCGGACAGCCGACAGCTCCGCTCGCGCGACGAACACCCCAAAAGCCCGCCTGAGCACCTCCCACGGCTCAGACGGGCTTTTCATTCTCTGCGCCAGCACTGTCGGCTGTCCGCTGTCGGCTGTCCGCTCGCCACATTATCGCCCCCTCCATTCCACCCTTCCTCGGGCGTTTCAATGGCAGCGCAATCCATCGCGCTTGCATTCCCCCCCGGGAATGAGGTATTGTATAGGCTGTTTTGGGAGGGGACAGCCCCCTTCAGGATGGTCCTGCCGGATGCCTTCTGCTTTGCCGCGGGGAAGGCCCACCGACCAAAACGCCCCAGTGCGGTCACCAGAAGGTTATTGGTTTCTATGGATATCTACGTTGGCAATCTTGCCTATGCGACGGACGATGAGGGTCTGCGCGCTGCTTTCGCCGCCTTTGGCGAGGTTTCCTCTGCGCGTGTGGTGACGGACCGCATGACGGGACGCTCGAAGGGCTTTGGCTTTGTGGAGATGCCCAATGCCGACGAGGCAAACGCGGCCATCGCCGCCCTCAACGGCACGGAACTCGACGGGCGCCAGATCCGCGCCAATGAGTCCCAGCCCAAGCCCCGCGAAGAGCGCCGTGGCTTCGGCGGCGGGCGCGGTGGCTTCGGCGGACCCCGCTGGGGCGGCTTTGGTGGCGGGCGCGGCGGTTATGGCAATCGCGGTGGCCGTGGCGGCTACGGTGGCCCTCGCCGCGATGGCGACGCCCCCCGCGAATCGCAGTGGTAATCCCCGCCCCCACGCGGGTCTCACCCTAACACAACCCAACACCCCGCCTTGTGGTCCCCCCACAAGGCCCTTGTTCCTTTCCCCCTTCCCCCAGGCGTCCCCCCGGCGCCTCTTTTTTTGCAGCTCCGTAAGGCTGTTGCGCACTCGCTTAATGGGGGTCCTGCGAGGGGGCGTGCTGCCATTGGCGCTGCAAGGCCTCCACCTCCTCGCGGACGATCTGCGTATAGCGCCGCGAGCCGCGCCAGTTCAGGTGCGTGCTGTCGGCCAAGAGGTCGGGGTCCGTCAGGCGCGGATCGGCCCAGTGATTCAGCCAGGGGACGCCAAACTCCGCCGAGATAGCCTTCATCCGCACCTCGAAGCGCGCTTCGCGCTCGTTCCCACCATATATATACTTGCGATACCACGGATGAATGGGCGTTGTGAGGAGCACGGCTCGGACGGACCGCCCGCGCAAAGATTCCAAGAAGGCCCGCAACTCGCGCTCGCCCTCCCCCATCTCGGGGAGCGGGGCCGCCTTCGGCGCACGCTCCGCCTGAGCGAGTTTAACGAACGCCGCCTCATCGCGCCACCTATTCTTGGTGGCTTCCTGATGGAGCGCGCCATACCCTCCCCGCAACCAAGAGGTCGGCTTCTCGGCACATAGGTTCTCAATCGCCGCGGCAACAACGCCACTCTTAAAGCGTTGCAGAGCCCCCTTCCGGAGGGCCGCGCGCCAACGACCATCCATCAACTCGGCCAAGATGTAGCACGGCGTCAGGTTATACTCAAAGGTTTCATGCGCAAAGAAACCCGGCTTGGGCCAAATGTCGATGAGGATGACTTCGAGGTTGGGGTTGGAGGCACAGAGGGTGCGGGCTTTCAGGAGGGAGACGGCGATGGGGCCGGCATCTTGACCAAAGTTGCCGAAGCCGGGCCAGAGGGCGGGGTCGATGGAGGTCTTCATCCGAGAGTCGCCCACGCCGGCCACGCGGCAGTCGGGCACGACAAGGGCTTGCTTGAAGAGGCGCACCTGCGAGCGGTAGGCCCAGAGGAAGAGCGGCACGGCCAGGGTCACGACCACGGCGGCGAAGAGGGCGACGCAGAGGACAAAGCGTTTCATTGGGGGACCTCGCAAGCGTTAGAACTGGAAGTAGATGAAGACCTGGGGCGGCGAGAGCCAAAAGAAAGTGAAGGCCACTAGCGCCAAGTAGCAGAGCCAGCGCAGAGGGCGCCAGCGGGGATAGCGCGCGCAGCCGAAGGCCTCGGTGCGGTTGACCCACTCACAGATCAGTAGCAACCCCACCACCGGGAAGACGCGCCAGTAACCAATCCGCCGCAGCGGGTCCAGCGAGAAGTCAAAGCCCAAGAAGAGCTTCTGTAGCCACGCCCACGCCTCGGCGAGCGTCGACGCGCGGAAGAAGAGCCACCCAAGCGCCGCCAGGGCGAAGGTGCAGCCCATCTGCCACACCTCGCGCACGCTCGGCAACCAATGCCCCTCGGCCACGGGGCCCAGGTAGCGGCGGTTCGTGCCCCGCAGGAGGAGCGGGAGGAAGCAACAGGCGTGGAAGGCGCCCCAGGCCAGGAAGGTCCAGTTCGCCCCGTGCCACAAGCCCGAGACCAGGAAGACGATGAAGGTGTTGCGAATGGCCTGCCAACGGCCGCACCGACTGCCGCCGAGGGGGATATAGAGGTAATCGCGGAACCAGGTGGTCAGCGAGATGTGCCAGCGGCGCCAGAACTCGGCGATGTCGCGCGAGAAGTAGGGCGCGCGGAAGTTGCGCGAGAGGCGAATACCAAAGAGACGGCCGCAGCCAATGGCGATGTCCGAGTAGCCCGAGAAGTCGCCGTAGATCTGAAAGGTAAAGCAGAAGAGCCCGGCCGCCAGCGAGACGCTCGACATCTCCCCCGTGTCCCGCAGCAATCTGTTCGCCAGCCCCGCGCAGAGATCCGCCACCGCCACCTTCTTGAAGAAACCCCAGAGCATCTGCCGGCAGCCGACCACCGCCTCGGCGTAGTCGAAGCGCCGGGGCGCGAGGAACTGCGGCAGGAGGTTCTCCGCCCGCTCAATGGGTCCGGCCACCAACTGCGGGAAGAAGGAGACGAAGGCAAAGAAGGCCACCGGGGCGCGTGTCGGCTTCAAGGTTCCGCGCCAGACATCCAGCGTGTAGCTCAGCGATTGGAAGGTGTAGAAGGAGATGCCCACCGGCAAGAGCACAGCCAAGCTCCACCCGTGCGCCTGAAAGCCCAACAGCCGCAACAGCTCGACCACCTGCCCCTGGAAGAAGTCAAAGTACTTGAAGAAGCCCAAGATCCCCACATTGATGACCACCGACGCCACCACCCACCCCCGGTGCCGCCGCCACGCTAACCCCAACCCCGAGAGATAGGCCACCGCCGAGGTAATCGCAATCAATATCAAAAAGCGCCACTCCCACCACCCGTAAAAGAGGTAGCTCGCCGCCACGATAAAGCCATTCTGCCACCGCAACGACCGTCCGAACACCCCCCAGTAGAGCGTGAAGACCAACGGCAAAAAGAGGAAGAAGGCCAAGCTGTTAAACAACATAAAACACGCTTTCTTGTCTTGTCTCTCAGTCGAGGCCCTAGGAAAGCCCACTCATAGATACAGGAAAGAAAGCGTGCCACAACGGCACACCTCGCTAACCTATTGCCTATGAGTTGAAGTTTCCTAGGTTTCGACTGAGGCAATCAGTTATGCACAAAGTGCTTCAAGAGAACGATGGCTCACCCATCGCACGCCCGGGAGTATAGCAAAACCTCCCCCTCCCCGCAGTAAAAACCGCACCAGCACCCGAAGAAACGCAAGCGCGTGCTGAGGGGACGCGACTGTGGGGGCTGCTCGCCCCCACGCCCCTCGGGAGCGCGGGGCGCTCCACCCCGCAGCAAGCGCGCGTTGCGCACTTGCTCAAGGGCACGCAAAGGTGCCTTAAAGGGTTTTGTCGTGGCCTGCTCCGCAGGTCACCTGGGCCGGGCCAAAAGCGAACTCGGGCCGGGTCGAGGGTCAACCCGGGCCTACCTCGAGGCGAACCCGGGGCGGACAAAAATGTAAAGCGCCCCGGGCCCAAAACGCACCCGCCCCGGGTCGAACTATTAAGTCCACCACTTATCGGAAATAAGTCCACCACTTATCGGCGATAAGTCCACCACTTAATTCCGATAAGTCCGGGACTTAATAATTCCCCTCGCCCCGGGTCCAAGACGAACCCGAGGCGGATGCGAGGTCAACCCGGGGCGGGTCGCTGCGCAAGCCAGTCGACAGTGGCCAGTCAACAGTGGACAGGGCGCGTGCCGCGACGGAGGAACCGGCAGCCCATTGGCCGGGCTTTCCACCTCCGGCGACAGCTTTCTCGTCTATCGTCTATCGCCTATCGGAAAAACAACCCTGCCACGGAGGTGGCACGGTTGTGGCAGGGGCGTGGCACGGTTTGGCACGATGTGGCACAGTGTGGCACGGTTGGGGGCGAAGGACGGGGGGGAAGTTCGGTTTGGCACGGGGGTTGCAAAGGGAGACGAACTGACGCGGCAGCAGCCGCAAGAAAGGAATAGAGCAATGAGCAAGATTCTTGGTATTGACCTGGGCACGACGAATTCGTGCATGGCCGTGATGGAAGGCGGCGAGGCGCGTGTGTTGGAGAATGCCGAAGGGCAGCGGACCACGCCCTCGATTGTGGCCTTTACGGCGAACGGGGAGCGTCTGGTGGGCCTGCCGGCCAAGCGCCAGGCGGTGATGAACCCGAAGGGGACGATTTACTCGGTCAAGCGCTTTATGGGGCGCAAGTTCGACGAGATGCAGAAGGAAATCGCGATGGTTCCTTACGAGGTGACGCGTGCGGCCAATGGCGACGCGGCCATCAAGGTGGGGGACAAGACCTTCTCTCCGCCGGAGATTTCCGCGATGATCCTGGCCAAGCTGAAGGCGGATGCCGAGATGCGTCTGGGCGAGCCGGTGACGCAGGCGATTATCACGGTGCCGGCTTACTTCAACGACTCTCAGCGTCAGGCCACCAAGGACGCGGGCAAGATTGCCGGCTTGGAGGTGCTGCGCATCATCAACGAGCCGACGGCTGCTTCGCTGGCCTACGGTCTGGACAAGAAGAAGGATGAGAAGATTGCCGTTTACGACTTCGGCGGCGGCACCTTCGATATCTCCGTCCTGGACATCGGCGACGGCGTCTTCGAGGTGAAGGCCACCAACGGCGATACGCAGCTGGGCGGCGACGACGTGGACCAGGCGGTGATGACGTGGCTCTTCGAGGAGTTCAAGGCCCAGACCGGCATTGACCTCTCCAAGGACACCCAGGCCATTCAGCGCATCAAGGAAGCCGCCGAAAAGGCGAAGATTGAGCTCTCCAGCGCGCAGAATAGCGACATCAACCTCCCCTTCATCACGATGGATGCCACCGGGCCTAAGCACCTGAACGTCCAGCTCAGCCGCGCGAAGCTCGAGCAGCTGGCCGATGGCCTGGTTGAGCGCACGGTCGGCCCCTGCCGCAAGTGTATGGACGATGCGGGCATCTCGTCGGTGGACGAGGTGGTGCTTGTGGGCGGGCAGACCCGTATGCCGCGCTTGCAGGAGAAGGCCAAGGAGATCTTTGGCAAGGAGCCGCACAAGGGCGTGAACCCCGACGAGGTCGTCGCGATGGGCGCGGCCATTCAGGGCGGCATCTTGAAGGGCGACGTGAAGGACGTCCTCCTGCTCGACGTGACCCCGCTGACCCTCTCGATCGAGACCCTCGGCGGCGTGGCCACCCCCTTGATCGACCGCAACACCACCATCCCCTGCAAGAAGTCCGAAGTCTTCTCGACGGCCGTGGACAACCAGCCCGGCGTGGAAATCAAGATCTTCCAGGGCGAGCGCAAGATGGCCGCGGATAACAAGCTCCTCGGGCGCTTCAACCTCGAAGGCATCCCCCCGGCCCCGCGCGGCGTGCCGCAGATCGAGGTCACCTTCGACATCGACCCCAACGGCATCCTCAATGTGACCGCCAAGGATAAGGGCACCGGCAAGGAGCAGAAGATCACCATCACCGCCTCCTCCGGCCTCTCCAAGGACGAGATCGAGAAGATGCGTCAGGACGCCGAGCGCTACGCCAAGGAAGACGAAGAGCGCAAGGCCGCCGTCGAAACCCGCAACCAGGCCGAGCAGATCGCCTACCAGGCCGAGAAGATGCTCAAGGAGAATGGCGACAAGGTCCCCGCCGACGCCAAGGCGAAGATCGAAAGCGCCGTCAACGAGCTCAAGGACACCCTCAAGGGCACCGACAACGCCGCCATCAAGGCCAAGCAAGAGGCCCTGATGCAGGTGCTGCAGACCGCCGGTGCGGCGATGTATCAGCAGCCTGGCGCCAACCCCGCCGGCGGCCCCACCCCCGGTGCTGACGCCGGTGCCCAGAGCGCCGGCGAGCAGAAGAAGGGCGGCGACGACGTGGTCGATGCCGACTTCAAGATGAACTAACCTGCCGCGGCGAGCGGAGGCCTCCCCCGCTCGCCGCCCCCATTCACCCATTTAGAAAGGATAAGCAACTATGTCTACCCCTGCAATTCGTCCCCTCGGCGACCGCGTGTTGGTCCAGCCCAAGGAAGAGAAGGAAGTGACCCGCGGCGGGATCATCATCCCCGACACCGCCAAGGAAAAGCCGATGGAAGGCACCGTCATCGCCGTCGGCACTAAGCGCGACAAGGACGGCAAGGAAGTCCCCTTCGATGTGAAGCCCGGCGACACCGTCCTGCTGCCCAAGTACGGCGGCACCGAAGTCAAGCTCAACGATGTCACCTACCAGATTGTCCGCTCCGAGGACCTGCTTGGCATCCTCGGCTAAGCCTTAAACACAGAAAGGATTTACGCAAATGTCCGCAAAGCAAATGAAGTATGAGGGCGATGCCCGCCAGGCCATTCTCAATGGCGTGAGCAAGCTCGCCAAGGCCGTGGCCACTACCCTGGGCCCCTCTGGGCGCAATGTGATTATCGACAAGAAGTTCGGCTCCCCGCAGATCACCAAGGACGGCGTCACCGTCGCCAAGGAGATCGAGCTGCCCGACCCCTTCGAGAACATGGGCGCGCAGATGGTCCGCGAAGTGGCCTCCAAGACCAATGATGTGGCCGGCGACGGCACCACCACCGCCACCATCCTCGGCGAAGCGATCTACCGCGAGGGCCTGAAGAACGTCACCGCCGGTGCTAACCCGCAGGCCGTCAAGCGCGGCATCGACAAGGCCGCCGCCGCCGCCGTCGAGGCCATCGCCGCCCTCTCCAAGAAGGTCTCCACCAACGACGAAATCGCCCAGGTGGCCACCATCTCGGCCAACGGCGACACCGAAATCGGCGCCATCATCGCCGACGCGATGGACAAGGTTGGCAAGGATGGCACCATCACCGTGGAAGACGGCAAGACCACCGAGACCACCTCCGACGTCGTCGAGGGTATGCAGTTCGACAAGGGCTACCTCAGCCCCTACTTCGTGACCGCCGCCGAGAGTATGGAGTGCGTCCTCGACAATCCCTTCATCCTCATCTACGAGAAGAAGATCTCCAACCTCAACGATATGCTGCCCATCCTCCAGGGTGTGGCCAAGAGCGGCCGCCCGCTGCTCATCATCGCCGAGGATGTTGAGGGCGAAGCGCTGGCCACCCTCGTGGTCAACAAGCTCCGCGGCACCCTGCAGATCTGCGCGGTTAAGGCCCCCGGCTTCGGCGACCGCCGCAAGGAAATGCTCAAGGATATCGCCATCCTCACCGGCGGCCAGGTCATCTCCGAAGACCTCGGCATCAAACTCGACTCGGTCACCCTCGAGCAGCTCGGCACCGCCAAGCGCGTCACCGTCGACAAGGAGTCGACCACCATCGTCGAAGGCGCCGGCCAGTCCTCCGCCATCCAGGGCCGCGTGGCTGAAATCAAGCACCAGATCGAGACCACCACCTCCGACTACGACCGCGAGAAGCTCCAGGAGCGCCTGGCCAAGCTCGCCGGCGGCGTGGCCGTCATCAAGGTTGGCGCCCAAACCGAGGCCGCGATGAAGGAGAAGAAGGACCGCGTGGACGACGCGCTCCACGCCACCCGCGCTGCCGTTGAAGAAGGCATCGTCCCCGGTGGCGGTGTGGCTCTCCTCCGCTGCCAGTGCGCCGTTGAGAAGTGCGCCGCCGCGCTCTCGGGCGATGAGAAGATCGGCGCCGAGATCCTCGGCCGCGCGATGGAAGCGCCCCTCCGCCAGCTCGTCACCAACGCCGGCCTCGAAGCCGCGCTGATCGTCGAGAAGGTCAAGGGTGAAACCGGCTCCACCGGCTACAACGTCGCCACCGGCGAGTTCGTCGACCTCGTCAAGGCCGGCGTCCTCGACCCCGCGAAGGTGACCCGTTCGGCCCTGCAGAACGCCGCCTCCATTGCCGGCCTCCTGCTCACCACCGAGTGCATGATCACCGAAATCCCCGAGCCCAAGACCCCCGCCCCGGCGATGCCCGATGGCGGCATGGGCGGGATGATGTAAGCCATTGCGCATAGCGCAATGAAGAACAAACGGGGCGTGCCTTGCGGCGCGCCCCGTTTTTCGATAGGCGGGAAACCTCACCGTGCTCACGCACGGCTCGCGATAGACGGGAAAGCTGGCGCTTGAGGTGGCAAGCCCGGCCTTGTTTTGAGAGCTGTTAGCGGCTAGCGGTTAGCTGTTAGCGCGCGTTCCGCGACGGGCAGCCTTGCAGGGCTGGAAAAAAAGCCGAAGTGCCCAACGGGCGCTTCGGCCGGGGTGGAGCGCACTGCGCTCCCGAGGGGTGCGGGGGCGAGCAGCCCCCGCGCTCACCGTTCACTGCTCACCGTTCACTGTTCTCCATATCAGCGCGGCGCACGCGCCGGCGGCATCGGGGCGAGGGAGGTCGGCGAGGGCCTGGTGCATCATCTTGCGCAGGAGAGGGTCGGCGTAGAGCTGGCGGATGGCCTCGGCGAGTTGGTGGGGCGCGCCGGTCACTTGGTCGAAGAGCAAGGCTCCACCGGAGCGAACAAGGGCCTGGGCGTTGAGGTGCTGGTGGTGCTCGGCGGCGGTCGGCAAGGGGATGAAGATAGCGGGCACGGCGCAGGCGGCAATCTCGAAGCAGGTGGCGGCCCCGGCGCGGGCGATAACGAAGTCGGCCTGACCGTAGGCCGTGCCCATATCCTCCAGAAAGGGCGCGATGGTCACCTGGCCGGGCGTGGCGGCATAGACGCGCGCCATCTCCTCGCAGTCGGCCGCGCCACACTGGTGGACAATGCGCACCTTGGGGTCGCTCTGTGCCAGCGAGGCGAGGATGGGCGCCACCAGGCGGTTCATCCCCCGCGCGCCCTGGCTCCCGCCCGTCACCAACACCGTCAGCTGCCCCTCCGCCTTCTCCACCGCCTGCGCCCGCGCCAAGGTCTCCAAGACGCGCGCGCGCAGCGGCAGCCCGGTCTGGACGCACCGCGCCCACGGCAGCTTGGCCGCGCTCTCCGGGAAACTCGTGGCCACCGCCTCCACGCGCAGATGGCGCGAGAGCCAGCGGACCGCCTTGCCGGGCAGACTATTCGCCTCGTGCAGCACCACCGGGATCTTGAGCATCCGCGCGGCGACCACGGGCGCGAAGGAGGTGTAGCCCCCCGTCGCGAAGAGCACTGCCGGCCGCTCGCGCCGCAGGAAGCGCAGACAACGCAGCACGGCCAGCAGATTACGCGGGTCGCGAATCGGCCGCGCGCCGGACTTGAGGAGCGGCCCTTGCCAGGCGGCCGCGGTGGGGGCCTCGGCCTGGCGCGTGCCCGAGAGGATGAGGGAGAGTTCGGCGCCCTCGGCCCGCAGCCGATCGGCCACGGCCAGCGCCGGATGGATGTGCCCGCCGGTCCCGCCGCAGGCAATTGCAATGCGCTTGTTCATAACCCCCATTCTAACACACCCTGACCAGAGGGTCTATTCCGCGCGCAGCACGAGCACCTGCTTGTCACCGGTGAGCACCAAGAGATCGCGGCTCTCGGGCGGCACGGTAAAGCGCCAAGTGCCCGCGCCGGCGCGGTCGATGGCAAGCGTTCGGCCGTCGGCCTCGACCTTGCTCAAGCGCCGACCGTGGGGCAAGAGCTCCACCTCCCAAGCCCCCGGCCCCAACGCGCGGCAATGGATAGCGGTTGCTTTCCGGGCCTTCCGGCGGAGGATTACAGCGAAGATGATCGCCCCCACCGGCAGCGGCAAGAGCAAGAGCAGCTGAAGCACCGGGATGCCCAGCCCAACGCGCCAGAGGGTGACAAAGTGGCAGAAGGAGACCAGCAGCAACGCGGGCAGCACCACGCAGAGGTAACCGGCGGCCTGCTGCGGCGCGGCCAGGCAGAGCGTTTTATCTTGCGTGTAGCGATAGACGCGCGCTTGGCCGGGCAGCGGGCAGACGGCGGAGAGCACCCCGGCCCCCAGCAGGAGCGCGAGCGTCCCGCCCAGGCGCAGGAGATAGTCCGCAATGGCGGGCACTTTGCCGCGCAAGGGATGCTCCTCGAGCCCCGCCTCACAGGGAAGCACGTCGGTGGGGTCGCCCGCCGCCACCGACCCGGTCCGCTTGTAGCCGCTGCGAAGCGCACGAATGTTTCGGTGGGCGCGGTCGGTGGCCTCGGCACTGAGGGTGAAGGTCTCCCCAGTGGTCCAGTGCGCAAAGTAGGTGCGCTGACCCACGGTGTAGGCGGAGAGCAGGTGATAGGTGGTGGTCCTGCCGCCACCGTGGCGGCCGCCGCAGGAGGAGGTCGTGGTCCACGCGCCGCAGGGGGTGAGCTCGACGCGCTCGCGCTCACGCAACGACCAGCTCGCCCGGGTCAGGCGCACGCCATCGCCAATGAAGCAGCCCAAGCCGGCCGCAACCGCCACCAACGCAAAGACCAGCCCAACCCACGCCAGGCGGCGCACTCCGCGCAACCAGGCCAGGAGCGAGAGCGCCGGCGCCGCCTCGCCGCGCTCGGGCCCCAACGCCCGCCACGCCGCAGCGTAAGGCAAAGGAAAGAGCAGTAGATGGAGCAAGACCACGCTGGCGGAGTCGACCATCACCGACAGCGCCAGCGCACTCACCAACGGCAGAGACATCAGCCCACAGGTGCACGCCAGCCGATGGCGCCGCGTCCAGGCAAAGGCCTCCGCCGCCACCCCGCCAAAGGCTCCCAAGAAGATCGTGAAAAAGAGCGCCAGGCCCACGCGCAGCAACCACGGCACCAAGGCAAAGACCATCGGCTCGAGCGTTCCATCTGCCAACCGCCGGCAAGGAACCTGCCGCTCGGGCCCATTGAGCACCTGCGCTCGCTCGCTCGCCTGCTCTGCGCTCCAGGTGCACTGCTGCTCGGTGCCACTCACCGGGTCCGCCAACGTCAGGCGCACACCATTGCGGAGCGGCACGGCGGCCACAAGCTCCGCCTCCACCCGCTCGCTTGCGCGCGCCTGCTGCATCTGCCACAGCGGCCACCAATATAAAAAGCCCTGGAAGACCGACGTCACCACCAACACCATCACAAGCGCCTCCACCGCCTGCGTCTTCGTCAGCGGCCCCGTCTGCACCCGACACTGCGTCCCCAAGTGAAACCTAATCGAAAAGTCCATCGCTCGCTCCTTTCCTCCACAGTGTAGCACAGTCGACAGCGCGCGTACCGCGACGGATCGGCTGGTGGGAGCTCGCTTCGCTCGCAGCAGATAGCCGTTAGCGGTTAGTTATGAGCACGTATCCGCCCCGGGTTTGCCTCGAATCGGGCCCCACTTGAGAGGGTTCTACGCGCGTACGCGCGCGCGATAGGCCCTAGGTCAACTCGAGGTAGGGCCTAGGTCGACCCGAGGTAGGGCCTAGGTCGACCCGAGGTAGGGCCTAGGTCGACCCAAGGTAGGGCCTAGGTCACGGAGAGGGTGGGGGAGGGGGACGAAAAAGCCCCGGGCCCGCATTGGGTGCCCAGGGCTGAGGAGGCTGTGGTGCCGGAAAGGGGAGTCGAACCCCTACGCCTTGCGGCTGCGGATTTTAAGTCCGCTGTGTCTGCCATTCCACCATTCCGGCGAAAGGGGTTAGATGTGCTCTTCGATGCCGCGGAAGAGGACGTTGAGTTCGTGGAGGGGGGCGAGGAGCTTGCCGAGGGGGAGATCCTTGGTAAGGTCCGCGAAGGCGTTGACATCCTTGGGGAAGCACTTGCCGCCGTAGCCGAACTTGCCGTCTGGGCCGGGGACTTGGGTGTGGGTTTCGTTGATGTAGCCCGAGAGGAGGCAGCCGGTGTGGACGTTGGCGAAGTCGGCGCCCATGCGGCGGCAGTAGTCGGCCACGGCGTTAAAGTAGGTGACCTTGAGGGCGCCGAAGACGTTGTGGGCGTACTTGGTGATCTCGGCTTCAAGGGAGGTCATGCGGCAGAACTTCTTGCCCTTGAAGATCTTGGAGAGGAGGTCAATCTCGCCGGTGAAGACCATGGGCTGGTTCTGGAAGTCCTCGATGTAGGTGCGCTCGGTGAGGAACTCGGGCATAAAGTAGACGGGGTGGCCGGTTTCCTGGGTGAGACGCGCGGAGGTGCCCGGGAGGATGGTGGTGCGGACGAAGACGGGTTTGCCGGCGGGCAGGGCGCAGATGAGCTGCTTCATCAGGGTGAGGTCCTGCGTGCCGTCATCTTCGGTGGGGACGTGGATTTGGAGGAAGTAGACGTCGGCGCCGGAGAGGTCGTCGTTCATTCCCTTAGGCGGGTCGCTGACCAGCACCTTGACGGCGGGGTTGTTTCGTTCGAGCCAGATCTTCAGAGCGCTGCCGATAAAGCCGCAGCCGATAATGCCAACCGTAATCGAGTCCATCGCAAGTATCCTTGTGTAGCCATCAAAATGTCGCAATAATATAGGCTTACGCCGGAAAAGTCAACCCCGGCGCTACCGCGACGGGTTGACCTGAGCTGTTAGTGGCTAGCTCTTAGCGGTTAGCGCGCGAGACGGCTAAAGCCGCCCGCGCCGATGAGGCTACGCGCGGAGCAGGGTTTTGCTATACTGCGGGCTATGAGTTGCGTTGAGCTGGTTGGCTTTTGCATTGCGTTCGTGCTGTTATTGGCACTGTCGGCCTTTTTTTCGGGGAGCGAGACGGCGTTGCTGTCGCTCTCGCCGGCGCAGATTCAGCGGATTCGCGAGCGGCGTGCGGGGTTGGGGGAACAACTCTCGCGCCTCTTGGCCGAGCCGGAGGTGTTGCTCTCCACGATTTTGATTGGGAACACCTTTGTGAATGCGGCGCTGGCGAGCGTGGGGTATTCCTTTGTGGTGCGTTCGGGATGGGTGAGCGCGCAGTTGGCAGAGGCGGCGAGTATCTTGGCGGTGACGGCGCTGGTGTTGCTCTTTGGGGAGATCAGCCCGAAGCAGTTTGCCATTCAGCACGCCGAGGGGGTGATGCCGCTGATTGTGCGGGTGATGCGCGTGGCCATTCCCCTCTTCCGGCCGCTGACGTGGTGTTTGCAGCGGCTCCTGAAGCCTTTTCGTAAGACGCTGGTGCCTGAACGGCGGGCGGTCTCGGACGAGGAGCTCGTGAGCGTGGTCAATTTGGGGCAGGAGCGGGGCGCGCTGGACCGCGAGGAGGGGGCGATGGTGCGCGGCATCCTGCGCTTGAGCGACCTCAATGCCTCGGACGTGATGACCCCGCGCGTGGACCTCATTGGCCTGGATGTGCACGATAGCCCCGCCGAGCACGAGCAGCAGATGCGCTCGGCCCCCTTCGTCTGGATGCCGCTCTGGGACGAGACGCCGGATAACTTCATCGACTTTGTGGACGTGCAGCGCTATCTGCTCGACCCCAGCCACAACCTGGAGGCCGCCCGCTGCCACTGCACCCAGGCCGTGCCCGAGAACATCTGCCTGGACGACCTGCTGGTGATGCTCTACCGCCAGCACCTGCCGATGGTCCTGGTCTCCGACGAGTATGGCGGGACGGCGGGGATCGTCTCGCGTGGGGATATTTTGGAGCTGCTCTCGCTGGAGACCGAGGACGAGCCGGGCGCGGCCGAAGCGGCCGATGTGCGCAGCGTGGGGCCGAATATGTGGATTGTCGCCGGCGACGCGGCCCTCGAGCAGATCAACTTCGAGCTCGGCACCCACCTGGAGGCCGACGATGCCGACCGGATGAGCGGCTGGGTCACCTTCCACGCCGGGCGGATTCCGCGCGTGGGCGAGCGGATCGAGGCCGATGGCTACCGCGTCCGCGTGGAGAAGATGCGCCGGCGCAAGATCCTCTCGGTGCGCTTGGAGGACCTCGACCCCGCCTCACAAGACCCCGACCTGCCGCGCGAGGAGGAGGCCGAAGGGCACTTAACCACCGGCGAGGGGGACGAGGAAGGAGGGCCGCTGGCGTGAGCGCGCTCATCATCAACCTCGCCCTAATGGCCCTCTTCTTCCTGGGCAGCTGGTTCTTCTCGGGCTACGAGAGTGGGATGGTCTCCCTCAACCGCCACCGGCTGGTCCACCTCATCCGCCACGGCGACAAGCGCGCCCGCGCCCTCGCCACTGCCCTGCGCGATAGTCACCGCATGCTTGCCACCACCCTGGTGGGCAACAACATCTGTAATGTGGCGCTCTCGACGCTGACCACGGTCTTGGCGCTGGCGGCCGCCGCGCGATTAGGGGCCGATCCCTCCCTGGCCCAGACCCTTGCCACGGTGGCCGTGGCGATAGCGCTGCTCATCATCGGCGAGTTCCTGCCCAAGCTCTGGTTTACGGCCCGGCCCATCGAGCGCTGCCGCCCGCTCCTGCCCATCTTCCTCTTCTTCCGGACGCTCCTCTTCCCGCTCGCCTCGCTCTGCATCCTGCTCACGCGCCTGGTCACCCCCCGCGAACGCGGCCGCAAACGCTCCCCCTTCCTCTCTCGCGAAAACCTCGCCTTCCTGATGCGCGACTCCGAGGCGCACGGCGAAATCTCCGCCTTCGAGCGCGGAATGGTCAGCCGCGTGCTCGACCTCCAGCTCCGCCGCGCTAGCCAGGTGATGACCCCGCTCGCGCGGATGGTCCGCGTCTACGAAAGCGACAACCTCTCCACCGTCCTGCGCGTCTTCCGCCAGAGCCACCACCGCATCCTGCCGCTCTTCTCCGACGACGGCGAGCGCTGCCTCGGCGTCCTGCACCTCTTCGACCTCCTGCGCGCCCGCTCCAAGGCCCCCGTGCCCTTCGACCTGCGCCGCGCCCCGGTCTTCGTCCGCGCCGACACCCCCGCCGATAACCTCCTGCCCTACATGCGCTTGCGGCGGACCAAGGTCCTCATCGTCCTCAACGCCGCCGGCGCCCCCACCGGCATCGTCTCCCAGGAGGATGTCCTCAACGCCGTCCTCGACGACGAACTCCTCCGCTCTTCAACGGAACGCACGGCAAAGGTATGAACGATAGGCGATTGGCGATAGGCGGGAAGCGCGTTCCGCGACGGGTCAGCTTGCGCCAATTGGCCGGGCTTTCCACCTCCGGCGACAGCATTATCGCCTATCGTCTATCGTCTATCGTGACTGTTTCCTCCTTCGCAGGTCGCGAAGTTGCCGCTGCGACCATCACGATGTTGCTCACCTTGGCGAGCGCGGCCGGGACGCTCGTCCTGCCGATGCTCCAGTTCCAACGCTTCTCCGAGGATGGCCGCCTGCCGCGCGATTGCGGCCTGGCCGGGACCGTTCTCTTTGGCTTGCTGCTCGCCTTGGGCGGGGCCGGGCGGCTCCATCGGGCGCTGACCGAGGGCACCTGCGCAATCGCCTTCGTCAAGCCGCTCAAGCGCGGCACCTGGCTGGCCGGACAGCTTGGGGGGAGCGTGCTCGGCCTGGGGCTCTTCCTGGCCACGCAGGCGCCCGCGCTCCTGATTGCCGAGGCCGCCGCCCCGCGCTATCACACCACCGGCCGCTTCGCCGACATCCCCACGCTCCTCGCTGCCCTCGGCGCGCTCGTGGGGGCCGTGGCGCTCGCGGCGGCGGCCAACCGCGTCCGCTCCGCGCGCTTTGCCCTCTCGGCCAATCTGCTGATGCCGTGCGCGCTGTGGGCCTTCGTGCTCCTGCGTTCTTTCGATGGGCCGCTCCATTGGGGGACCCTCTCGGCCCTGCCGGCCCTCTTCGCGCTCCTGGCGCAAGCGGCGGCCGTGGCGTTGGCGCTGGCCACTGCGTTGCCGCCGGGGCTGACTGCGGCGCTGACGGTGCTGGCCGTGGGGCTGGACCTGGTCTTCCTCGGCGGCTCGGCCTATCTGCCCTTCGACGCGCTCTCCTCCGCAGCCGCCGGCTATGTGGCCCCGACCACGCTCCTGCTCCTCCTCCCTCAAACCCTCTGCCTGGCGCTCCTCTGCCTCCACCTCGGCGCGCGCAGGCTTGAGCGAAGTTCTGTATGACCCCGCCCATTCCCGCTCTCTGCGCGCAGGATCTGCGCAAAACCTTCCGTGACTTCTGGGGCCGGCCCACGGTCGAAGCCCTCAAAGGCCTCTCCTTCACCCTGGCTCCCGGCGAAGCGCTCGGTCTGCTCGGCCCCAACGGCTCGGGTAAAAGCACCGCCATCCGCATCCTCCTGGGGCTCCTGCGGCCCGACAGCGGCTCGGTCGCGCTCTTTGGTCACGCCCCCGAGTCGCCCGCCGCGCACGCGCTCCTGGGCTACCTGCCCGAGATTACCCACCTGCACCCCTTCCTCACCCCGCGCGAGACGCTCGCCTACTACGGCCGCCTGAGCGGTCTCTCCGGCAAGGCCCTCCGCGCGCGGATTGACGACCTCCTCGAGCTCACCGGCCTGACGCACGCCCGCGACCGTCGCGTCGGCGCCTTCTCCAAGGGAATGACGCGCCGCGTTGGCCTTGCTCAGGCCCTCATCAACGCCCCGCGCGTGCTGATCCTCGACGAGCCCACCTCCGGCCTCGACCCCATCGGCACGCGCGAAGTCAAGGAACTCCTCCTGGCCCTCAAGGCGCGCGGCCTGGCCATTCTCACCACCTCGCACCTCCTCCCGGATGTCCGCGACACCTGCGACCGCATTCTCATCCTCGACCGCGGCACCCCCCTCCTCCAAGGCCCCGTTGCCGAGCTTCAAGACTCCCTCGAAAGCGTCTTCCTGCGAACCCTCGGCTGCACCGTCAAGCCCCCCGAGTGCCCGGAGTGGCTGAAGGTGGGAGAAGAAGTCGACAGTTGCTCGCTGCGCTCGCAGCAGACCGAACGCCGATAGCAGAGGCAAGATGGAAGCGAACCCTCAGCCTATCCGTCGCGTAAGCGCCCTGTTGACTGTCGACTGTCGACTGTCGACTTTTGCCGCCGAAGCGGCGCTCGTTTGGCGACGGGCGGTGCGCGGGCCCTTCCTGTGGGCGCTCTTGGCCGCGCTGGGGTTGCTCTTGATTGCGTTGCCGGGGGTGGAGGATCCGGAGCTGCTGCGCACGCCCTACGCGCTGGGCCTGGCCTGGGCGCTCCTGCTCATTGCCGCGCTCTGGACCGGTGCGAACGCCTATGCGCTCGACCGCGACCGCGAGCTGCTCGCGCTCCCTTTGGTCAAACCCCTGCGCCCGGTGCAACTCTGGCTCGCGCGCTTGGCGGCCAACCTCCTGCCCTTTGCCGTGGCGGTGGCGGCGCTGGGTGCGCTCTTGCTCTGGCGCCCCTTGCCCCCGGGCCGGGAGCGGCTGGCCCCTGAGCTGCCGCCGTTGGCCGAGCTGGCCGAGGCCGACTTCGCGCGCTTTCAGGCCGAGGGTCGCCTCCCGGCGGGGGTGCCGCGTTGGCGGCTCTTGCGCGCCTTCCGCGAAGCGCGGGAGAACCACTACACCGAGCTCAAGAGCGGCGAACCGCAGACCTTCACCTTTGCCTTGCCGGCGAGCCTGCGCTCGGGCGCGGCGGCCTTTCGTCTTTCGGGCGCGCCCTTCCTGGGGGCCAAGGACTCCCTCTGCCTGAGCGTGACGGCCACCTGCGCCGGAGAGAGCCGCACCGTCACCCCCGGCGACCTGCGCGATAACGGCTTCACCCTCAGCCTGGGCGCCGAGCTTCTCCGCCCCGGCGAAGTGCTCACCCTCACCCTCGCGCGCACTGACACCGCCGACGTCGCCTCCGTCCTCTACCGCGAATACTGCGACCTCGCGCTTCTCCTGCCCGGCTGCTCGGCCCCGGTCAACCTCCTAGATCG
>JBJFFT010000046.1:0-2406 GCA_051891975.1 Candidatus Spyradenecus sp. | reverse complement strand
GCCCTACCTCACCTCGACCTAGGCCCTACCTCACCTCGACCTAGGCCCTACCTCGACCCGAGGTAGGGGCGGATAAAAATGTAAAAGGCCCGGGGGCAGATTATCGCCTCGGGCGAGCGGAACTATTAAGTGCTCCACTTATTGGAATTAAGAGGCCCTCTTAATTATTTCCAGCCGCCGGGCTTTAATATCAACCCGTGGCGGATAAAAGGCCTACCACCCTGCCTGCGAAATAATGAATAGTCCGCTGTCCGCTGCAAGCGTAGCGAGCCGTGGTGTGTTCTGTTGTATGCAGGGGAAGAAAAGAGCCCTTTTCCCCGAGACAGGGCGGGGAGGGCTGATATATAATAGGCGGCAGTTAGAGCACCCCCAGAACGGAGTCTGATATGTTGCGTTTGCGTCCTTGCTTCTTGTTATTCGCTTGCCTGGCCCTCGCGGGCGGGCTCCCTGCCGCTAAGGTTTTCCAGGCGGCGGACTATGGCATCGTGCCGGGGGAGGCGGCCTACACGGCCTCCGACGTGGCGCGGATGCTCGCGGACGTGCGCCAGGCGTGCGCGCAGGAGCCGTCGGCGGCTGAGCCCATCCGCCTGCTCTTCAAGCCGGGCACCTACGAGATTGGCCCCGAGCAGTGCCAGGCGCGCACCTGGTTCATCTCGAACCACGACCAGGATAACCCCAAGCGCGTCTTCCTGCCCTTGGAGAACCTCAGCAACGTGGAGCTCTGCGGCAACGGCGCCTTCTTCAACCTCCACGCCCGCATTATCCCCTTTGGCATCTGGGATAGCCAGCGCGTCACGCTGAGCGACTTTACGGTCGACTACGCCTGCCCGCCCCTCTCGCAGATCACCTTCACGGCGGTCGACTCCGAGGCCAAGCGCGTCACCTTCCGCCCCCTCCCCGAGCTCAAGCCCGAGCTCGACGGCACGCGCCTCTATTTCCGCAACCCCGAGTTCCGCCACTCCCCCGGCGGCGGCATCCTCTTTGAGCCCGACGGCACCATCGCCTACCGCACCGGCGACCTTGGATTCAACCTCGGCAACGTGACGGCCAACCCCGACGGCTCCTTCACCGCCGCCGACTGCGCCCACCCCGCCTTCCGCAAAGGCCAGGCGATGGCCCTGCGCGCGTGGGGCCGCCCCGCCCCGGGCATCGTCGTCTCCGATTCCAAGGAGGTCTCCCTCCAGGCCATCACCCTCCACTACGCCGACGGGATGGGCGTCCTCGCCCAGTCGAGCGATAACATCGAACTGAAGGGCATTCGCATCCTTCCCAATGCCGCCAAGGGCCGCTTCTTCTCCACCCAGGCCGACGCCACCCACTTCTCCGGCTGCGGCGGCGAGATTCTCTCCACGGGCGGCCGCTACATCGGAATGATGGACGATGCCATCAATGTCCACGGCACCTACCTGCGCATCCAGAAGCGTCTCGACGAGCACACTCTCGAAGCCGCCTATATGCACGGCCAATCCTACGGCTTCACCTGGGGCGCTCCCGGTGAAGAGGTCACCTTCATCCGCTCCAAGCCCATGGAGCGCCTCGCCCATGCCGACAACACCCTCTCGGCCATCGAGCCCCTAGACAAGCCCGAGACGCGCGCCGGTGCCAAGCGCTTCCGCCTCACCTTCGCCAAGCCCCTCCCGCCGGAGGTCGACCCCGCCCACGGGCCCCTGGGCGTCGAGAACCTCACCCGCACCCCCAGCGTCACCTTCGAGAACAACTATGTGGGCAAGAACCGCGCGCGCGGCGCCCTCTTCTCCACCCCCAAGCCGGTCCTCTGCGCCAATAATCTCTTCGACCGCACCAGTGGCTCGGCCATCCTCCTCTGCGGTGACTGCAACGGCTGGTACGAGACCGGTGCCTGCACCGATGTGACCATCCGCCACAACACCTTCATCAACGCCCTCACCTCCCCCTACCAATTCACCGAGGCGGTTATCTCCATCTACCCGGAGATCCCCGACCTCGGCCACCAGCAGGCCTACTTCCACCGCAACATCACCATTGAGCAGAACACCTTCGTTACCTTCGACGCCCCGCTCGTCTTCGCCAAGAGCGTCGATGGCCTCAACGTCCAGCGCAACACCCTCGGGAAGTCCGCCGCCTTCGCCCCCTACCACTGGAACCGCGAATGGCTCACCCTCCGCCGTTGCACCAATGTCCAGGCCGAAGAGCCCAAGATCATCAAGTAGTCACAAACCCCTTGAGATGCCCGCCATGCGCTTCCTCATCACCGCCGGTCCCACCCGCGAACCGCTCGATCCGGTCCGCTTCATCTCCAATCGCTCCACCGGCAAGATGGGCTTCGCCCTCGCCCAAGCCGCCGCCGAGGCCGGGCACGAGGTCGTCCTCATCGCCGGCCCCGTCGCCCTGGAAACGCCCCCGGGCGTCCGCCGCGTGAATATTGAG
>JBJFFT010000045.1:0-2437 GCA_051891975.1 Candidatus Spyradenecus sp. | reverse complement strand
ATATCTTCATCAGCTCAAGTGGGAATACTCGCCTGAAGCAGGTGATTGTGGCCGGGGCGGATGGGGCGACGGAGAAGACGCTGACGCTCTCGGGGAATACAACTACGACGGCGCGTCCGTTGGAGATTGAGTCGAGCGGCTCGGTGAAGCTGACGGGCTCGTGGAATGCGGCAATCACCATCAATGGCGCGTTGGAGGTGCCGGTGGAGTCGGGTGAGAAGACGATTAGTACGGTCCTGGCGGGTACGACCGGCACGCTGACGAAGAGCGGGGCCGGGCAGTTGAACCTCACGGGTGCCAACACCTTCTCTGGCACGGTCGCCATCACGGGCGGCATCCTGAATGTCGGCTCCACCCGCGGCTTTACGGTAAGTGCCATCGAGAGCGGAGCCAAGCTGGCTCTGTCGCCGACAGAAAGCGAGATTGCGGCTGGGCAGATTGCCTTGACGATGGCCGATGGGGTGACGCTTTCGGCCGAGCAGCTCTCGGTGACGGGCTACCCGGGCGTGACTGGGGCGGGCGGCTATATCTACCTCGCCAATCCCTGCTGGAAGCCGACGGCGGCGGATGCCGCGTGGGAGCACAACTGGTATCGGGGAACGACCGCTATGGCGACCGCGCCGACCTCCGGCGAGATTGAAGTCAACTTCTCGGCACTGACCGCTGAGACCGAGGTCACCATTCCCTCGGGCACCTTCGATGCCGTGACCTTCTTCGGCGGCGAGGCGGAGGCGTGCAGCCTGGTGGTCACGCTGGGCGAGGAGGTCACCCTGGGCGCGCTGACGGTTAGCGGCCGGGTCACGCTGCCGGATACGGCCATCGCGGCGGCGACCGAAGTCACTGCGGGCGCGACGCTCTCGTTGACGGGCTCGGGCGCGACGATCTCGACGGCTATCACGGGCGCGGGCTCGCTCTGTCAGCGCTCGGGCTCGACGTCTCTCACCGGGAAGAATACGTACACGGGGACGACGACGGTGGCGGAGGGGGCGACGCTGGCGTTGGCGAGGGAGACTGTGTTGAGCGATGCCTTTGGTGATAGTTCGGCGGTGGTCGTGAATGGCACGCTGTCGTTGGCCGAAGGCAGCTACTGCCGCCGGACGACGGGCGCGGGCACCATTCGCGTCCTGAACGACCAGACCTTCGCAATTGGCCAGGCGGCCTTGCCGAATGGTGAGACGTGGTCGGCCGATAAGACGACGGGTCTGACGGGCTTCACCGGCACGCTGGCATTGGTGGGCAACCTGAAGCTGACCAATGCGGCCTCGACCGTCTGCACCTACGCGCCAACGGGCTTTAATGTGCGCTTCGAGGACGATGGTCACGGCTCGAGCGACGGCCAGTTGCTGTGCGACGAGACGGAGACGGCCTCCTTCACCTTGGCGGCGGATTGTTCGCTGAGCGGAGAGGGCTTTATCCTGTGCCCGATTACCTTTGAGGCGAATTCGGTTATCGAGGTGACGGCGACGACCCGTCTCAACCTCTCGGCGGCGACGATCACGCTGCCCAGCGGCGAGGGGGAGCACGTTCTCCTAAAGGCGGCGGTTGCCAGTAACGGCTTCCTCTACTTTAACCCTGCGTTTGCGCTGGAGACCTCGGCCTTCGACTTCGCGGCGGACAACACGGACAACACCTTGACGGCTTCCACGGCCGGGGTGAAGATCTTCCGCTCATCGGAGGCGTGGGGCTTGCCCTATGACACGCTGCAAGTTCTCACCAATCCGTCGGTTCCCGAGGGGACGGCTGATGGCGTGGCCGAGGCTGTTCGCGACCAGGCCGTGAACGCCTTTGGCATTCCTGTCTCGGTGAAAGAAGTGGCGGCGGATAAGACGACAACGCCCAAGGCGGTTGTTGAGGGCGCGCTCTTCTTTGAGAATGTGGTCAAGACCGTGGACAATGGGGACCTCACCTATAAGGCGAAGGTGACCTACGACTTCGGCGTGAGCGCGATTACGGTGAAGAAGTTGACGCTGGCGGGAACAGAACAGTTGTGCGTGGTGGTCTGCGCGAAGGTGGAGAGCACTGCGCTTGCTGGCACGCCGGCGGTCTTTAAGGATAGCGCCCAGGTGCAGCTCTATCTGAATGACGCGCTTTGCGGTGATGCCACAGCGTTGACCTCGGCCATTGATAGCTCGGTGAACGATGGTGACAAGAGCGTGCGGTGGTTTGCTGTGCCGCTGAGTTCGCTCCCGACCACGGGCACGAACGCCTTCACCGTCAAGGTGACGGAGTAGGTGGCGACGCCTTGACGGGGGTGGCTATCGCCCCGGGTGGGATCGGGGATTGGGCGGCGGCCCGGCGATTGCCGGGCCGCTTTTTTGTGGCAGGAGGGGGCGCGCATACCATTGGCTCCCGGAGAGTTTGCCCTTCCCCGCGCCTCGGTCGAATTGCCCCCGCGCCTACCTCAAATCGACCTAGGGCCTACCTCGCCTCGACCTAG
>JBJFFT010000044.1:0-2445 GCA_051891975.1 Candidatus Spyradenecus sp. | reverse complement strand
GTTCACCGTTCACTGTTCACCGTTCACGCGAGCGGAGCGAGCACCATGATTGAGTTTCGGGAAGTAGCCGTCCGCTACGGAAGCGAGCCGTTGTTCGAGCACGCTTCCTTCAAGATTAATGCGGGCGAGCGCGTGGGGATTGTGGGCCCCAATGGGTCGGGCAAGTCGACGCTCTTCAAGCTGATCTTGGGGGAGATGAGCCCGGATACGGGCGATGTGCTGCACGAGGGATCGCCGCGGATTGGGTTTGTGCGGCAGCACTTGCAGCCGGCCTTCCCGGAGCAGACGCTCTTGCAGTATTGTCTGGACGGCATTCCCGGGTTTGGGGAGACGGAGCGGACGATTGCGCGGCTGGAGGAGGCGCTTGCCGCCACCAGTGACGGCGCGGCCAAGGAGCGGATGCTCCGCGAACTGGGCGAGGCGCACACGCGCTTCGAGCAGATGGGCGGCTACACCCTGGAAGCGCGCGTCAAAGAGTCGCTCGGCGGCCTGGGCTATGAGACCGCAGACTTCGAGAAGCCCTTTGCCACCTTCTCGGGCGGTTGGCGGATGCGCGCGGAGCTCTCGCGCGTGCTCGCTTCCAAACCCGAACTCCTGCTCCTGGACGAACCTTCCAACTACCTCGACCTGCCGGCCATCGAGTGGCTCCAGCGCTTCCTGCGTGCCTTCGAGGGCACCCTGGTGCTCATCTCGCACGACCGCTACCTCCTGCGCGCCATCACCCGCCTGACCCTCGAGGTCGACGGCGGCACCGTCACCCGCTACAACGGTCCGCTCGATTACTACCTGCGCGAGCGCGAGGTCCGCTACCGTCAGCTCCTCCAAGCCAAGGCCAACCAGGACCGCAAGCGCGAGCAGCTCGAGCGCTTCATCGAGCGCTTCCGCGCCCAGGCCACCAAGGCCGCCCAGGCCCAAAGCCGCGAGAAGCAGCTCGAGAAGCTCGAGGAGATCCGCCTGCCCGCGCGTAGTCGCTCGGCCGGCTACCTGCGTCTGCCCGCCGCCCCGCACGCCGGCGCCGAAATCGTCTGCCTGGACAACGCCGCCTACGCCTATCCCGGCAGCGACCGCGCCATCTTCTCGCACCTCGACCTGCGCATTATGAATGGCGAGAAGATCGCCATCGTCGGCTACAACGGGATGGGCAAGACCACCCTCCTGCGCCTCTTAGCCGGCGTGCGCGCCCCCACCGAGGGCACCGTCACCTTCGGCTACCACGTTGAGCCCGGCTACCAAAGCCAGGACCTCGCCGAGACGATGAACCCCGAGGAGAGCGTCTTCAACACCGCCAAAGCCGCTGCCGGCACCCTTCCCGAGCGCGACCTGCGCAACCGCCTCGGCGGCTTCGGCTTCGACGTTGAGGACTGCGCCAAGCCGGTCAAGGTCCTCTCCGGTGGCGAGAAGATTCGCCTGGCGTTCGTTCGCCTCTTCCTCAATCCGCCGAACTTCCTCCTCCTCGACGAGCCGACCACCCACCTCGACCTCGAGGGCCGCGAGAAGCTCCAGCAGGCCGTGCGCGACTACAACGGCACCGTCGTCCTCGTCTCGCACGATGTCGAGTTCGTCCGCGGCACCGCCGAGAAGATTATCGAGATCTCTCACCGCGGCGTGCGCACCTTCCCCGGTGGCTACGACTACTACCTCGAGAAGACCGCCGCCGAGGTCGCCCCCGCGCCCGAGCCCTCCACCGCCGAGGCCGAGGCCCCCCAAAAACTCTCCTCCAAGGACCTCCGCCGCCAGCGCGCCCAAGAGCGTGCCGCCAAGGCCCCCGAGGTCAAACGCCTCAAACGCCGCGTCGCCGATGCCGAAGCCGCCATCGCCAAGCTCGAGGCCGAGCAGGCCGAGCTCACCGAAGCCCTCGGCAATGGCACCCTCGACGCCCAAGGCCTCGCCGACGCCGGCAAACGACTCCGCGCGCTGCAGTTCGACCTCGCCAAACTCTCCCTTGAATGGGAAGAGGCCGCCACCGCCCTCGAAGCGCTGGAGTAGCCGCAAGCGCCTGGGGGCAGATCTCCTTGCCTTGTACCCCGGCCGACGCGCCCTCTGGGCTCGTCGGCTTTTTGATACTCCAAACGCCCCCAAACCGCCAGCGATTGTCCCGGGGTCTAAATGTGCCCGTGCCTACCTCAAAGTGACCTAGGGCCTACCTCGCCTCGACCTAGGCCCTAGGTCGCCTCGAGGTAGGCCCTACCTTTTTTAGGGTATCGCGCGGAGGGGGACGGGGGTGGGGGCAAGGGGTGTCTTCTGCGCGGCCCTCAAGACGCGCAACCCACGCGCGTTTAAGCGTTGTGCCGAGGCCCGCTCCGCCGGGACCTCCCAGCCCCTCCGGCGCAGCACGCGGGCTAGCTGCTAACCGCTAACAGCTAGCAGCGGCGAGCGTAGCGAGCCCCCTCTGTAAAATGTCAATAGATTTGCGCAGGGCGCTTGGGAAAACTTGGAAAATGCGCA
>JBJFFT010000043.1:0-2447 GCA_051891975.1 Candidatus Spyradenecus sp. | reverse complement strand
TTTCCTCAAAAAGGGAGGGCCTATCTCACCTCGAGTCAGGGCCTAGGTCACTTCGAGGTAGGCCCTAGGTCGAGTCGAGGTAGGGCCTAGGTCGGGTCGAGGTAGGGCCTATCGCGCGCGCGTACGCGTGCGAGGGCGTGTGCGCGTACGCGCGTTAGTATTAATAGGCAGGTTCCGGCGTGAGGGGGGTGTGGGCGTTTTCGGCAAGGTGGGGTGCTTTGCGCTTGGTTGGGAGGTGTGCTAGAATGGGCGGTATGAAACAGTGTGTATATGTGTTGTTGGGTGGCTGCTGGTTGGCGGCTGCGAGTGTTGTGGCAGGTCCTGTGCGTCATCCGGCGTATGAGCCGGCGGGGGCGGAGCGGACATTGACAGCGGAGGAGCAGGCGCAGCCGGTACGGTTGGTGCCGGTGTCGCCCCGAGTGCGGTTCGCGCGCGACGAGGTGCCGATTTTGCCGCCGCGCAACGAGTCCGATCCGCTTATTCTGCGCGCGTGGCGTGGCGAGCGGGTGACGGCGCAGGTCTTGGCCCTCTCGCCGAAGGGCTTTGAGGAGCTCACGGTCGAGCCGCTGGAGCTGACGTATGCCGATGGATCGCGGCTGCCGGTGCGGCTGGACTGGGTGCGCTATACGCTGGCCGACGGGAAGTTGGTGGCCGATGTGCTCGACGGCACGGCCCAGACGCGCTTTGCCGGGGTGACGCGGCCGCTCTTCCTTTCGATTGACGTGCCGCGCAATCGCGAGGGGGTGGCCCACGGGACCCTGACGGTGCGGATCAATGGGCAGATGTGCCGGCTGCCGCTGTTGCTCGTGGCGGGGGGACCGGTTTTGCCGCCGCCGGAGCAGTGGCAGTGCCACGTGGATATTTGGCAGCACCCGGACGCCGTGGCGCGCTGGCACGATGTGCCGATGTGGTCGCCCGAACACTTCGCGCTGCTCAAACCGCAGATGGTGCGCTTGGCGCAGCTGGGGCAGAAGACGATTACCGCCACGCTCATCGACGAGGCATGGGACGAGCAGACCTACGACCGCTTCCGCTCGATGGTCGCGGTGACGCGCCGCGCGGATGGCTCCTGGGCCTACGACTACTCGGCCTTCGATAACTGGGTGGAGTTTATGCGCCGGGAGGTGGGGCTCGAGCGCGCGACCATCCATTGCTACACGATGATCCCTTGGTCGCTGCGTTTTGCGTACTACGATGAGGCGCAGGGGCGGCGGGTGGCGCCGAAGCTCCAGCCGGGTTCGCCCGAGTACGCGGACTTCTGGGAGCACTTCCTCGCGGCCTTCGTCGAGCACGTGCGCACCAAGGGCTGGGAGGAGCAGGTGCGCCTAGCGATGGACGAGCGGCCCGACCACCTGCTGCGTCCGGCCTTGGAGATTGCCCGCAAGGTCGCGCCGACCTTGAAGCTGGTGGCGGCGTGCGACCGGCCCAGCGAGCTCAATAGCGCCTTTGCGGACGTCTCCTACAGCTACGGCATTGCCGAGAAGCTCTTTGGGATTGCTGCTGAGCGCCGGGCGAAGGGGCAGTTCACCACCTTCTACGTCTGTTGCCACCCGGCGCGGCCGAACACCTTTATGGCCTCCGACCTCGCCGAGAGCGAGTGGCTCCTGCCCTTCGCCGCGCACTGCGGTCTGGATGGCTTCCTGCGCTGGGCCTATCACTCCTGGGTGGAGAACCCGCTCGTCTCGCAGGACTACACGGCTTGGCCCAGCGGCGACACCGCGCTCATCTACCCCGGCAACCGCTCCTCCCTGCGCCTCGAGGCCCTGCGCAACGGTATCGAGACCTTCGAGAAGATCCGCCTCCTGCGCGAAACGGCCGAACCCGAGGTGCTCGCCAAGGTCGAGGCCGCGCTCGAGCGTTTCACCGTGCCCAAGGGCGGCCAAGACGGCCACCTGGCGGACCTCGAGGCCCTGGACAACGCCCTGCCCTGATGCCAAGCGCGTACCCTGCGCTCCGCCGGCCTCTCGCTTCTGTCATCTGTCATCCGTCATCTGTCATCTGTCATCTGTCTGAAAGGAGTACGAGATGTTCGATATTGAGTTCCAAGGTGCCGCGCGCACCACCACCGGCTCGATGCACATCGTCAACGTCAACGGCCTGCGCATCCTCCTCGATTGCGGTCTCTACCAAGGCCACCGCAAGGAGGCCTTCGAGCGCAACCGCAAGTTGGCCGTCGATGCCCGCTCGGTCGACTGCGTCCTCCTCTCCCACGCGCACATCGACCACAGCGGCAACCTCCCCTCCCTCGTCCGCGCCGGCTACCGCGGCCCCATCTACACCACCGAGGCCACGCGTGACCTCTGCGACCCCATGCTCCGCGACTGCGCCTACATCGCCCAGCACGACCTGGCCATCGTCAACCGCCGCCGCCAGGCCGAGGGCAAGCGCCTCTTCGAGCCGCTCTATTTGGAGGAGGATGTCGAGCGCACGCTCTCGCAGATGCGCGG
>JBJFFT010000042.1:0-9646 GCA_051891975.1 Candidatus Spyradenecus sp. | reverse complement strand
CCAAGCGCGGCTTTGAGTGCGGGGCGTGCGCCGAACATTGCCCCACTGGTGCGTTGCGGATGAAGGAGGACGTCCGGGGCGTACGCATCCCGGTGCTCGATTCGCGGCTGTGCATCGGCTGCGGGAGTTGCGAGCATCCGTGCCCGGTGCGGCCCATCAAGGCGGTGCGCGTATGGCCGATTGAGGTGCAGGTGCAGGCCGCCGACCCAGCAGAGATCTTCCGCCCCGAGGCCGAACCCGACACCGCCGCCGGCGACGATTGGCTGATTTAGTGAACTTCTCCGCGTGGTGTGTTAGAATAGACGCGCTATGAGATTTTGCGTATTGGCTTCCGGGAGTGCTGGCAACGCCACCTATGTTGAGAGCGAGGGCGTGCGGCTGTTGATTGATGCAGGGATTTCCTGCCGGGCGATTGAGCGCCACTTGGCCGACTTGGAGGTCGACCCCGACAGTCTCGACGGCATTCTCGTCACCCACGAACACAACGACCACGTGAGCGGGCTCTACCGCTTTGCCACCAAGCACCAGACGGCCGTCTATGCTAACGAGGGCACGGCGGAGGTCATCGAGCGGCAGGCGCGGAAGGCCAAGCAGCCGGTGCCGGAGTTCGCCCTCTTCCAATCGTGCGTGCCCTTCGCGCTGGGCGATCTGGTCGTTCAGCCAGTGCGCATTAGCCACGACACCGCCGAGCCGGTGGCCTACACCCTCACCGCCGAAGTCGGCGCCAAACTCGGCTATTTCACCGACCTCGGCTACGCCTCGCAGGAGGTCGTCACCGCATTGCGGGGGTGCGAGGCCTTGATTCTGGAGTCGAACCACGACCTGCAAATGCTGCGCACCTCCGGCCGACCCTACGACCTGGTCTCGCGCA
This sequence comes from Candidatus Spyradenecus sp., assembly GCA_051891975.1. GTDB lineage: Bacteria > Verrucomicrobiota > Kiritimatiellia > RFP12 > DVOR01 > Spyradenecus. Next base: position 8,775 of record JBJFFT010000042.1, on the reverse strand, counting down.
TCTCCGGGAAGTCCGGCCACCTCTCCAACGACCAAGCGTGCGACCTGATGCGCGCAGCCTGCCCCGAGACCCTGCGCCAGCTCGTCCTGGCCCACCTCTCGCGCGATTGCAACGAGCCGGCCGTAGCCCGTTATCAGATGGCCCAGACGCTCAAGGAGCTTGGCCGCGAGGGTGTCGCGCTGGCCGTGGCGCAGCAGTCAGCCCCGTTGGAGGTGATGACATGGTAGGCGAGACGATGACGCCAGCGCAGTTGGCCCGGCAGATTGCCGTGGCCCTGGGGGAGGAGCCGGCCGATGTGGTCATTCGCGGAGGTCGGGTCTTCGACCTAGTCACCGGGGAGCTACGTCGGGCCGATGTGGCCATTGCCGGGGAAGTCATTGTCGGCCTGGGGGAGGGTTATGAGGCCCGCGAGGTTGTCGAGGCCGAGGGGCTGACCCTGGTTCCGGGCTTCGTCGATGCCCACTGCCATATCGAGTCCTCCCTCGTGGCGCCCTACGCCTGGGAGGAGGCTGTGCTGATGCGCGGGACCGTGGCGGCGGTCTGCGACCCCCACGAGCTCGCCAACGTCTGCGGCTCGGCGGCGATTGACTTCTTCCGCCGCGCCGCCGAGGGGATGGTGATGCACCTGCAGGTTCAGGCAAGTTCCTGCGTGCCGGCCCTGCCCAGCGAGGAGGCCGGGGCGCGTCTTGGTGCTGAAGCCCTAACACCCTACGCGGCGGCCGGGCTCTCCCTGGCCGAGATGATGAATGTGCCCGGCGTCTTGGAGCGCGACCCCGAGGTGCTTGCCAAGCTCGCGGCCTTCTCGGGGCGGCCCATCGACGGTCACGCCCCCTGCCTCTCCGGGCGCGCACTCGATGGCTACCTTGCCGCCGGCATTTCAAACGACCACGAGTGCTCGGCCGTCGACGAGGCGCTCGAGAAGTTGCGCCGGGGTATGACCCTTTTCCTCCGGGCCGGCAGCGTGGGGCGGGACCTCGCGCGGTTGGCCCCCCTCCTCACCCTGACCCATTGCGACCACCTCTGCCTCTGCACCGACGACCGCGACCCGCTGGACATCCGCGAGCACGGGCATCTGGACGCAGCCATCCGCCAAGCCATCGCCCTGGGGTGCGACCCGCTGGCCGTCTACCGCGCGGCCTCCCTCTCGCCCGCCCGGCACTTTGGTTGGCGCCGGCGCGGCTTGGTGGCCCCGGGTTACGCGGCCGATATTGTCTTGGTCTCGGACCTGGCCGAGTGCCGCGTGGCCGGCGTGCTCTGCCGGGGGCTGATCGTCGACCCCGAACGCTTCGAGCAGCGTCCGCCCTGCCCCGTCCCCGACACCTTCCACGGCTCGGTCAAGATGCGCACCGTCTCGGCAGCGGACTTCGCTCCGCCCAAGCCAGGGCCGGCCATCGGCGTGCGCGAGGGTTCACTCCTGACGGACGCGGTGGCGTGGTCGTCGGCTCAGGCGAGCGGGGACCTGGCGGTGGCGGCTTTGATTGAGCGCCACGGCGGCTCCGGGCGCATTGGCCGCGCCTGGGTGACGGGCTTTGGCTTGAAGCGCGGCGCGCTAGCCTCGACCGTTGGGCACGACTCGCACAACCTCTGCGTGGTCGGCACCTCCCCCGAAGAGATGGCCTTGGCCGCCAATGCCGTACGCGATTGCGGCGGCGGCTTTGCCGTGGTGCTCGAGGGGCACGTGGCGGCCATCTTGCCCCTGCCGGTGGGCGGCCTGATGAGCGAGCGCCCGGCCGCCGAGGTGGCCGACACCCTTGCCGCATTGCGCGCAGCCGCCCAAAAGACTGGCACGGTCCTGGAAAACCCCTTCCTCTCGCTGGCCTTCCTGCCCCTGCCGGTCATTCCGGCGGCGCGGTTGACGCTCGGCGGGTTTCAAGCCCTTTAAGGAGCACACCTATGAAGCGACTGATTGCAAGCGACATCGCCCAAGCGATGGCGAATGCCTCGTGGATTCGCCGGATGTTCGAGGCCGGGCTGGAGATGAAGCAACGCCTCGGCGCCGACCGCGTCTTCGACTTCTCCCTCGGCAACCCAGATGTGCCGCCTCCGGCGAAGGCGCGCGAAGTCCTCCACGCCCTGGCCGACGACGCGGTCCGCCCCTGCGGCCTAGGTTATATGCCCAACGCCGGCTTGCCGGCCTTCCGCGCGGCCTTGGCCGAGAAGTTGACCCGCGAGCAGGGCATGGCGCTCCAGGGGCAACACCTCATCGTCACCGTGGGCGCGGCCGGAGCGCTCGTCACCTTCTTCCGAACCGTCCTTGAAGCGGGCGACGAGGTGGTCGTGCCGGCCCCCTACTTCGTGGAATACGGCTTCTACTGCGGCCACTTTGGCGGGGTGCTCCGCCCGGTGCCGATGCAAGGGCCGGACTTCGCGCTGGATGTCGATGCGCTGCTTGCGGCCGTCACCGAGCGCACGCGCGTCATCCTCCTCAACTCGCCGAACAACCCCACCGGCGCCATCTACTCCGCCGACGCCCTCGCGCGTTTGGCCAAAGCGGTCGACGCACTCAACGCAACGCGCGAGCGTCCGATCTTCATCCTCTCCGACGAGCCTTACCGCCTCTTCGCCTTCGACGGCGCCACCGTGCCGCCCGTCCTCGCCCTCTCGCCCTACGCGGTGGTCCTGGGCTCCTTCTCCAAGAGCCTCTCGTTGGCGGGCGAGCGCATCGGCTACATCGCCGTCAACCCCGCGTTGGACAGGGCCGACACCCTCCTCGCCGCCCTCACGATGACCAACCGAACCCTCGGCTACGTCAACGCGCCCATCCTCGGCCAAAAGCTTGCCCTCGGCCTCCTGAATGAACAGGTCGACCTCTCCATCTACGATGCGCGCCGCCTGGCGATGGCCCGCGTTCTGCGCGAGGCCGGCCTCACCTTCGCCCTCCCCCGCGGCGCCTTCTACTTCTTCCCGCAAGCCCCCGGCGGCGATGATGTGGCCTTCTGCAACCGCCTCCTCGAACAGGGCATCATCGCCGTGCCCGGGCGCGGCTTCGGGATGAGCGGCTATATCCGCCTCTGCTGCGCGGTCGACCTCGCTATCATCGAGCGTTCGGCCGAGGCCTGGAAGCGCGCGATGCAGGGCTAAGCGATGGCGCAGCTCGACCGCCCTGGCGTCGGGGCTCGCCGCGCCGCCATCTTCGCCCTCGCCCTCTGGCGCGAGCAGGGCACCTTCCCCACCCGTGCCCTCGCCACCGCGCCCGACCACGCCTTTGCCCTGGAGCTGACCGGTTGCGTCCTGCGCCACAAGGCGAGCCTGGAGTGGCTCCTCAAGCGTTGCGCCGAGCGTCTACCCGGGGGCGAACTCTGGGCCGCCCTGATGGTAGGCGCAGCCCAACTCTTCCACCTGCCGGCTATCGCCGACTACGCGGCCATCGCCGAGACCGTCGAGGCCGCCAAGCCCCTCGGGCGTGGCGCGGCCGGCTTCGTCAACGCCATTCTCCGCCGCCTCCAACGCGAGCGCGCCCCCCTCCTCGAAGCCCTCGCCGCCGCCCCTGAGCCCCTGCGCCGCGACATCCCTCCGCGCCTTTGGATGCGCTGGGTTGCGGCCTTCGGCCTGGAGCGCACCCGGCGTATCGCCGAGGCCATCGCCACCCCGCCGCGCGTCTACCTCCGCCCCCTGCCCCCCCACTCCGCGCCGGCCACCTGTGAACCCTCGGCCGAGGACCCGCAAGGCTCCTTCATCGTCCCGCGCGGTTGCCGCATTGACACCCTGCCCGGCTTTGCCGAGGGCCACTTTGTGGTCCAAGACCCCGCCACACGCCACGCTATCGAGCTCTTGGATATCCGCCCCGGGCAAGCGGTTCTCGACCTCTGCGCCGCGCCCGGCGGCAAGACCGCACAGATAGCCGCCCGCCTCTTCGCCGGCGGCGACACGCGCGGCACCCTGGTGGCCAACGAGGTCAGCCCCGAGCGGCTGGCGACCCTGCGCGACACTTTGGCCCGCTGTGGCTTTGCCGAGCAAATCCGCCTGCTCTCCTTTGACGGCACTCAGGCCGCCTCCGCCCTGCCCGGCGAGACCTTCGACCGCATTCTCCTGGACGTTCCTTGCAGCAATACGGGCGTCTTCGGGCGCCGGGCCGACGCGCGTTGGGGGTGGACCCCGCGCAAGTTGGAGGCCCTCTGCCAGACCCAGGCCGCCCTCCTCGAGGCCTGCGCGCCCCTCCTCCGCCCCGGCGGCCGGCTCGTCTACTCCACCTGCTCCATTGAGCCGGAAGAAGATGCCCGGCAAGTCGAGCGCTTCCTGGCCACCCACCCCACCTGGCGTTGCCCCGAACAGCGCTTTCTCCTCCCCAAAGCAGAGCGCGATGGTGCCTTCGCCGCCCTGCTAATGCACTAACAGCTTGCCACACAACACGCAAACAAACGGGCGCTCGCGAACTGCGAGCGCCCGTTTGTTTGGGGAAAGGAATCAAGCCTTACTTGGAGGCCTCTTCCACAGCCACGGCCACAGCCACGGTGGCTCCAACCATCGGGTTGTTGCCCATGCCGATGAGGCCCATCATCTCGACGTGCGCGGGCACCGAGGAGGAACCGGCGAACTGGGCGTCAGAGTGCATACGGCCCATCGTGTCGGTCATACCGTAGGAGGCGGGACCGGCGGCCATATTGTCGGGGTGGAGGGTGCGGCCGGTGCCGCCACCCGAAGCGACCGAGAAGTACTTCTTGCCAGCCAGGACGCACTCCTTCTTGTAGGTGCCGGCCACGGGGTGCTGGAAGCGGGTGGGGTTGGTGGAGTTGCCGGTGATGGAAACGTCCACGCCCTCCTGCCACATAATCGCCACGCCCTCGCGGACGTCATCGGCGCCGTAGCAGCGGACCTTGGCGCGCGGGCCATCGGAGAAGGGAATCTCCTTGGTGATGGCGAGCTTGCCGGTGAAGTAGTCGAACTCGGTCTCCACGAAGGTGAAGCCATTGATGCGGCTGATGATGTAGGCCGCGTCCTTGCCCAGGCCGTTGAGGCACACGCGCAGGGGCTCCTTGCGGACCTTGTTGGCCTTCATCGCAATGCCGATGGCGCCCTCAGCGGCGGCGAAAGATTCGTGGCCGGCGAGGAAGCAGAAGCACTTGGTCTCTTCGCGCAGGAGCATCGCGCCCAGGTTGCCGTGGCCAATGCCGACCTTGCGGTCGTCAGCCACAGAGCCGGGAATGCAGAAAGCCTGGAGGCCTTCGCCGATGGCCTCGGCCGCGTCGGCAGCCTTGGTGCAGCCCTTCTTGATGGCGATGGCCGCGCCCACGGTGTAAGCCCACTTCGCGTTCTCGAAGCAGATCTTCTGAATGTTCTCGGTGATTTCGTAGGGGTCGAAGCCCTTGGCCTTGCAGATCTCGCGGCATTCCTCGATGGACTTGATGCCATACTTCTCGAGGACGGGCGTGATCTGGTTGATGCGGCGTTCGTAGGATTCAAAGAGTGCCATGGTGGTGTCCTCCTTATTCGTGACGGGGGTCGATGGACTTCACGGCGCCCTGCTCCTCGGTCACGCGGCCGTAGGTGCCGGTGCAAGCCTTGAGCGCCTCGTTGGCGTCCTGGCCCTTCTTGACCGCTTCCATAAACTTGCCCATGTGGACAAACTCATAGCCGCAGACCTCGCTGTTCTTGTCGAGGTAGATCTTCTTGACGTAGCCCTCGGCCATTTCGAGGTAGCGCACGCCCTTCTGCGCGGTGGAGTACATCGTGCCGACCTGCGAACGCAGGCCCTTGCCGAGGTCCTCAAGGCCGGCGCCGATCGGCAGACCGCCCTCGGAGAAGGCGCTCTGGGTGCGCCCGTAGACAATCTGCAGATAGAGCTCGCGCATCGCGGTGTTGATCGCGTCGCACACCAAGTCGGTGTTCAGCGCTTCCTGGATAGTCTTGCCGGGGAGCACTTCGGCCGCCATAGCCGCCGAGTGGGTCATGCCCGAGCAGCCAATCGTCTCGACCAGCGCTTCCTGGATCACGCCTTCCTTGACATTGAGCGTGAGCTTGCAGGCGCCCTGCTGCGGCGCGCACCAACCCACACCGTGGGTGAGACCGGAAATATCCTTCGTCTCGTAAGCCTTCACCCACTTCCCCTCTTCGGGAATCGGGGCGGGGGCGTGCTTGGCGCCCTTGGCGACCATCGTCATGTGCTCGACTTCGCTCGAGCAAGCGTAGGGACAACTCATGTTTCCTCCTTAAGGTTGAAAGTGGCCCCCATTATACCGCACTCACGCCCCGCGCGCAAGGGGGGCTGTTCCGCACCAAAATGCGCACATGCAACGGAGAGAGGGCTCTTCAGAGAGAGACCCCGCGAATACCTCTTTTAAGGTAGGGCCTAGGTGACCTCGACCTAGGCCCTAGGTCAAAGTGAGGTAGGGCCTACCTCGAGGTGAGGTAGGCCCTAGGTCGAGTCGAGGTAGGCCCTATCGCGCGCGCATACGCGCGTGAGCGTGTGCGCGGGTTAGTTATGGTAGGGGCGAGGCCGGCCTGGCGGAGCAGGCCTATGCACAACGCTTACCCTCGCAACGCGCCGAAGGCGCACCTCACGGCCCGTAGGGCCACCTTTCGCGCACACCCGCACCTCACTAGCCGCGGCGCAATGGATGAAGCGCGCAGACGGAATGTGATACAATGGACGGCGTTTTGAGCGCATAGACTGGAGTTGCTATGAGGACGATTTGCATTGGGTTCTGCCTTTTGGCGTTGCTGGCGGGGTGTTCGCAGGAGCGGCCGGAGGTATTGGAACGGCGGGCCGAAGAGGCGTATGCCGCAGGGCACTACGCCAAGGCGATTGTGGCCTATGAGCGGCTGCTGGTGTTGAACGGCGAGAGCGCGGTCACCTACTACAATCTCTCGCTGGCGGCGTTGGCGGTGCAAGATACGGCGGCGGCGCGTGCGGCGGCCGAGAAGGGGCTGGCGCTGGCGAAGGAGGGGCCTCAGGCCGAGCGGTGCCAGGAGTTGCTGGGGATGATTTCCGAGGAAGTGAAGGAGCCGGAGCTGGCGGTGGCGCAGTATCGCGCGCTCTTGGCCCAGGCGAAGGATCCGGCGGTGCGGGTGCGCGTGGCCTCGCGTCTGGCACGGCTTTGCGCCGATCAAGGGCGCGCGGATGGGGCGCTGGCGCTGCTCTTGATGGCCTCGAATGAGGCGCCGCAGGATGCCGGCACGCTCTACAACCTGGGCAAACTGTGCGTGCGCGAGCCGCTCTTGCTGCGGCAGGCGGCGTTGGATGCTTTCCGGATGGCCGAGCGGCTGCTGCCGGAGGGCTCGACCCAAGCGCGCGACACGAAGACGTGGATTACGCGCCTGGAGCAAAACCTCGAGCGCTTGCAGCAGGTGCCACCGGCTGCGGGCAATGCGCGCGCCTGTGCCGAGGCGTTGAAGGCGGCGCGGGAGGCGAAAGCGAAGAAGCGTTGGCCGGCGGCGCAGTCGGCCGCGGCCAAGGCGGTCAAGGCCGATCCCTCGAACTACGAAGCGGCCTTGGAGTGGGCGCGGATGTGCGTGCAGAATGCGAACCGCGACCAGGCGTTGAAGGCCTACGACGCAGCCTTGGCGCTGCGCAGCGGCTCGGTGGAGGCGCGCCAGGAGGCCGCGCAGTTGGCCTATGACCTCAAGCGCTACGATGTGGCGTGCACCTACCTGCGCCCCGCGCTCGTGGTCCAGCGCAAGAACCGCTACTTGGCGGACCTGATGATGCGCATTTTGGCCGCACAGAAGCGTCTGCCCGAGGCGCGGTTGTGGGGGGAATACTATTTGGCGCTGGATGCCTCGGCCCCGGAGGCCTACCGCAAGTGGGTGCAGAGTCTACCGGAGAAGTAAGGGATGATTGGCATCTCCAAGCTCTATATGGGCCAGGCGGAGGCCTCGGACCCCCTGCGTTACGGCCGTAAAAGCGCGCACCTGCCCAGTCACCTGTTGCAGTTTTCGGCCGATAAGAAGCCGATTGTGGTCTGGAATATCACCCAGCGCTGCAACCTGAAGTGCCGCCATTGCTACGCCGCCGGCGTGCCGGACACCGCCCGTGAACTCTCGACGGCCGAGGCCCTGCGCGCGATTGACGGCTTTGCCGCCTTTGGCTGCCCGGTAGTCCTCTTCTCGGGGGGCGAACCCTTCGTGCGCGAGGATGTGCTCGAGTTGGCGGCCTACGCGCGCAGCAAGGGCTTGCGGGTGGTCTTCTCGACCAATGGCACGCTGATTACCCCCGCGCTGGCCGAGCGCATTGCGGCCATCGGGGTGAGCTATGTGGGCATCTCCATCGATGGCGTGGAGGCCACGCACGATGCCTTCCGCGGCGTGCCCGGGGCCTACGCGCGCTCGCTTGCCGCCATTCGCGCCTGCCGCGAGGCCGGGGTCAAGGTGGGGCTGCGCGTCACGCTCACCCGGGGCAATGTCCGCGAGCTGCCGGCCATCTTCCACCTGATGCGCGAAGAGCGCATCCCGCGTATCTGCCTCTACCACCTGGTCTACGCTGGGCGCGGCGCGAACCTGCGCGCGGAAGACCTCTCGCACGCCGAGACGCGCGCAGCGGTCGACCGCATTATCGATGAGACGCGCGCCGCCTTCGAGGCCGGCTTCCCGCTGGAGGTGCTCACCGTCGATAACCACGCCGACGCGCCCTACCTCTGGTTGCGCATGGTGCGGGAGGGGAGTCCGCGCGCGGCCGATGTGTGGCAGCTGCTGCAGATGAACGGCGGGAACTCCTCGGGGAACGGGCTCTCGTGCGTCTCGTGGGATGGCACGGTCTATCCCGACCAGTTTTGGCGCGATAAACCGCTCGGGAATGTGCGCGAGAAGCCCTTTGGCGAGATTTGGGGCGCGCCGGCGCCT
>JBJFFT010000041.1:0-2460 GCA_051891975.1 Candidatus Spyradenecus sp. | reverse complement strand
GTTGCTCTTGATGTCGAAGTCCAAGGTGATTGAGACGATTATGAGCAAGATGTCTGCCGCGCGCGTTCTCGAGGTGCCCGGCAACCCGATCGCGAAACAGCTGGCGACCGAGCAACAGGAGGTCAATAAAGGATTGGAAATTGCCCAGAAGAAGATGCTCGAGCTGGGTGCGGCAGCGGATGCGGCGCTGAAGGACCGTGACCGGATGAGCACGAACGAGATCTTCGCGGTCATCTCCAGCTGGTTCACGCGTGCCGAGCGCGAGAACTTGGCCGAGAAGTGGACCGAAGAGAAGAAGCAAGATTACCTGGAAGCCCGCGAAGCCTTCGTTGAGGCAGAAAAGACTTATCGTGCGATGCTCGAGCAGGCCGAGACGCTCAAAGGTCAGGTGGTCAAGGAGATGAAGACCTCCATCTCGCGCTTCTCGAAGATGCCCATCTATGGCTGCACCGTCCTGCAGCAGGCGGAAACCTTCTACCGGCGTGATGGCCAATACGTCTGCCGCTTGGCGGTGGCCTTTGCGTGGAGTGCGGAGATGCAGCGCGCGGCCGGCGAGATCTTGCAGGGCCGCTCGGTCAAGTTCGCGCCCGGCAAGAAGCCGATTAAGAAGTGGCTGGCGGAGAAGCGGAAGAAGGGCGCTCTGGCCCAGTGGTGCGGTCCGCGCCAGTACATCGACGACAAGGGGAATATGTGGTTCCTCGGCATCGCCTGCACGCCGGTCCTCTCGGCCGACTTCAACGATGAGCAGCGTGGAATCGCCGACCTCGCGGCGGGCGCGGAGGTAATCTTCTCGCTCTATGCCGATGCTTCCACGCAGCGGACTGCCGAGAAGCTGATGCGCGAGACGATGGGAAGCAATGGCGAGAAGGAGACCAAGGTATATGACGCGTATAAAGAGTCCCAGTCTGAGAGCTTCAAGGGTATTCAGATCTCCGGCAACAGCGAGCTCTTTGCCGGAGAAGTGCGTCACAAGGCCTCCGGCTTGGACCTCAATGTGGTGGTTTACGGCGTCAGCTCTGGGAGTGTGAAGAGTTTGGCGGACATCCAGAAGCAGGCGGTCGCCCTGGGCATCGATATCAACACGGCCCAAGAGTTCGAGCGTGGCCGCCAGGCACAGCTCAATCAGGACTATGAAGCCTCCAAGACGAACGCTGCGGCTTACGCTGCCGGAGCGGCCGCCGCCCGCCAAGAGATAAATGACGAACGGGCCGCAGCCAAGGCGCGCCGGGCACAGCGCAAGCAGAACGCCGCCGCAGCGGCCGCCGCTAAGCCTGCGGCTAAGCCCGCGCCGCGCAAGGATGACGCCGGCACCCTTCGCCTGGGGAGCACCTTCATCATCGATGAGGATGTGGAGTAAGCGTTAAAAGGAGGTGCCGCCATGCGCAAATGGATGACACTTTGTTACTTGATTGGCTTGACCTCGGCGTGCCTTGGTGCGTTTGATGACGCGACCGCTCGCCGGGTCTTGGCCGAGGCGGCACCGACCTTTCCCGTTGCAGAGACTTTGCCCTCGGCGGCTTTTCACGAGGCGCAGGGCATTGTCTTTGTGGCTCTGCGTTGGCAACCGAAAGCGGAGGCGGATGACGAGCGTGGCAACGAGTTGTTGCAGGCAGCGGACGCGCTCGAGCGCTATCTCGCCCAGGGTTTGGCGCCGTGGACGCCCCCGCCCTCGCCCTTCTGCCCAACTCTCACCGCGTGGCTAGAGCCGGTAATCCCCTTCGCCTGCGCCAATATCGGGCAGTGCATCTTGCGCGACGAGGTGGCCAATGGCGTGCGGACGCAGCTCTTGGCGTGGGATGGTGAGGCGGTGCGTGCCGAGCGCGAACGCTTCCAAGCCCTCCGCGCCCGGCTCTATCCGAGCACGCCCGAGGCTTGGCTGGAGGCCCTGCGTAAGACCGCCGAGCGCTTCCAGACGCCGGAGACGCGCGACAAGTTCCTGACGCTCCTCGGCTGTCCAATCGTCAACGTCATTGAACGCGCGGAGGTGGGCGCTCCGTTGCCCGCTGGCGAAGTGAGCCAGCGCGAAGTGCGCGAGCTGCTGGCCTACATTCAAGGGGCGGACTCCTTCTTTGCCGCCCACCCCCGGCTCTGTGCCTTCCGCGCGGAGCCTACGCTCTTCTTTCCGCCGTGGACATCGGATGACGGTGGGCGCTTGGCGCAGGCCAAGCAACTCTTCGCCCAGGGCCGGGAACTTGAGCGCATTCTGCAGTTGCTCCTCGAATCGATTGCCCTCAACCCCATCAGTGCGGAGAAGTGGGGCTACCTGGGCGGAGCCCTGCGGGTCTCCGGTCGCCCGCGCGATGCCGTCTTTGCATATCTGCAGGCGCTTCGCTATGATGCCACGCTCGGTTGGGCGTGGGAAGGGTTACGGGTGAGTTGTGCCAAGGCGGAAATGCCGGCCAACGCCGCTGCCCTTGCGTGGTATCTGCGCTTGATTCAGCGCCCCTAACGGTTGTGCCA
>JBJFFT010000040.1:0-40719 GCA_051891975.1 Candidatus Spyradenecus sp. | reverse complement strand
AGGAGATAGCGGTAGTACATCTCCTGGGTGATGTGCTCGAGCGGCAGCGGAAAGGCATCGAAGTGGCGCCGGTCGACCTGGTGGAAGCAGAACTCAAAGCGCCCCTGCGAGGCCTCGGCCCACCCCTTCAGCCGCGCCACGGTCTCCTCGCGCAGCGCGCTATAGAGCACGTGGAAGCGGAAGTCGCACCCCGGCGTATTGGTCAGCATCGAAGCCACCACCACCGCCAAGTGCTGCGCGTAGTTATCCGATATGCAAAACGAAATCGACAGTCTCGGCCGCTCGCTCATCCTCTGCTCCTTTCGCCCGTCAGGGTCGCACACAAAAAGTCCATCCACGCCCGCCAAATGGTCTCGCCAGACCACGCGTCACGCACCGTCCGCGCGGCCGCCTGCCCCACCTGCGCGCGCAGCGCCGCATCATCGACCAGCTGCTGCAGCGCCGCCGCAAAACCCGCCACCCCCGGCGCGGCCAGCAGACCGGTCCGCCCGGGCTCGATCAACTCGTTGACTCCCGGCGCATCGGCAAAGCCCACGCACGCGCACCCCGCGCCCATCGCCTCGACCAGTGCCATCCCAAAGCCCTCGACCCGCGAAGGATAGGCGCAGATCGCCGCGCGAGAGAGCACCTCCGCCGGCTTGGCCACCACCCCATTAAAGTGAACCCGCCCGGCAATCCCCAGCGCCTCGGCCTTGGCGCGCAACCGCGCCTCCCAAGCCGCCGTGCCGCTGCCGTAGAGCTCCAGGGTCCACCCCTCGGCCCGCTCCAGCCGCGCGAAGGTCTCCAAGAGCGCCTCGTGGTTCTTGTCCTTGGTGAAATAGGCCACGTAGGCCACCTGCTTTTCGCGCGCCTCGGGCGCAGCCCCCACCCCGCCAAAGACCACCGCATTGCCAATCGCCACCACCGGCGCGGCCGTGTAGGGCGCGAGCAGCTTCCGGAAGGAGGGCAAGAGCACCTGGCTCGCCACCACCTGCGCCATCGCCGCCTTCAGCCGCGCCACCCGCTGCTCCTTGTTCTTGCCAAAGCAGGTCGGCGGATAGACGTGGAACATCTGAATGACCGGCCAGGGCAACGCCCCTTCGGCCATCAGCTCAATCAGCTCATTGCTCCCGGCCGAGAGCACCCCCTCGGGCGCAATTGCCGCCAACTCCGCGCGCACCCGCCGCGAGGTCTGCAGCACCCAATCGCACCCTGGCAGCGCCCGCCGTAGCAATCGCGCTCCCCACGCGCTCTTCATCAGCAGCTTGTTCATCCGCCAGCGCAGCCCCCGCCGCGGCGGCACCGCCACGCAATGCACCCGCACCTGCGGCCCAAAGTCCACCGAGAGCGCCTTCCCCCCCTCCGGCGCCTGCGTCAGCAGATGCACCTCCACCCCGCGCTCGGCCAAGGCATTGGCCAACGCCCCCGTCGCACGGTCCGCACCGCGCCCCGAAGTCATCACATCCTTATAAATCGCCAAACGCATACCCATACTTTACCAAACACACCCCGCCAAGGCAACCTTCCCCGCGGGCTTCCGCAATGGCAGACCTTATTACATTTTACGCGCGCGTATGCGCACGCGCTCCACACGCGTACGCGCGCGCGATAGGCCCTACCTCAGCTCGACCTAGGCCCTACCTCGAGGTGACCTAGGCCCTCCCTCGAGGTGACCTAGGCCCTACCTCCCGGCGGGGCAGGTGCGAGGGCCATAGGGGTTCGGGGCACAGCGCGTTTCGGTAAGCGTGGTGCATAGCCGCCCTCCGAGGCGGCCCGACAGAGCCCTAGCGGCTCCTTCGCGCCAGCCCCGCCCCAAGGCGTGGTTCCGCGTGCGCGCGAGGGCGCTGTTGTGCTATACTACGGGCGTTATGAACAGGGTACACTTTTATCTTCCGACGGAAATCTTTGAGGGCGAAGGCTGCGTGTTGCGTCATACGGAGGCGTTGGTGCTGGGGCGCAAGGCGCTGATTGTGACCGGGAAGCACGGGGCGGAGGCGTCGGGGGCGCTGGCGGATGTGCAGCAGGCGCTCGAGGCGCGGCGCGTGGCGTGGGCGCACTTCAATGGCGTGGGCGAGAACCCGGATGATGCGCAGGTGTACGCGGGCGCGGCGGTGGCGCAGGCCGAGGGGTGCGACTTTGTGGTGGCCGTGGGCGGCGGCTCGGCGATGGACGCGGCCAAGGCGATTGCCTGGGTGGTGGGCAGCAAGATTGACCGCGAGGACTTCTTTGCCGAAAAACCTCAGCCAGGCGACGAGGTGCTGCCGATTGCTGCGGTGCCGATTACCTGCGGCACAGGCAGCGAGGTGACGCCCTACGCCATCATTACTAACCACCACGCGCGCACGAAGGTGAACGTCTCGGGGCCGCAATTCTTCCCGCGCGTGGCCTTGCTCGACGGGCGCTACCTGGCCTCGCTGCCCGATCAGGTGGTCTGCGACACGGCGCTGGACGCGCTCTCGCACGCCATCGAAGGGGCCTATTCGCTGCGCTCGGACGCGCTCTCGCTCTCGCTGGCGCTGGAAGCAATTGGCGTAGTGATGCCCGAGCTGGTGCGCCTGGCCCACGGCACCTTTGTGAACCGCGCGCGGTTGCTCTATGGCTCGATGGTGGCGGGGATGGTCATCGCGCAGGCGGGGACCGGGCTGGTGCACGCGATGGGCTATCCGCTGACCTACTACAAGCAGCTACCGCACGGGCGGGCGAATGGGGTGCTGCTGGCCGGGTATCTGGAGTTTATGGAGCACTCGTGCCCGGAGCGGACGGCGCAACTCCTGAAGGCGCTGGGCATTCAAGCGCCCGAGGAGTTCCAGGCGCTGGTGGATATGCTGCTCGATCGGCTGGGCTGCGCGCGCGAAGTGCCCAGCGAGGAGGAGTTGGTGCGCTTCACGCGCGAGCCGTTGCGCCTGGAAGTGGTCCGGCGCTACCGCACGATGCCCTCGCCCGAAGAGGTGATGGACATCTATCGTTATGGATTTTAGGCGACCCTTGGCGGCGCGGGCCGCGGAGAGTCCCTTCAGAAAGGTAAGGTTATGAGCAAGTTGCAAGGTTGTATCAAGCGCGAGAACGGCGTGCGTTCGATGACGGAGGCCGAGGCGCAGGCGTGCGAAGCGTATGCCAAGGATTATCTCAGCTACCTGGGGATTGCCAAGACCGAGCGGCGGGCGTATGCCGAGGCCGTGCGGCGCATCGAGGCGCTGGGCTTCAAGGAGCTCTCGCAGGTCGACACCCTCAAGCCTGGGGATAAAGTCTATCGCGGCTATCACGGCAAGACGCTGATGGCGGCGGTCATCGGCACCGAGCCGGTGAGCGGGGGCATCAATGTTATCGGCGGCCACACCGACGCGCCGCGTATCGACCTCAAGCCGGTGCCGGTCTGCGAAAAGGGCGGCTTTGCCTACTTCGACACCCATTACTATGGCGGCATCAAGAAGTTCCACTGGCTCATCCATCCGCTGGCCCTCTACGGGGTGGTGGCCAAGCCCGACGGCACGCAGGTGGAAATCGCCATCGGCGACAAGCCCGAGGACCCCGTCTTCCAGATTACCGACATCCTCCCCCACTTCGGCGCCGAGCAGGCCGGCAAGAAACTCGCCGAGGCCTTTGACCCCGAGGATATGGACCTGCTGATCGGCTCGCTCCCCGCCGCCAAGGACGATGACGACGAGGACATCAAGGACAAGGTCAAGCTCAACATTCTCCGCCTCCTCGAGCGCGAATATGGCATCACCGAGGAGGACTTCCTCTCCGCCGAGCTCGAAATCGTCCCCGCCGGGATGCCGCGCGACCTCGGGCTCGACCGCTCGATGATCGTCGGCTACGGCCACGATGACCGCGTCTGCGCCTACGCCGGGCTCAAGGCCTTGATGGACCTGCCCGCCGTGCCGCGCAAGACCGGCATGGTCCTCCTCTGCGACAAGGAAGAGATTGGCTCGGTCGGCGCCACGGGGATGGACTCGACCTTCTTCGAGAACTCCGTGGCCGAACTCATCGCCCGCCAAGAGCCCACCGCCGGCGACCTCGCCGTCCGCCGCGCCCTGGAGCGTAGCCGGATGCTCTCGGCCGATGTCTGCGCCGCCAGCGACCCGCACTTCCCCAACGCCGATTCGCCCAACAATATGGCCCTGATGAATGCCGGCGGCTGCCTTATCAAGTACACCGGCGCCCGCGGCAAGGGCGGCGCCTCCGACGCGCGTGCCGAGTTCATCGCCGACTTGCGCCGCATCTTCGCGGCCGACGGCGTCACCTGGCAGGCCGGCGAGCTCGGCCGTTGCGAGAAGGGCGGCGGCGGCACCATCGCCCTCTACCTCGCCCGCTACGGGATGGATGTGGTCGACTTTGGCGTGCCCCTGCTCAATATGCACGCCCCCTGGGAGGCCGCCTCCAAGTTCGATTGCTACATGACCTACCGCGCCTACCGCGCGTTCCTGGCCGACTAATCAATGAACAAGCGCCTTCTGCTGGTCGATGACGATCCGAACATCCGAATGATGTTGGGCGACTTCCTGGTGGGTGCGGGTTATGAGGTGACCTGCGCCGACTCCGGGGAGGCCGCCCTGCAGTGTATGCTCGAAGCCTTGCCCGACCTGGTCATCCTCGATATGGGAATGCCCGGGATGGGCGGCACCGGCTTCCTCGAGCGCATCACCGACCGGCTGGGGCGCACCCGCGTGCCCGTCCTCGTCCTCACCGCCCGCAGCGACCTGGCCGAGTTCTTCGCGAGCAAGCAGATCGCCGGCTTCCTCACCAAGCCCGCCGACCCCGACGAACTCGTCGCCGAGGTCCAGCGCATCCTCTTTATGGAGAGCGATCTGCCGCGCGGCGAGACGATGGTGGTGGGCGAGGACATCCGCCGCCTCGTTGTCCTCGCCGAGGCTAACGCCATTCGCGCCAACGCCCTCTGCGAAGCGTTGGGCAAGGGTGGCTTCACCGTCGAGGTGGTGCGCACCGGTCCCGAGGCCATCGAGGCGGTCATCGCGCGCCGCCCCGCCGGCCTCATCCTCCCGATGGACTGCGAAGGGATGAGCGCCGATGGCGTCCTCGAGATCCTCCGCAAGCTCCCCGCTGGCCAGACCCTCCCCGTCGTCCTCTACGCCGCCGAGCGTCTGCCCGAGCGCGCTTGTTTCATCGACCCGCGCAACGTCACCAAGGTCCCCGGCACCGAGGGGCTGACCATCGCCCGGGCCGCCGTCAAGGCCATCGTCTAGCCACCCTATGCGCTGCCCCCACTGCGGCAAGAATAACGATAAGGTCATCGACAGCCGCGTGGCCGATGACGGCCGCTCCGTCCGCCGTCGGCGCGAGTGCATCCTCTGCGGCGCGCGCTTCACCTCCTACGAACGCATCGAGCGCCGTCTGCCCAAGCTCGTCAAGCGCGACGGCCACCG
This sequence comes from Candidatus Spyradenecus sp., assembly GCA_051891975.1. GTDB lineage: Bacteria > Verrucomicrobiota > Kiritimatiellia > RFP12 > DVOR01 > Spyradenecus. The sequence continues at coordinate 35,356 of JBJFFT010000040.1, read as the reverse complement.
CGAGGACTTCGACCAGGCCAAGCTCGAGCGCGGTATTCTCTCGGCCTGCCGCAAGCGCCCCATTCCCAGCGAGCGCATTGCCGAGCTCATCAACACCATCCTTGAGGACCTCGAACGCCTCAATAAGCCCGAGGTCTCCTCCGCCTGGCTCGGCCAGACCGTGATGAACCGCCTGAGCGAACTCGACGCCGTCGCCTACGTCCGCTTCGCCTCGGTCTACTCCGCCTTCGCCGACGTCAACCAATTCATCGAGCTCATCCAAGCTATGCGCCCGGCCAAGCCCTACAAGCGCCGCCGCTCAAGCAAGCGCGGCACGAACGGCTAGCGCTTACTCCGCAATGGCCGGAGCGGCGCGGTAGTTGCTGGGGGTCTGGCCGGTGTGGTGGCGGAAGAATCGGGTGAAGTGGTGGGGATAGGAGAAGCCGAGGGTGAGGCCGATTTGGGCGACGGAGGCATCGGTGTTCCGAAGAAAGTCACAGGCACGATCGAGCAGGGCGCGAGCAATGAAGGCCTGGGCCGAGGCGCCGGTCTCCTTGCGGACGAGGTCGCCAAAGTAATTGGGCGAGAGGAAGAGGGCCTTGGCGCAGGCGGCGACGGTGGGTAGCGCGGCGACGGGGGCATCAGGCGCGGCGGGCAGGGCCGAGGCGAGATAGGTTTCCAAGCGGGCGAGCAGGGCGCGGTTGTCGGGCTGGCGCGAGGTGAACTGGCGCTCGTAGAAGCGCGCGAGGAGGTGGAGCAGGAGGTCGAGGTGAGCGAGGAGGAGGGCGCGGGAGTGGGCGTCCTGGGGCGTTTCGAGTTCGCCGCGGATGGCCTCGACCTGTGCGAGGAAGCGGACGCGCTCGCCGTCGGCGAGGTGGAGCGCTTCGCGCGAAGTGTAGGCGAAGAAGGAGGCCGAGGCGAAGGCGGCGGCGAGCGGCGTGCCTTCGAGGAGGGCCGGGTGAATGAGGAGCGCCTTGCCGACGCCTTGGTGGAGCTGGCCGTCATCCTTGGGACCGAAGAGCTGCCCGGGGCCAACGCAGAGGACAGTGCCGGCTTGATAGTCGTAGGAGCCCAGACCATACTGGAGCGCGCCGCAGCCGAGATGCTCCTTGAGAATGATGGCGTAGAAGCCGTAGATGCCTTGGCGGTAGCGGAAAGGCGGCAACTGCGTGAAGTCGATGTAAGCCAAGTGCGGGTACTGCGGGGTGAGCCCCAAGGGCGCGGTGTAGTCGGCAAGCGTGCGGAAGTGTTCAGACATAAGGCCTCCTTTCGGCCATAGTATAGCCCATTGCACCCGCAGCGCGGGCAAAATCCGTAATCGAGGTTGCACCTTCGTGGATTGAGGTATTGAGCGCGCGCCAGGTTTCCGCCATACTATTCCACCATCAAGAAAGGAGATTCCTGCTATGTTCACCCGCCGAACCTTCCTCCAAAGCGCCCTCGCTGCCTCCGGTGCCCTGCTCGCCGGCTGCGCCGAGGCCGAAGACGCCGCCGCCGGCTCCGCCGCGCCCTTGCCCAAGAACCCGCGCGTGGCCGTGATCGTCTACTCCTACACTGGCAACACCCTCGCCGCCGCCGAGTTCATCGCCAAGCGCACCAAGGGCCGCCTCCTGCGCCTCGAGCCCCAGACCCCTTACCCCGCCGACTACAACGACTGCACCCGCGTGGCCAAGGACGAACTCAAGCGCGGCTTCCTCCCGCCCCTCAAACCCTTCGACCTCGACCCCGCCTCCTACGACCTCCTCTGCATCGGCTCACCCAACTGGTGGGGCACCGTCGCCCCGAGCGTGCGCACCTTCCTCTCCGACGCGCGCTACGCCCAGGGCAAGTTCATCCTCCCCTTCTTCACCCACGGCGGCGGCGGGATGCAATCCTGCGAAAAGGACCTGCGCGCCCTCACCCCCGGCGCCCTCCGCCACCTCCCCGGCAAGACCTTCTCCGGCTACAGCATCCACCGCGCCGAGCCCCAAATCGCCGCTTGGCTCACCCCCCTTGGTCTGTGAGGAAACCTATGCGTCCCCTTTGCCTCTCCCTCCTCTTTGGTGTCCTCGCAATGTCCCCACTCTGCGCCCAGTCCCTCTCGCCCTTCCCGCAAGGCGAACCTAACACCGCCTATGCCGCCTACTTCACTGGCAGCTCGCACCTCGCGCGCCTCACCACGCGCCACGCTGAGCACGGCATCCCCATCGCCAACGTCACCTTCGAGCCCGGCTGCCGCAACCACTGGCACCGCCATAGCCAAGGCCAACTCCTCATCGCCGTTGGCGGCGAGGGCCTCTACCAGGCACGCGGCGAGGCGGCCCGCCTTCTGCGCCCCGGCGACATTGTGGAAATCCCGGGCGGGGTCGATCACTGGCACGGTGCCACCGCCACGCGCCCCTTCGCCCATCTCGCCATCGAGGTGAAGCCCAGCGAGAACCAAACCACCTGGTTTGAAGCGGTCACCGATGCCGACTACGCCGCCGCCCAGCCCCAGCCGCCCCCCGCGCCCGCCCTGCTCACGCCCCGACAGGTTGCCCTCGCGCGCCTCGCCGCCACCACCGCCATCGGTGACCTCGAGGCCGTCAAGGCCGCCGCCGAGGCCGGGCTCGAGGGTGGCCTCACCCTGGCCGAACTCAAAGAAGCCCTCCTCCACACCCAGGCCTACGCCGGCTTCCCCCGCTGTCTGAACGGCTACGCCACCCTCGCCGCGCTCTGCGAGGAGCGCCGCGCAGCCGGTCTGCCCATCCCCGAAGGCCCCGAGCCCACGCGCCTGCCCCCGGGTGCCGACCGCGAGCGCCTCGGCCGCGAACGCCGCGCGCGCCTCTGCGCCACCGACCCCAACGCGGCCCCGGCCCCCTGGCAGCGCTTCGCCCCCGGCGCCGAGCAGTTCCTCAAGGAGCACCTCTTCTGTGACCTCTTTGAGCGCGGTATCCTCTCGGAAGCCGATCGCGAACTCTGCACTGTTGCCATTCTCACCGCCCTGCCCGGCGTGGAGGCCCAACTTGCCTCCCACCGCGCCATCGCTAAACGCCTCGGCTTAAGCGACGAAGCCTACGCCGAGCTCCAGACACTTCTTCACCCCTAACCCGAGGAGTTTCCAATGAAGCAATCGAGACGTGACTTTTTGCGCCGGAGCGTGCTCGCGGCCGGTGCGGCTGCCGTGGGCGCAACGGCCCAGGCCAAGACCTTCGATGAGCTCTGGCGCGAAGATATGCGCCGGCGCGGCTGGGCGCCCGGCCCCATCGACCGCACCTCCCACGCCCGCAGCGAGGGTCCGGCCGTCTACTTCACCCCCGAGATCACCCCCCAAAGCCTCTGCCGCGCCTACGCTGCGCTGGGCATCACGCTCCCGGGCAAGGTCGGCGCCAAGGTCTCCACCGGCGAACCCGGCGGCCACCACTTCCTCGATCCGCAGCTAGTCAAACCCCTGGTCCAGCAGCTCGACGCGAACATCGTGGAGTGCAACACGGCCTACGGCGGGCGCCGCACCAACCTGCACGACCACATCCGCGCCGCCCTCGAGCACGGCTGGTGCGACATCGCCACCGTAGACATCCTCGATGGCCTCGCCACCATGGACCTCCCCGCCCCCGCCGGTGCCAAGCGCCTGCCGCGCAACATCGTCGGCGCGCACTTTCGCGACTACGCCTCCTTCCTCGTCCTCTCCCACTTCAAGGGTCACGCGATGGGCGGCTTTGGCGGCGCGCTCAAGAACCTCTCCATCGGCTTCGCCTCGCGCAACGGCAAGTGCCTCATCCACACCGGCGGCATCACCGACCAAACCTGGGAGGACGGCGACCAGACCGCCTTCCTCGAAGCGATGGCCGAGGCCGCCACGGCCGTCTGCCAGGCCCGCCCCGGCAAGATGGCCTTCCTCAATGTGATGAACCACCTCTCGGTGGATTGCGACTGCTCCAGCCACCCCTCCACCCCCACGATGGGCAACATTGGCCTCCTCGCCTCCCTCGACCCGGTGGCCATCGACCAGGCGTGCGTCGACCTCGTCTACGCCGCCCACGACAGCGCCGACCTTGTCGAGCGGATGGAGAGCCGCTACGGCATCCACATCCTCGAGCACGCCGAAGCCCTCGGCCTGGGCTCGCGCACCTACCGCCTCATTCGGCTATAATATCCGCCACAGAAAGGAACTTTGCTATGCACTTACCCGCTGAAATGCTCCAAGGGGCCGTCTGCCCCGTCACGGCCACCCTCTCGATTGCCGGCTGCACCCTCGCGGCGGCCACGCTCCTGCGCAAGCCCGCCTCCGCCCCCCGCCCGGCCGACGTCGCCCTCACCGGCGCGACCCTCTTCGCCCTGCAGATGCTCAACTATCCCCTGCCCGGCGGCCTCTCGGGTCACCTCCTCGGCGGAGTCTTCGCCTCGGCGCTCCTTGGCGTGCCCGGCGGCATCCTCTGCACCGCCCTTGTCCTCCTCGTCCAGACCCTCCTCTTTGCCGATGGCGGCCTCGGGATGCTCGGCGCCAACGTCCTGAATATGGCGATCTTGGGCGCCGGCGTTGGCGGACTCCTCCTGGCGACCCTGCGCCGCCGCGGCCTCTCCCGCTTCGCCGCCTTCGCCCTGGCCGGAGCCGCCTCGACCCTCCTGGCCACCCTCGCCCTCTGCGGCGAACTGGCCGCCAGCGCGCGCCTGACCGCGCCCCTCGCCGGGACGCTTCTGGCTACCCACCTGGCCGTGGCCGCGATCGAGGGTGCCGCCACCTTGGGTCTGCTCGCCCTGGTGCCCAAGACCGAGGGCGCGCCCCTCACCCGCCGCGCCACCCTCACCTTGGGCGGGACCCTCTGCGCGGCCCTCGCGCTCACCCCCCTCGCCTCGGCCCTGCCCGATGCCTTGGAGTGGAGCCTCGAGCGCTTCTCGCTCCTCCCCGGCGCGCCCAACTTCGCCGCCGCGCCCTTCGCAGACTATACCCTCGCGGCCATTCCCTCCGAGACCCTCTCCACCCTCGCCGCCGGGCTCCTCGGCATCCTCGCCTGCGCCCTCGGCGGCCTCCTCACCGCCCGCCTCTGCCGGAGATAGTCGACAGTCAACAGTCGACAGGTCGGCCCCCGAGTTCGCTCGGGGGCCGTTTCTATTTCCATCCGCCCCGAGCCGAACCATTAACCCCCGGACTTAATAGAATTATCCCTAAGGCTTAATTGAATTATCCCTAAGGCTTAATTGAATTATCCCTAAGGGTTAATTATCGAGCTCGGGGCGGATGGGGGTGTGCGGGGGGTTGGGGGCAAGTCCCCCCAACGGCCCTGGCGGGGAGGCGCGGAGCGCATCCCCGCTATGCGTGCTGGCGAGCCAGTGCAGTGAACGGCCCCTCACCCGTGCCTACACGCGAGTGTGCGCAGCACGCTCGCGGCGGGGTGAAGCGCACCGCGCTCCTGAGGGGTGCGGGGGCGAGAAGTCCCCACGCGAGCGCGCCTAACCGAAAACTAACGTCCCCCTGACATTGGTACAACAGCGCGCGGCTATTCTTTGCCGCGACTATGGAACAGGAAGAGACATCCGCACGTATTGCCTTGATTGACATCGGCTCGAACACCATCCGCACGGTGGTTTACGCTTGGCGCAACGAGCGTTGGCGTAAGCGCTACAGCGAGCGGGACTACACCGGGCTCATTGCCTATATTCGCCCCGATGGGCGCCTCTCGGAGGAGGGGATCGAGCGCCTGTGTGCCGTGCTCGAGCACATGCAGCGCTTCTGCACGCTCTGCGGCTGCGCCTCGGTGACGCCCTTCTCCACGGCCTCGCTACGCACGATTACCAACCGCCGGCGCGTCCTAGAGATCGTCAAACGCCACACCGGCCTCGCCATCCGCCCGCTCTCGGCCGAAGAGGAGATGGCCTGCGACTGCGAGGCGCTCCTGCGCTCAGGTCATCGCGCCGGAGTGACCTTCGACCTCGGGGGCGGCTCCTGCCAACTATTCCGCTTCGACCGCGGGGGCGTTCGCACCGGGGCCTCGCTGCCCTTTGGTTGCCTTTCGCTGGAGGCGGCCTTCGTCCGCAAAGGCCTCTTCCCCGATAAACACGAGCGCCGCACCATCAAACGCGTGGTCTCCGAGCGCCTGGAAAGCGACCTGCCCGACCTCGTCAATGCCTCCCCAGAGACGCTCCTGGCGATGGGCGGCACGGCCCGCGCGGTTCTGAAGGTGCTGCGCGAACGGCTAGGCCCGGAGGCCTTTCCGGGCAACCGCTTCCCCTGCGAAGCGCTGCGCGATTGGCTCAAGGCTTCGCGCCACAACGAAGCGGCAGCCGTGGCACTCCTGCGCCGGGTCATTCCCGGGCGAATGTCCACCCTGCTCCCTGGGGCCTACGCGATGCTGGCGATGGCCAAAACACTCAACACCGAACACTTCACCGTGGCGCCCGTCGGCGTCCGGGAGGGCTTTCTATGGAAATATCTGTCCCCCGTGCATGCACCCTCAACCGCGAATTGAGTTGGCTGGCCTTTAACCTCCGCGTGCTGGAGGAAGCCGACCTCCCTGAGCGGCCGCTCCTGGACCGCCTCACCTTCCTGGGGATCTTCCAGAGCAACCTCGACGAGTTCTTCCGCGTCCGCGTGGGTACCCTCATCGATGCGGCGCACGCCGCGCGCAATCAGCCTCAGCCGCCGGTGGATGATAAGACCGGCTGGAGCCCCGAGGAACAGCTCGCCGCCATTCGTCTGCGCGTGGCCGAATTGATGACCCACGCCGAGCGCACTAGCGCCGAACTCGTCGCCGCCCTCACCGCCCAGGGTATCGCCTTCCCGAAGGCCGAAAAGCTGGAGGGCCCCCGCGCCCTGGCGATGACCCGCTTCTTCAAGGAGACCCTCAAGCCCCTCCTCTCCCCACTCTTCACCGACGCCCGCTGCCCCTTCCCCTTTTTGCGCGACCGCGAGAGCGCCATCGTCGCCCGCTTCGGCCGCCGTACCCTGGGCATCATCCCCCTAGGCACCCTCCCCGCCTTCCACCTCTTCGCCGACGAAAGCGGTCTCTGGCTCCTGCATACGCCCGACATCGTGCGCCTCTTTGCCCCGCGCCTCTTCGGCCGCGGCACCCCCGATGAGACCCTCATCCTCCGCGTCACGCGCAATGCCGATCTCTCCCCGACCGAGGGCGAGGAGGAGGACTTCGCCGGCATTATGCGCGACTTTATCCGCAAGCGCAAACGCCTCGCCCCGGTCCGCCTACAGGTCCACCCCGCCCCCTCCCCCGAGCTCGCCGAGCTGCTCACCGCGCGCCTCAAATGCCCGGCCGGAGTCGAGCCCATCACGCAGAGCCTCCCCCTCGGCCCCGAGTTTGCCTTTGGCCTGGCCAAGGCTCTCCCCGCCGAGCGCGCGCAGGCCCTCAGTGCCCCACGCCGCAAGCCCTCGCACGCCCGTTGGGCCGAAGGCGCCCCCATCGCCGAGCGCATCCGCGAGCAGCCGCGCCTCCTCTGCACCCCCTTCGAGAGCCTCACCCCCTTCGTCCGCCTTCTGGAAGAGGCCGCCGAGGATCCCGACGTCACCGCCATCCGCATCACCCTCTACCGTCTGGCCGCCAACTCGCGCATCGCCCAGGCCCTCGCCCGCGCCGCCGAACACGGTAAGGACGTCCTCTGCCTTCTGGAACTGCGCGCCCGCTTCGACGAAGAGAGCAACATCAACTATGCCGAAATGCTCCAGGAAGCCGGCTGCACCGTCCTCTACGGTCTGCCCCACTGCAAGGTCCACGCCAAGGTCTGCCTCATCCTCTACCGCCCCGACAGCCGCGACGGCTCCCCCCGCGCCATCACCCAAATCGGCACCGGCAACTACAACGAAAAGACCGCCGCCCTCTACACCGACCTCTCCTATCTCACGGCCGACCCCGACATCGCCGCCGATGCCGCCGCGCTCTTCCGCGCCCTCTGCCGCGGCGAGAGCGCCCACAACCCCCGCCGCCTCTGGGTCGCCCCCGAAAGCTTCCTCTCCCGCCTCCTCGCCGAGCTCGACACCGAGATCGCCGAGGCCCGCGCCGGCCGTCCCGCCGCCGTCTTCATCAAGGCCAACGGCCTCAACTCCCTGCCCGTCATCGCCAAGCTCATCGAATGCTCCCAGGCCGGCGTCCCCGTGGAGCTCTGCATCCGCGGCATCTGCTGTTTGCGCCCCGGCATCCCAGGCCTTACCGACCGCATCTCCGTGCGCTCCATCGTCGGCGACCACCTCGAGCACTCCCGCATCCTCGCCTTCGGTCCCCCCGGCCACGAACGCCTCTTCATTGGCTCGGGCGACCTCCTCAACCGCAACCTCACCCGCCGCGTCGAGGTCTATACTCCCATCCTCGACGCCCCCTCCCGCCGCGAACTCCTCGCGCTCATCCAGACCCTCCGCGCCGACACCGCCAAGGCCCGCCAGATGGCCCCCGATGGCGCCTATGCCCTTCCTCCCACCACCGCCCCGCGCATCTCCTCCCAAGAACGCCTGCGCGAGCGCTTCGCCCAGCGCAACGCCCTCCCCCCAGCACCCCCCGCGCCCCCTACCTCGCTCCTCCGCCGCCTCTTCCGCCGCTGGCTCCCGGGAGCCCATTCATAATCCCCCGCGCATACCCCCTTTTGAGGTAGGCCCTAGGTCAAAATGAGCTAGGCCCGAGGTCAAAATGACCTCGGTGCGGAGTCTATTGGGGTCAGGCGATTTAGCGCGTGACGGTGGCGGAGAAGGAGCCAGAGGGGACAGCAAGGGTGACTGCTGGCGAGCACTGTCCCGTGGTCTGCTCCGCCAGGCTACGGACGGGTCTGATGAGCAGTCAACAGCCAACTGACGCAAGTGAAACAAGGCCTGAACTTTGGGGGTCGACTTGTGCTAAAAAGTACCTTGTAATGTGACCGCGCTAGACATCCTCTATGCTAGAACAAGCGCGCTCTCCTGACTGGAAGAATAGAATGAGTCATAATATGGGAGATTAAATCAGGAATAATCCCTGCATTTATAAAACAAGTCTGCTACAGTATGACACGTCAATTAGGAGCACTCGATATGACCGCTTCAGTACTATTGCGCTTAATCCGAGAGGCAAGAGGAGCCTCGCAAGCCGACTTCGCAGGCTTGCTTGGGGTTCATCAGTCTGCGCTTAGTAAGTACGAATCGGGTAGGCTTGCGCTTACGGAGAGCGTCTTCGAGAAATTGTCTGCACTAGGATATCGCGAAGATTTCTTCTCGCAAGCTTCAGGAGAACTCACGTCGGGACTGGTGTTCCACCGGAAGCGGAAAGCGCTGCCTGTGAAACTCTGTTCTAAAATAGAGGCCCGTATGCGGTTGCGGGCACTTGATGTGCTGGACCTTGCGAAAAGGCAGCCAATTACCTCGCAACTGATCGAACGTCAAGGGCGAACGCCGGAAGAGATGGCCGCTGCAGTGCGCCAAGCGTGGGTAGTGCCGGAGGGGCCAATCGACAATGTTTGCGCATTGCTTGAGCAACACGGCATTCCAATCATCAAAACGTCTTTTGGAACGCCGCAACTGAAAAGGTCTACTTCACTGACAAGACGACCGGATGGATTGTTGTAGCAGATGTCGGTGGTGGATATTGCCGTCTGGCACGGCAAAGTTCCAAGACCGGAAGACTTGTCTACTACGATATCAACGGGAAAAGTGTTAAGTGGAAGAAGACCGCTTCCGGTGAGCGTGTGCATCGCTCAAAAGCCGAACAGTACGAATTAACCCACTTTTACATCTTAAAGCGAAAGGAGATGTCACGATGAGCAAGCAAGCAGAGCCCTTTTATCATCCGCATTATATAAAGGTGCCTCGCACTCAATTGGCGGAAGACTCCATCTCAGATGAGGCCTTGGATGTAGAAGTAGAGGAGGTGGTGTATCCCACCGAAGAAGAGTTCGATTACTTTGAGTTCACTCGCAAAGAGGAGGACGAATTGTGGATTGCGCTCTTCGACGAGTTCGAGTTCGAACTGAATATTATGATTGGCGATTGCGAGGATGAGGTCATTCCCCGGCGATTGGTGCCCAAGGCCATTGCCATTACGCGCGAGATCCTTGGCGAGGGAACGTCCCCCACAGCCCAACCCGCCGTTCGACGCGTGCTGGCAGCCCTTGAACTCGCCCTCTCGCGGAATGTCTCTGTCCTCTTTGCCTGGTAAGAAAGCAGGAGGGTTAAATGGTTAAAGCCTATCCACAAGCCTTCTTGCCGCTTGTAGAAGCACAGGGCATCTCGCTCACTGTCTATTCGGCGTACGGCCGGAGTGTTTTTCCGCCGCCGTATACGGTGACGCGAGAGCTCTTTGATCCACCCGGACCACTCGTTCGCAGTATCTCGTTTCTAGACCTTGAGGGGCGGTTTTCCACGCGCCAGGCATGGGACCGCTTCACGCAAACTCTTAAAGACTCAGAGATCCAAACGCTCGTCTTTTTGCCGGAAGAGGAATCGGCCCAACTCCCACAAGTAACGGCCTATCGACAAAGCCACTTATGTGCCTTTGCCCACCTCTTCCTACAAGCGGGGTTTTCGTGTTTCATCGCGCCGGCATCACCTGTTGTTCGCGCCAGTGAAACGCCGCTGGCAGAGAATAGATGACGAACCCACAACTCACGACCCGCGTGAGAAGCACGATAAGCCGCGTGCGAGGAGGCGCACGGGGGTGTGGGGGCGAGAGGCCCCCACCCTAGCGGGCAGTGGCGGAAAGGGAGCCCTTGGCCAGGCGAATGGCGAGGGGGGTACCGGGGGAGACAGCGGCGGGGTCGAGGAGGGGGCGAGCGTCGGGGCCGGCGACGATGGCGTAGCCGCGGTTGAGGACGGCGTAGGGGTTGAGGGCCTGGAGTTTGGCGGCGGCGGTGGAGAGAGCGGCGGCGCGGCGGTCGAGGGCGCGCTGGAGCGTGGCGGTGAGGCGTTCGGCGCGCTGGGCGAGGGCCTGGTGGGCGGCAGGGAAGGTGTTGGCGCCAGCGCGCTCGAGGCGCAGGGCAAGGGCGTTGAGGTCGGCGGCGCGGCGGTGGAGGAGGCGGTCGCGGGCGGCGGCGAGGCGGAGGTCGAGGGCATCGACGCGCTGGGAGCGGCCCTCGAGGTAGCGGAGGGGGTCGGCGATGAGGGGGGTGCGCTCGAAGCGTTGGAGGGTTGCGCGAGCCTCCTTGTAGGCGTGGCGGAGGGCGACGATGAGGCGGTCTTTGGCGGCGGCGAGGGCGCGGTCGAAGTCCTCCTTGCGGCCGCAGATAAGCTCGGCGGCGGCGGAGGGGGTGGGCGCGCGGAGGTCGGCGACATCGTCGGTGACGACCCAGTCGGGCTCGTGGCCAACGGCGGAGATGACAGGGATGCGGCTAGCGGCGACGGCGCGGGCCACGCGCTCCTCGTTGAAGCACCAGAGGTCCTCGAGGGAGCCGCCGCCGCGGCCGACGATCATTGCGTCGATGGGCTCGGGGGAGTCGGGGCCGAAGTGGGCATTGAGGAGCTCAATGGCGCGGGCGATCTCTTCGGTGGCTTCGGGGCCCTGGACGCGGCAGGGAGCGACGAGGATGTGGAGGTGGGGATAGCGGCGGGTGAGGATGTTGAGGATGTCTCGAATGGCTGCGCCGGTGGGGGCGGTGACGATGCCGATACGGCGGGGCAGGCGCGGGAGGGGGCGCTTGCGGGTGGGCTCGCAGAGGCCTTCGGCGCGGAGACGGCGCTGGAGGGCCTCTTTGCGCTTGAGGAGCTCGCCGGTGCCGTCGCAGAGAGTGAGGGCGGTGACGTTGAGGTGGTAGGAGCCGTGGGGGGCGTAGAGAGAGATGCGGCCGGTGGCGCGGACCTTGTCACCATCGCGGAAGGTGGGGACATCGCCTTGGCGCAGCTGGGCCCACTTGAAGAAGGCAGCGTTGAGCTTGGCGGGGGCTTGGCCGGCGGGGAGCGCGTCGGCATCGCCGAGGGTGAAGTAGAGGTGGCCCGAAGCGTTGGGCTTGCGGGCGTTGGAGACTTCACCCTCGACGGTGACGGGCGGGAGCTCGTCGAGCCGGTCCTTGATGCGGGCGGTGAGGGCGCTGACCGAGAGGATGTCCATAGGGCGCCTAGCGCGCGAGCTCGGCCTCGACCTCCTTCAGGTCGCGCGTGTCGCAGGGGGTGACGCGGGCGCCGAGGGCGGACTTGAGATTGGCGAGCGCCTGCTGGGCGGCAGCCTTGTCGCCGGCGCTGAGGGCGAGCCAGATGTCGACGAAGCCGACGCGCGGGTCGGGCTGGAGGTTGGCCTCGGCGGCCAGCTCGCGAGCCTTGTCGAGGGCGGTCTTGGCCTTGGCCGCTTCGCCGCCGCGGACGAGGGCGAGGGCGTAGGTGGCCCAGGAGGCGTAGTTCTTGGCCTCAAGCTGGACGCAGCGCAGGGCGATCTCCTTGGCCTTCTCGGCCTGGCCCACGCGGGTGAGGGCCTCGGCGTAGTTGTTGAGCAGGTTGGCAGAGGGCGCTTCGGAGCCCTCGACGGCCACGCGGAAGTACTTGACCGCGGCCTCGGCCTCGCCGTCTTCCAGGCGCTGCGAGCCGACGATGAAGTTGGCGTAGGGGTGGCGCGTGTCTTCGCGAAGGATGGCCAGCGCGTCGGCTTCGGCGGCCGGGCGGTCCTCCAGGCGACGGTCGAACTCCAGGATGAGCTCGAGCAGACCGCGGACGTTCGGGCGGATGGCGTAGGCGCGGCGGTACTGGCGGCGGGCGTCTTCCCAGAGCTGGACGGCGCGCTTGGCGGCGTCGGCGCGGGCGACCTCGGAGGGGACGCGCGTGGCGTCGCGCGAGAGGTTCTCACTCTCCTGGGCGTGGAACTGCGCCAAGCGGCCTTCGAGGACGTGCTGGAAGTAGAGGTCGCGGCCCTGGGCGGTGCGGCGGATGTTCTGGAGGATGAAGCCGGCCGCGCGGTCGGCATTACCCTTCTCGATCTCGAGCATCCCGAGCATTGCCCAGCCGACGGCGGAGTCCTTGTGATTGGTGGTGTAGCGGCCGATGGCGTGGCTCGCACCCTCCAAGTCGCCCATCGCCATCAGGTAGGCGGTGCGGTCAATGTCCAGGGAGTCCTGGTCGGCACCGGCCTCCTCGGCCTTGGCGAGCCACTGCCCGGCCTCGGCGGTCTTGCCCTGCTGGATGGCCAAACGCGCCAGGCCGCGGAGGGCCTCGACGTTCTTGGGGTTGATCTGCACGGCAGCGTGATAGTTCTCGATAGAGCGCTCGGTCTGCCCTTGCAGTTCGTAGACCGCAGCCACGACGGCGCGCACGGCGCCATTGCGCGGGTCGGTGGGGGCGAGGCCATTCTGGGCGTTGCGCAGACCGGCGAGGACGGACTCAGGGGCGCTGCTGACGGCCCACTCCCAGCCCATCTGCACGAAGAGGTCGTAGTTGCGGATGTAACCGTAGTAGCGGCCGACGGCGCTGAGGTCGTACTTGCGGGCGGACTTGGCGCGGGCGGTGATGAAGTCCTGGAAGGCCTTGTTGATCTCCACGCGGCGCTCGGCCAGCTGGCCGCGGCGGACGGACATATCATAGAGGTTGAGGAGGGCCGAGATGTTGCTCTTGTCGGTCTTCCAGGCATAGAAGTAGCAGTCGGCGGCCTCCACGGCGCGCTGCTGGTCGTCGAGGTAGGTGCCCAGGTTGTTGGAGACGAAGGCGATGTGGTGGCGGATGGCGCTGTGCGCGGAGGCGCTGAGGTCATACCACGGCAAAGCCTCTGTGGCGAGGGTCTCGCGCCAGGCCTCGCGCAGGGCCAAGTTGGCCGGGAGGGGATCGGCGGCGGCCGCGCCTTCGACCGGCGCGCCGAGGTAGAGCGTGCCGTAGGGGAAGGGGCGCAGCTTGGCGGCGTACCAGACGTCGGCCAAGTCGTAGGCCGCGGCAATCTCGGCGGCGTTGTGCTGGGAGACGAAGAAGTCCTGCACGAAGGTGATGAAGTTGTAGTCGAGCAGGTGGGTCAGGCGCAGGCGGTCCGCGTCGCCCAAGAGCGGGTCGGAGAGAAGGCGCTGGCGCAGGTCGTCGAGGTAGGGCTTATCTTGCGCGCGGTTGATGGAGAAGAGGGTGATGGGCTGGCCGCGCCGCTGCGCTTCCAGGAGCAGGTGGTTGTCAATCCAGCTCGTGCCCAGCACATAGACGTGACCGGAGGCCGGTGTCTGCGGCTCGGCGGCCAGGGAGGCGACCGCCTCGGCGGCGAAGCGCTGGGTCATCCCGCGGTCGAGCGCGGCGAAGCGGCGGGTCTGCACGCCCAGGGTGACGGCCACGACGATTGCGCTCACCGGCAGCAGGAAGATGGCGCCCACGCGCATCGCCGTGACGTGCGCGGGAATGTGGCGGCGATCACGCTCCTCGTAGATATTCGGGTTCTTGGCAAAGAGCTGAACGCCCCAGCCCGCGAGCATCATCACCCCGGCCACGGCCGTCACCCACGCCGTCGCGAGCGGCACTTCGCCCTGCGTCAGCCAGTAGAAGATCGGCAGCGGCAGCTTGCCGCCCAGCCCCCAGAAGAGGCCAAAGCCCGCGAAGGAGAGCACCACGGCCGTGAAGAGCAAGCCCCACGCGCGGCCATTATTCAGCAGCTGGCGCGCGGTAATCCACGCCAAGAGCGGCCAGAGCACCCCGCCAGCCACAATGAAGAGCCACGGATGGCCCACAATCATCCCCGAAAGCACCCCCATGTGCACGCGCAGCACCGAGAGCTCGGTCTGCACCAGCCCATCGAGCGTCAACGCCTCGCACACCCGTAGCGCATTCCAGATCAGCATCCCAACCACGCCCACCACCAACGCGATGAACCACAGCGGCAGATTCCGCGCGCTATGGTCCCACAGCCGCCACTCCATCGCCAGCGCCCGCAGGAAGAAAAGCGGCAGCAGCAACAGCACCCACGGCGACTCCACCGCCGCCACGCCCAGCACCATCGCAAAGAGCGCCATCGCGTGCCGGTGCCCCCCGCCCATCACATAGCGGTTCTGCAGCATCACGCAGAGCATCAGCCACGCCAGGCTCCACGTCCCCACCATCAACCCCGAGGCCGCGTAAAGCCCCGGCAACGAAAAGAGCAGCGCCCCGCACGCCACATGCGCCGTCGCGCACGGCACCCATCCGCTCGGCCCGGCCACCGAGTCCTCGTTCATCGCATCGTGTACCCAAAAGCGCACCACCTGCCACGTGCACGCCAACAGCACCCCCATCACGCACGCGCCCAACCCATTCAAGGCCAACATACTCGGCGCCGGCCCCAGGAAGAGCGAGACCGTCTGCCAAAGCAGCGGATAGGCCGCGCGGTCAACCGCCGACGCCCCCGAGAAGGCCGCCAACGTCCGCACGTGCTCTCCGGGCAGGGCGAAGTCCCCGGCAAAGTGCCAACCCACCAGCGCGGCAATCACGCCCCACGCCAGCGCCTGCAACGCCCACAACAACCGCCGGCGCCACGTCGGCGTGTCCGGAAAAGGCCGCGAGCAGAAAAAGTCCAAGAGAGTTGTCAGCATAAAAACTCCGATACGCTTTTGAGATACTGCAAGTATAGCACACTTTTCCCACGCGCGCTATCGTATACGCCCCTGTTCAAGACGAAAAACCCACCAAAGTTGCCTTCGGTGGGTAAATTGGTAGCGGGAGTAGGATTTGAACCTACGACCTTCAGGTTATGAGCCTGACGAGCTACCGGGCTGCTCAATCCCGCAATATTCGGAATGGCGCGCCTTGGAGGATTTGAACCTCCAACCTTCTGATCCGTAGTCAGATGCTCTATCCAATTGAGCTAAAGGCGCTGAAAACGGGGCATATAATAGCAAGCCGCAAAACAAAATGCAAGTACTTTTTTTTACTTTCAGCAACTTTTCTTGCTCCAGGCCGCCGCGGAGGGGGACCAAAGACAACGCCCGAGAGCACACCCCGTGCCCCCACCCCCGTCCGAAGCCGCGCGATACCCTAAAAAAGGTAGGGCCTAGCTCGCCTCGAGGTAGGCCCTAGGTCAAAGTGAGGTAGGCCCTACCTCGAAATGCGGTAGGGCCTGGGCAAAAAAGGGGTGCGGGGAAAAGCCGCCTGCGCGGGGCGCGGTTAGCGGCCGAGGGCGAGGCGGGCGAGGGGCGTAAGGAGTTTGACGCCGTGGGGTTCGACGACGAGGAGGGCGCGGGAGATGCGCAGGGTAATCCACTCGCCGCCCTGGCGGATGCGCATCAGGCCGGGGGGGCAGGCGGCGACCATCGGTTCGTGGTTGGCCATCACGCCGAGGCGGCCGATCTCGGTGGTCACTTCGACGAGGGTGATGTCCTCGCCCTCGACGAAGATGCCCGAGGGAGTCTCGATTCTGAAGTAGAAGGGTGTTTCCATAGCGCTCGGGGCGAGGGGGAGGGTTAGGCGCGGGCGGCGGCGCGGGCTTTCTCGCGGACGTCGTCGATGGAGCCGGCCATGTAGAAGGCGGCTTCGGGGAGGTCATCGCACTTGCCGTCGAGGACTTCGGCGAAGGAGCGGATGGTGTCTTCGAGCTTGACGAACTGGCCGGGGATGCCGGAGAACTTCTCGGCCACGTGGAAGGGCTGGGAGAGGAGGCGCTCGACTTTGCGGGCGCGGGCGACGGTCATCTTGTCGCTCTCGCTGAGCTCGTCCATACCGAGGATGGCGATGATGTCTTTGAGTTCCTTGGCGCGCTGGAGGAGCTGCTGGACGCCGTTGGCCACGCGCATGTGCTCTTCGCCGACGACTTCGGGGGTGAGCATGGAGGAGGTGGAGGTGAGGGGGTCGACGGCGGGGTAGATGCCCTTTTCGACGATGGCGCGCGAGAGTTCGGTGGTGGCGTCGAGGTGGGCGAAGGTGGTGGCGGGGGCGGGGTCGGTGTAGTCGTCGGCGGGGACGTAGACGGCCTGGACGGAGGTGATCGAGCCGCTCTTGGTGGAGGTGATGCGCTCTTGGAGTTCGCCCATTTCGGTGGCGAGGGAGGGCTGGTAGCCGGCGGCGGAGGGGATGCGCCCGAGGAGAGCGGAGACTTCGGAACCGGCCTGGGTGAAGCGGAAGATGTTGTCGATGAAGAGGAGGACGTCCTGGTTCATCTGGTCGCGGAAGTGCTCGGCCACGGTGAGGGCGGAGAGGGCGACGCGCGAGCGGGCGCCCGGCGGCTCGTTCATCTGGCCGAAGACCATTGCCGTCTTGTCCAAAACGCCGGCATCGGCCATCTCTTGGTAGAGACTGGTGCCTTCGCGGGTGCGTTCGCCCACGCCGGCGAAGACGGAGTAGCCGCCGTGGCCCATCGCGATGTTGTGAATGAGCTCCTGGATGAGCACGGTCTTGCCGACGCCCGCGCCGCCGAAGAGACCGATCTTGCCGCCGCGGCGGTAGGGGGTGAGCAGGTCGATGACCTTGATGCCGGTGACGAGGATCTCGGCCTCGGGGTTCTGGTCGACGAAGGCGGGCGGTTCGCGGTGGATGGGGTCGCGCTGCTCGCACTGGATCTCGCCCTGGCCGTCAATGCCTTCGCCCAAGAGGTTCATCACGCGGCCGAGGGTGCCCTTGCCCACGGGCATGGACATCGGCCGGCCGAGGTCGCGCACCTCCGCGCCGCGCACCAGGCCGATGGTCGAGCCCATCGCGATGGCGCGGACGCGGCAGTCGCCGAGGTGCTGGGCCACTTCGAGGACGAGGTTGAAGGGGCGGTCGTCGAGGAGGGGGTTGGTGGCGCGCAGGGCGGTCTGCAGACGCGGGCGGGTGCCGCCGCCGAACTCGATGTCGACCACCGCGCCGAGGACCTGGATGACGTGGCCGATGTTCTCGCCCTTGGGCTGGGCGGAGGTCTGGGCTTGAGAGGGGGAGGTCTGTGCCATGGTGCTATCCTTCGCAGGGGGGGGGCCGGGGGACTAGTTGAGGGCCTCGGCACCGGAGACGATTTCGGTCAGTTCATTGGTGATGGCGGCCTGGCGGGCGCGGTTGCGGCGGGTGCGCAGGTCCTTCTCCATCGCATTCAAGTTCATCGTAGAGTTGTCCATTGCCAGGACGCGGGCAGCGAGCTCGCCGGTGGCGGAGTGGAGCATTGCGTAGTAGAGCGAGAGCTGGATCCACTGGTAGGTGATGGCCTCGAGGAGCCGCTCGTCGTTAGGCTCGATAATGCGCGGCAAGGGCATGGGGCGGGCGTGAACCTTCGGCGCGGGCGGGCGGGCATCGGGCAGAAGGCGCTCGGTGCGGCAATCGTTGGTCATCGAGTTGACGAAGTGGTTGGAGATGAGCCAGATCTCGTCGTAGAAGCGCCAGTGAAAGAGGCGCATAATGCGCTTGGCCACGCGGTCGGAATCCTTGACGGCCGGGTGGGTGGAGGCAGGGAGGGGCGCGCCGCCCAGGGCCGGGAAGTGCTCCTTGAGCGTCTGGTAGGCCTTCTGGCCCACGTACAGGTGGTCGATGCACTTGGGGTTGCGCGCGGCCTGCGCCTCGTGAAAGGCCTTGACAGCGCGGACAACGGTGCCATTGAAGCCGCCGCAGAGCCCGCGATCAGAGCTCATCACCACCAGCAGAATGCGGCTTCCCTGCTCAGGCGGCGGCAGACGGAGGCGATGCTGGTCGAAGCGCGGCTGGAGGATGAGCCCCTCGAGGGCCGCGAGCGAGCGCGCAAAGCCCTCAGGCTTGGAGAGTTCGCTCTGCACGCGGTGGAGGTGCGAGGCGGCCACCAGCTTCATCGTGCCGGTGACCCGGCGCATCCCGGCCATCGACGCCAGGCGTTCGTTGAACTCGCGCAAACTGGGCATAGCGGCGACTCCGGCGACTACTTGCGCACCTTCTGGAAGGGCGAGAGGGCGTCGTGCATCAGCCCTTCGAGCATCGCCTTGAGCTCGTCATCCAGGACCGGGCTCTTGGCGAAGCGCGAGGCGTAGGCCTGACCTGCGGCGGAGTTCTCGATGGCGAGGTTGAGGGCCTTGATGGCCTCGGGGATGCGGTGGATGGCGATGTTGACGAGCCACTTGTTGGTGCCGGCATAGAGGACGGCCACCTGGTTGGCCACGGGCATCGGCGAGCCGGGCATCTGGCGAATGGAGTGCATCAGCGCGCGGCCAGTGGCCAGTTGCTCGAGGGTTCCGGCATCGAGGTCGGAGGCAAAGGAGGTGAAGGCCTCGAGTTCGCGGTATTGGGCCAGGAGCACGCGCAGGGGGCCGGCCACCTTCTTCATCGCCTTGAGCTGCGCATCGCCACCGACGCGCGAAACGGAGATGCCCGGGTTGATGGCCGGACGCTGGCCTTCGTGGAAGAGGCCGGCCTCCAGGAAAATCTGCCCATCGGTGATGGAGATGACGTTGGTGGGAATGTAGGCGGAGATGTCGTTGGCCTGCGTCTCGACGATGGGTAGGGCGGTGAGCGACCCGCCGCCCTTCGCGTCGGAGAGCTGGGCCGCGCGCTCCAGGAGGCGGCTGTGGAGGTAGAAAACGTCGCCCGGGAAGGCCTCGCGGCCCGGCGGACGGCGCAGGAGCAGCGACATCTGGCGGTAGGCCTGGGCGTGCTTGGTGAGGTCGTCGTAAATCACCAACGCATGCTCGCCGCGGTTCATCCAGAACTCGGCCATCGCGCAGCCGGCGTAAGGGGCCAGGTACTGCAAGGGGGCGGGGTCGGAGGCGCCGGCCAGGACAATCGTGGTGTAGGCCATCGCGCCGGCGTCCTCAAGCTGCTTGTGCAGAGCGGCGACGGTGGAGAGCTTCTGCCCCACGGCCACATAGAAGCACCGCACGCCGCTCCCCTTCTGGTTGAGGATGGCATCAACGGCGATGGTGGTCTTGCCGGTCTTGCGGTCGCCGATGATCAGCTCGCGCTGGCCGCGGCCAATGGGCGTGAGCGCGTCAATGGCCACCAGGCCCGTCTGCATAGGCGTGTTGACATTCTTGCGCTCGATGATGGAGGCGGCGGGGGCCTCGACAGGCATCTGCGCTTCGGCAGCGATCGGGCCCTTGCCATCGAGCGGCCGGCCGAGGGCATCGACCACGCGCCCGGTGAGCCCCGGCCCGGCAGGCACGGAGACGACGCGCCCGGTGCGGTGGAAGCGGTCGCCCTCGCGCACATTCACGTCGCTATCGAGCACGGCCACGCCCACCACGTCCTCTTCCAAGTTGAGGGCCAGCCCGGCCACGCCGCTCTCGGTCTCCACGAGCTCGTTGTACATCACATTCGTCAGCCCATCGACGCGGGCGATGCCATCGCCCACGCTGAGCACGGTCCCGAACTCGGTGATGTCAATCGCCTGATCCTCCGCGGCCATCCGTTCGCGCAGCAGCGCGGAGAGTTCATCGGGTTTCAACTGCGTTTTCATAACGTCCTTGCATTAGCGCCCAAAGGCGCGGGAGAGCCGGCGCAGGCGGCCGGAGAGCGTTCCATCAAACTGCGTATGCCCGGCGCGAATCAACACCCCGGCGCCCAGCTCCGGGCGGACCTCGGTGGTGATGCGCGTCTGCTCGCCATAGGCGGCCTTGGCCTTGGCGGTGAGCGTGGAGAGGGTCTGCGCGGAGGGCTCGGCGGCAAAGCAGAGCGTAACGTCGCGCCGGCCCTCGGCCACATCGGCCAGGCGCCGGAAGCAGCGCACCACCTGCGGCACCACCATCATCAACCCGTGTTCCGAGAGGGCCTCGAGCAAGACGCGCACCGGCGGGCAGACGCTCTGCCCCCACAGCGCGGCCACCACCTCGCGATGCTTCGCGCGTGGCATACTGTGAAAGCGCTTGGCCCATTCGCGAAAGACCTCGCTGCCCACCCACTGCGCGCTCAGCGCCTCCATATCCTCGCGCACGCGCGCCATACAGCCCAGGTTTTGAGCGGCCTGGACGAGCGCACGGGCGTAAGGGCGGGCGGCTTCCTCTTCGTTGTACATCGCTCGAATCCTAGCGCAGCTGCACCTGCGCGGCAATCTGGTCCTGATAGGCCTGGCGCTGCGCGTCGGTCAACATCCCCGGGAGCAGCCGCTCGAGGGCGCTGGCAATCTCGCCGCCGGCCTGCTCGGAGAGCGAGCGCAAGGTCGCCTCGCGCTCGGCCGCCAAGGTCGCCTCGGCCACCTTCCGCCGCTCGGCAATTGCCTCGCGCGCGGCATTCTCCAGCTCGGCCACATGGGCCCTGGCCGCCTGAGCCTGGGCATCGGCGCTCGCGCGCGCCTCGCGTTCGGCCTTGGCAATGGTCTCGGCCGCCTTGGCATCGGCATGGGCCGCGGCCACGCGCGCCTTCTCAGCATCCTCGAGCGAGGCCTTGATCTCCGCCTCGCGCGTTTCGAGAAAGGCCAGCAGCGGCTTCCAGAGCACCTTGGTCAGCACCACGGCCGCCACGGCAAAGGCCACCCACGTCAGCAGCACCATCTGCCCATCGAAGCCGCGCAAGGAGACATCGCCCGGGGTCACCGGCTCCTCGACCGTCGCCTGCCCTTCGCGGACAGGCACCTCGGTGACGAGCACGGGCTCGGGGGCTCCGGCCATCGCCTCTGCGTTATCCATGGGCTGCGCCCTTTACTTCAGCAGGCAGACCACCACGGCGAAGAGGGCCACACCCTCGATGAGCGCGCCGGCGATAATCATCGCCGTCTGCAGCTTGCCGGCCACTTCCGGCTGGCGGGCCATTCCATTCAGCGCCGCCGAGGCCAAGATGCTGATCCCCGCCGCCGCACCAATCACCGCAATACTCGCTCCAATCGGACCCATGTCTGACTCCTTACTTTTCCGTTAGTGTTGGGGATGAACCATCATCCCGATAAAGATGGCCGAAAGCACCGTAAACACATACGCCTGCAAACAGGCCACAAAGACCTCAAAGAGATAGATGCAAATCGCCACCGCCAGCGAGGGCAGCGCCGCAGCCCCCAGAATCGCCGTGAGCGAAATCATCGCATAGAGCACCACGTGCCCGCCGAGCATATTGGCAAAGAGGCGCATCGTCAAGGCAAAGGTGCGCGCCAGGAGCGAGACGACTTCCATCAGGAACATCATCGGCTTCATCGGCCCGGGCAAGCCCCCCGGCAAGAGCGCGTGCACCAACGCCCGTCCCCCACCCTGCCGCAAGGTCGCAAAGATCGCCATCCCCAAGAAAATCGTCGCCAACCCCGCCGTCACGCTCACATTGCCCGTCGCCGTCGTAAAGAGCGGAATCAAGCCCAGCAGGTTCGCCAGCAGGATGAAGAGGAAGATCGAGCAGAAGAAGGGCACATACCGCCGCCCATACGCCGCCCCGCCGAAGTTCGGGTAGACCATCTCGTCGCGGATGAACATCACATACCGCTCCAGCAACAGCCCAATCCCCGACGGCACCCGCCCCAAGTGCCGCCGACCCCAAAACGCCAACGCGCACAGCAGCACCGTCACCAACGCCAGCATCGTCACATCAAAGTGGAAGATCGCCAGCACATCGTGCCCCAACGCCGACAGCCAATTCCGGTGCGTCAACGCATCCAACGAACCCCAGTGATGCAACACGTGGTGGTTCACATACTCTAGAAACGCCTCAAGCTTCTCTTCCATCGGCCAGGAGCCCTCAACTAAAAACGCCCCCAGTATACTCCCTCGCGCGCCCGCGGTCAAGCAAGAATGCCGCAAAAGGCACCCGGGGCCCCGCCCCGCACCCCGAATGTGGGGGCTACTCGCCCCCACACCCCCCGGGAGCGTGGGACGCTCCACCCCGCCGCGAGCACCCTTCGGGCACTCGCTTGTATGTAGTAAGGTGACGCACTCGCGCACGCGCGCACGTATACGCGCGCGCCATAGGCCCTACCTCGACGCGACCTAGGGCCTACCTCGCTTCGACCTAGGGCCTACCTCACCTCGACCTAGGGCCTACCTCAAGGTCACCTAGGCCCTACCTCAAGGTCACCTAGGCCCTCCCTCGAGGTGAGGCAGGGCCTCCCATTGCTGGAGGCAGCGGCGCGTTTCGAGCGTTGCCCGTTCTGACTGCCGCCGTCCCCGGCGGTGTTAGCGGCCGCAATCAGCGAAAAGGCTTGCCAAGCGGGCGCGTTTTAGGGTATTCTATGGGCACTCAAATTGGAGGAACGTGATATGACTTGGATGCGGAATGCACTCTTTGCGGCGCTGGCGGCGATTGGGACCGGACAGCTTGGAGCCGCCGTTGAAGCGCGGTATGTAACGGTGGATATCCCGAAGGATAAGGCCACGCTCTCGCTCGCGGAAGTGGAGGTCTTCGCCAATGGGCAGAATGTGGCCCTTGGCGGAAAGGCCGTGCAGTGCGCCACCGCTTGGGGCGGCGAAGCCAAACGCGCCATCGACGGCAACACCTCCGACCGTTATGGCGATAACACCATCACCCACACCCCCGAGGACCTGACCGACCCGATGTGGGAGGTCGACCTGGGCAAGAGCGTTCCCGTGGAGAAGATCGTCGTCTGGAACCGCGGCGACGGTTATGCCGCCCGCCTCAACGGCGTGCGCGTCACCCTCTCGGACGCGAACCGCACGATTGTCTGGGAAGAGACGCGGCCGAAGACCGAGCGGGCGAACTACTTTGTCCCCGAGGCCGGCAAGGGCCCGCGCACCGGTCAGCACGCCGACACCCTGGCCGAGCGCGCCGAGCGGGCGCGAATTGCCGCGTTGGTGGGCGCGATCAAGGTCAATGCCCTGCGCGATGCGCTCAAGGCCTATGCCGAGAAGTATCCCGAGGCCTACCCGAATGCCGCCGAGATTGCCGCGGGCATCGACGCGCTCCAGCAGCGTCTGGAGGCCAAGGAGAGCAACGCCCAGGCCCTCTACGATACCTACCGCGAACTGCAGAAGAAGGTCCTCCTTCAGCACCCGGCGGTGGACTTCCAGGAGATCCTCTTCGTCAATCGCCCGAAGGGCTCCAAGCAGGGGCTCTTCCAGAACTACCAGGGCAACACCGGGTGGAATGGCGACAATAACGCCACGCTGCGCGGCTACCGCAACACTCTCCTGCGCGGGCCGCTCTGCCAGGAAGATGCCCCCGAAGGTCAGCCCACCGTCCTCAAGAGCTCGAGCGCCTACCTCGGCGATGTGGAGCTCGATTGGGATGCCAGCCGCATCCTCCTCTCCTCGGGCGACGAGAAGGAAGGCCCCTGGGGGCTCTACGAGATGAACGTCGATGGCTCCAATTGGCACAAGGCCTACGAGGACGCGAACCCCGACGTCGACTACTTCGATGCCTGCTATCTGCCCGACGGGCGCATCATCACCACCGCCACCGTCGGCTTCCAAGGCGTGCCCTGCGTGGCCGGCGGCGACTATGTGGCCAACCTCCTGCTCCTCTCGGCCGACCGCAAGAGCTCGCGCCGCCTGACTTTTGACCAGGACATCAACTGGAACCCCGAGGTCTACCCCAACGGCCGCGTGGTCTTCCTGCGCTGGGAGTACACCGACTCGGCCCACTACTTCTCGCGCGTGCTGATGACGATGAACCCCGACGGCACCGACCAGCAGGAGTTCTACGGATCGAACAGCTACTGGCCCAACGCCATCTTCTACCACCAGAACATCCCCGGCAGTTCCACCAAGTTCGTCGGCATCGTCACCGGCCACCACGGCGTGGCCCGCAAGGGCGAGCTGGTGATGTTCGACGTCTCCAAGGGCCGTATCGAGACCCAGGGCGCCATCCACAAGTTCCCCTTCCGCGGCCGCCCGATCGAGAACATCACCCTGGATCGCCTGGTCGACAACATCAAGCCCTACTTCCTCCATCCCCGTCCGCTCAACGACGAGCTCATCCTCGCCGCGATGCAGGATGACAACGCCTCCCCCTGGCGCCTGGTGCTCGTGGACATCTACGACAACGTCCTCACCCTCTGGGAGAGCCCCGACGCGAACTACTACGAGCCCATTCCCCTCAAGGCCCGCCCCAAGCCGCCCGTCCGCCCCGACCGCGTCAACCTCGAGAGCAAGACCTGCAACGTCTATATGGCCAACGTCTACCGCGGCCAGAAGACCCTGGAAGGCGTCCCCCACGGCAAGGTGAAGAAGCTGCGCGTCTTCAACTACGAATACGCTCCGCGCCACGCCGGCGGCCACTACGCCATCGGTATGGAAGGCCCGTGGGACGTGCGCATCCTCCACGGCACCGTGGATGTGGAGGAAGACGGCTCGTGCATGTTCGAGTTCCCGGCCAACACGCCCCTCACCGTCCAGCCGCTCGACGAAAATGGCCAGGCGTTGCAGATGATGCGTTCGTGGCTCGTGGGGATGCCCGGCGAGACCATCAGCTGCATTGGCTGCCACGAGAGCCAGAATATGGCCCCGCCGACCATCGCCCCCATCGCCTCGCGCAAGAAGCCCCAGCAGATTAAGCCCTGGTACGGCCCGGCGCGCGGCTGGAGCTTTGACCGCGAGGTCCAACCCGTCCTCGACCGCAAGTGCGTCGGCTGCCACAACGGCCAGACCAAGGCCACCAACGCCATCGGCCAGAAGATCCCCGACTTCACCTACCGCCCCCGCGGCTGGAACGGCTTCAGCGGCTCCTACATCGCCCTGCACCCCTACGTCCGCCGCAACGGCCCCGAGGGCGACTACCACGTCCTCACGCCCCTGGAGTTCCACGCCTCCACCTCCGACCTCTACCAGCACCTCAAGAAGGGCCACAAGGGCGTGCAGCTCACCGCCGAGGAGTGGGACCGCCTGATCACCTGGATCGACCTCAACGTCCCCTACTTCGGCACCTGGACCGAGCGCGGCGGCCGCCAGAACATTATCGACCAACGCCGCAGCTACGAGAAGAAGACCACCAACCTCGACTTCGACCCCGAGCGCATCATCAACCCCTACAAGCCCGGTGCGGTCACCTTCGAGCGCCCCACCGGTCCGCGCGTCGAGAAGGCCGAAATCTCCCTGGAGGGCTGGCCCTTCGACGGCAAGGCCAAGCAAGGCCCGCGCCAAGAGATTAAGCTCGACCTCGGCGGCGGCCAGGTCATCACCGCCGTGCGCATCCCCGCCGGTTCCTTCGTGATGGGCTCTAACGCCGAGAGCAACGCCGAGGCCCCCGCCCACATCGCCACCGTCTCCAAGCCCTTCTATATGGCCACCACCGAGACCACGATGGCGATGATGCAGCAGTTCGACGCCACCTTCGAGAATGGTGTTTACGACATGCACTACAAGGACCAAGTCCGCCGCGGCTACTTCGTCAACGGCCCCGACTTCCCGGCCATCCGCGTCTCCTTCGACACCGCCCAGGCCTTCTGCGCATGGCTCTCGGCCAAGACCGGCCGCACCGTCCGCCTCCCCACCGAGACCGAGTGGGAATACGCCTGCCGCGCCGGCACCGACACGCCAATGAACTACGGCGACCTCAACACCGACTTCTCCAAGCACGCCAACCTCGCCGATCTCACGATGAAGAAGCTCGCCGTCTCTGGCGTCGACCCCCAGCCCATCCGTAATCCCAACGAGTTTATGGACTACGAGAAGAAGGACCCCCGCTTCAACGACGGTGTCCTCCACCTCGCCAAGGTCGGCTCCTACCAGCCCAACGACTTCGGCCTGCACGATATGCACGGCAACGTGGCCGAATGGACCACCTCGCCCTTCACCTCCTACGTCGGCGGGCCCGGCTTCGAGGCGGCCAACGACGAGCTGCGCGTCATCCGCGGCGGCTCCTGGTACCAGCGCCAGATCCGCGCTACCTCCGCCACCCGCTGGGGCTATCCCCCCTGGCAGCGCCCCTACAACGTCGGCTTCCGCGTGGTCATCGAGGAGTAAGCCGCGCCGGGCGAACGCCCTGCCATTCACAAAACAAGAGCCGCAACGCCTGACGCGCTGCGGCTCTTGTTTATCTGTAAACGCCCTACGCGCTCCGGGCGGCGCGGACAGATCTAATCAGAAGCCAGGCGGCGAGAACGGGGGGAAGATAGGTGGGCAGGAAACAGACCGAGTGGTAGAGGGCGAAGGTGGCCGCTTCATCCAGGCGCTCAATGCGGTAGGCAAAGTCCATCGAGCCGGCAATGGCAATCGAGAAGAGGTTGGCCACCAACGCATAGGAGACCCAGCGCCGCTCGCCGGCAGAGAGGAGCCCCTTGCCAATGCCGTAGACCTCCCGCAGGATGAGCACATAGAGCAGGGCCAGAATAACGTGGTCGTGCAACTGCGAATAGGTCCAGAAGGGGAAGACAATCAGCGCCGGCGCGAAGCGAAAGAGAGTAGACTTCTCGTGCCGAACCAGGAAAGAAAGGCCACCCAGCGCCAGGAAGAAGATGCCCATCCAAAGCGTGGGCCCGTACTTGCCGAACCACTCAAGCATCACCTCCGCCGGAGAGTAGCCGCCCGAGACCAGATAGGGTGCGCCGATCTGCGGCACTTGCAACAGCAGCTCAATCGGCGAGGTGTGGTAGACATAGGCTGGCCAAAGGGTGGCTAGGAGGCAAATCGTCACCGCAACGGCGATGGCTTTGTAGCACTTACCGAAGAAGAGCGGCCAAAAGAGGAGCAATCCCACTTGCGGCTTGACCATCGCCAACGCCCATAAAACCCCTATCAGCACCTCTCGCCGCTTCTCAAAGGCCTCCATCATCAGCACAATCAGCACCAACAAAAGCCCACCATAATTGCCGACACCCAGCAGATACGCCATCTGAAAGGCAATCCCTGCAAAGACCATCAGCTGAAACTCCTGCCGTTCTGACGCCGGTTCTATTGGCGCCCAACGGCGAAGACGGTTGGCAAAGAAGACAAAGAGCAATGTATTCAAGACGGTAATCCAGGCAATCAGCGCGTGTCTAGGCATCCACCCGTAGAACCACGCGAAGGTTGTATGCCACGGAGGATAGGCGTGTACGCGAACCTTCTCGGGGTTCTCGCCACTGTAACGCAACCGATACTCGCGACTCTCTGGGAAATCCGGCCGCCACCAACCAATGAAACGTTCCGTCTCCACGCGGTGCGACCACACATCAAAGGGATTGACCCCCGTATGCGAACAGCAAATCTCGTGGTAGCGCACGCTAATGTCACACCAGCGAAGCGACTTAACCCATTGGCAACTCGCCACAAACGCAGAGGCGAAAACGCAGTAGCAACCCACGAGGATCAACCAATGCCGAATCTTACTCATCCTGTCTCTCCGAAGTGGCTCCACGGCTATGCGCTCGCAACGCACCCCGTGAAGCCTTTGACAATACGCCCATACTCTACCACACCGTCGCCCCATCCCGCAACTCCCCCCGGCTGCAGCGAGCCATCGGCGTCTCCCTCCCTGCGGTTGCTTGGCCACTCTCCGCGGCACCCACATTTTTCCCCCGCGCCTACCTCATTTCGACCTAGGGCCTACCTCGCCTCGACCTAGGCCCTACCTCGACTCGAGGTAGGCCCTACCTTTTTTGGGGGTATCGGCGGGGGTGTTGGAGGATCGCTGCGGGAGAGGCTATTCAAGCGGGGGAAAAACAATTCACCCCGGGGCAGGGGTGAGTTGCCTCGGGGTGTGGGAGAAGTTGAAGTTAAGGCTTTGGGACAGCCAGCCAGTCCGTCGCGGAACGCGCGCTAACCGCTAGCCGCTAACAGCTAACCGCTATGCTTCTTGCAGCGCGTTGGCGTGGAGGTGGAGGCCGAAGTCGACCTGGGCATCGAGGCGGCAGGAGGCGGGGACGGCGTAGAAGATGTTGCCGAAGTCACCGGGGCCCTTGGGGTGGGAGAGGCGGTTGGAGAGGCTGGAGAAGTCGGCATTCTGCCAGTCGGCCTGGAGGAGGCGGTTGACTTCGGCGCCGGGGACGTTGATGGAGAGGTTGTAGGCTTCGTAGGAGCCTTCGCCCACGCGGGCAAAGTCCCGATCGCCCTGGCGCATAAGCATCATTATCGGGCTGTGGCGCTCATAGCGAATGGAGAGGCCGCCATCATCGGTGAGGGCGAGATGGAAGGTGCGGCGGTCGTCGTTGGTGCCTTGGCGGCCGACGGTGGAGAAGACGGGGGCGGACTCCTCGTTATTGAGGGCGAGGGGCATTCCCATATAGCAGACCTTCTCGATCTCCTGCGAGAGGAGGGCGGTGATGAAGCAGACTTTGTGGCGGACGGCCTCGGGGGCCTGCGCGTAGGTGGTCTGCGGATTGCCGGTGACGAGGGCGGCGAGGCGGTCGCGGGCCGCGTTGAAGTCCGCGGGCAACTGGGTGCCGTCGGGCAGGTAGACGTGCATATCGCGGACGATGTCCTTCTGGAAGGTGGTGGTCTCGCCGCAGAGGGCGGCCTTCATATCGTAGGCGAAGGAGGTGGCGACCATTGTCTTGACGGAGGGGCGGACGGCGCGCTTGAAGTTCTCGACGGTGGGGTTCTTGGAGAGGTCGGTGGGCGCGGGGGTGTCGATGGTGGCGGGAATGTTGGTGAGGAGTTTGCGCAGGCCGCTGGCGAAGTCACCGGTGAAGCAGGTGTCCAGGGGGGAGAGGTCGGTGAGGGTCTGCGCGGAGAAGGCGGAGAGATCGACGGGGGCGGGGTCGGGCGCGATGGGCTGGAGGTTGTCGAAGCGCTCGAGGTTTTGGCGGAGGACGGCGAGGGCGTTGGCGTTGGCCTGCTGCACCGAGTTGCAGGTGAGGGAGAGGAAGAGCTTGCCGACATTCTGGCCGGCGGGGCTGCCGAGGAGAGCGTGGAGGGCGGCGCGGTCGGCGGCCGGCAGACGCAGGAGGGCGGTGTAAGCGGCGAAGATGGAGAGGGTGGTGCTCTCGTCGCCGCCGTTGAGGATCTCCATGCCCTCAGGGTAGAAGGTGGCCAGGCGGGTGTTGTCCTGCGCGGCATCGAGGAACTTGCCCACCGCGTGGAGGATGGCATCGGAGGTGGGCGGCTCGGGGCTGTGAATGAGCGCTTGGAGATCGGCCATCGGGAGCTGGTCGGTAAAGGCCTTGAGGACCTGGAAGAGGCGGGGGTCGACGGGCTTTTCCAGGGCGCGCAGCAGGTCGATGCAGCACTCGCGGTAGCGCCCGGCCTCCTCGGCGTTGGGCACTTCGGGCAACTGGCTGAGGGCGTTCTCGAAGGCGGCGACCTTGCCCTCGATGTGCGCGCTCAGGTCGTCGAGCGAGACCATAAAGTGGCGGGCGACGTTCTTCAAGAGGATGTCGCGGATGAAGGGGGTCTGGTTGATGCGCGGCATCAGGGCTTCGAGCTTCTCGTTGAGCTGGGCGAGGGCGGTGGGCACATCGAGGGACTGCGGGTTGCCGTTGGCCGAGGTGCAGAGGACCTTCGTGGCAATCTCGGCATACTGCGCGTCGGTCAACTGCGCGAGGGCCGGGGGGCGCGGCGTGGCCGCCAGGCGCGCCTCGATGCGCAGATGTAGCGCCCGCCACTGAACGCGCGGCTGGGCCACAAAGGCGTCCATCTGGGAGAGGATGGAGGTGATTTGGCCGGCGCGGATGGCGCGGTCGGTGCGCACTTCGCCGAGGAGGCGGTCGAGCTCCTGCGCGGCGAGGTCGCCCGAGCCGTTGAAGCGCGGGTCGTTGAGGATGGCGGTGCGGATGGCATCGAGCGTCTGGCGGTTCTCCGCCCGGGCCGAGCCGATATTGAAGAAGGACTTAATCTTCTGGAAGGTCTTGTTCTGGACCAGGTCATCGCCGGCGCGGTTGAGCACCAGCGTGCGGGAGGCATTCACATTGCGAAGGGCATCGAGATTGATCATCGGGGACTCCTGTGTCTTTGCCGGGAATACGCACGAGCGGGAGAAAGGTTACAGCGAACTGCCACGGCAGTTCTCGATAGACGGGAAAACTCGCCGCGCTCCGCACGGCTCGCGATAGGCGCGAAGCGCGTGCCGCGACGGGCAAGCCAAAGCTTTGAGTTTGGGCCGGGCTCTCCACTGCTGGCGCCAGCGTTCACGCCTATCGTCTATCGCCTATCGAGCCGTTGCGCGTCAGCGCAAGGGCGATTGAATTGCCGGGTCGAGAAGCTGGACGGCCATGTGGCTATCCCACTTGCGGCCGGAGCGGTAAGCCCAGCGGAGCTGCTTGGCGGGGGTGACCTCGAAGGCGCCGTAGTGTTGCGGGCCGTAGCCATAACAGCCGACAACGAGGTTGCCATTGGGCAGCAGGTGGATGCCAGTCATATTGACAATGGGCAGACCCAGCGCTTTGGGCTTGAACTCCCAGAGCAGCTCGTGGGTGGGCGACCACTTCTGCAGCTGCCCGAGGCTGGCGATGTAGACGTTGCGCTCGCCGTCGAGCACCGCCGCGAAGGCCAGGCCGGGGACCTTCTGAGACCAGGTGCACTCGCCCATCGGGTTGTAGAGCTCGACGGTGTTGGCGCCCGAGCGGCAGACGAGGGTGGTGCCATCGGGGTAGCGGCGAGCCATTCGGAGGGTCTGGTGGCGGTTACTCTTGTTGAGGGGCAGCTGGAGGCAGTTGACCTGCTCGCCCTCGGGGGTCACTTCCAGGACGCGGCCGGTGCTGTTCTCGGCGATGAGGGTGTTGCCGTTGGGGAGGCGCTGGCAGCTGAAGATGGCCCCGCCAGTGGTGTCCTTGGCCACATATTCCCAGACCTTGTTGCCCTGCTCGTCCCACTCCTCGGCCTGACTGGTGGCGCCGAGGAGGTGGCCGTTGGGCAGCAGCCAGCCGTCGTTGTTGTTATTCCCGCGCCAGCGGCGGACCTCTGAGCCATCGGGGTTGAGGAGGACGTAGTAGGCATTGCCGGCCAGCATCACCGGGTAATCCGGCCGGCCGAGCTCGAAACCGCCCTTGGGCGCCTCTTGCGCGCGCCCCATCACCGCCAGGCTGAGCCCGGCCACGAGCGCGCAGCACCACCGCGAAAAGCCGCTCATCGCGCCCTCCTTTCGCTTACTCAAAGCGGACCGTAGCCGCGTAGGCGTGGGCGTCGAGCCCCTCCAGGCGGCCAAAGGTCTCGATGGCTTCGCGCGTCTCGGCCAGGTCGGCCTGCGAGAACTCCACGAAGGAACTGCGGCGGCGGAAGGTCTCGGCGGTAAGGCCGCTAAACATCCGCGCGGCCCCGCCCGTGGGCAGGACGTGGCTCGGGCCGGCCACGAAGTCGCCCGCGCTCTCAGGCGTCCAGTAGCCGACGAAGACGGCCCCGGCGCAGTTGATGAGCGGGAGGATGGCCTCGGCGTCGGCCACCTGCAGCTCTAGGTGTTCGGCGGCGAAACGGTTGCAGAGTGCCACGCCATCACGCGCCAGGTTGGGCACCACCGCGAAGCACATCCCGCCATTGGCCATCATCCGCTCGATGATCTCCCGGCGGTTGCGCACGGCCGTCTGCGCCAAGACCTCGGCCTTGACCGCCTCGGCAAAGTCCGCCGAATCGGTGACCAGGAAGCTCTTCTCCAGCCCGCTGCCGTGCTCGGCCTGCGAGAGGAGGTCGGCGGCAATCCACTTGGCCTTGCCGGCCTGGTCGGCGAGCACGCAAATCTCCGAGGGCCCGGCCACCTGGTCGATGGCCACCGTGCCGTAGACCTGGCGCTTGGCGGCCGTCACAAAGGCGTTGCCCGGCCCGGCAATCAGCTCCACCGGCGCAATCCCCGCGCCATAGGCCATCATCCCAATCGACTGAATCCCGCCCACGCGGTAGACCTCCGTGGCCCCGGCCACGCGCAGGGCGTAGAGCAGGGGCGCGGAGACCTCCAACCCGCCGCGGCTGGGCGTGCAGGCCACAATCTCCCGGCAGCCGGCGGCCTTCGCCAGCACCACGGTCATCAGCGAGGTGGAGGCCAGCGGCGCGGTGCCGCCGGGGATGTAAACGCCCACGCGGTCCATCGCGTGGAAGCGCTCGCCCAAGCGCCCGCCGTGGGGGGTGGGGATCGTCCAATCGGCGCGCAGCCCGGCCTTGGCGAAGGCCTCGATGCGCTCGGCGGCCTGGTGGATGGCGCGCTTGACCGTCTCGTCGCACTTCGCTTCGGCGGCGTCGAGCTCGGCTTCGGTGACGCGGATAGTCTCGGCGCTCAGCTCGGCCTTGTCGAAGGTGCGGCAGGCATCGAGGACCGCCTCCAGGCCGCGCTCGCGGATGTCGGCTAGGCACTTGGCGGCGGCGGCTTCGGCGCGTTCGTCAAAGGCCGGGCGGCGGAGGAAGGCCTCCACCTCGGGGGTGGGGTTGTCGAGGGACCAGGGGTGAATCGCAATGGCAGGGGTGGACATCGGTGTTGCCTCTTATCACTAGGAAAGGATTACTTATCGGCACCAGGAGCGGCGCCTTCGGCCGGCTCTTCGCCCTTGGCCTTGCGCTCCTGGTAGGCCTTGTAGGCGGCCTCGAAGGCGGCGATCTTCTTCTCGGTGTGCGTGTCGGGGCCGACGAGCGGGTCGAAGATGTAGTGGCGCTTGATAGGCCGGTTGAACTTCAGCAGGGCGGACATCTCCACCTCCACGAACTCGGCCAACTTTTCCTTGACCGCGTTGTCCATATCGGCCTTCTCGGCTTTCTTGCGGCTCTTCTTCTCGTCGCGGCTCGAGTAGCCGGTATCGAGCAAGCGCTTGGCGGCATTCATCGCGTTCTTCTGGGCGTTGAGGCGGGCGACCATCTCGCCATCCACGCGGCCCTTCTGCTTGGCGAACCAGGCATCGGCGGCCTTCTGGGTGGTAAAGGTCTTGCTCTTCACCTCGCGCAGGTAGACGAAGGGCTTGGTGGGATACTTCGGGAAGTCCTTGTCGCCGGCCTTACGCGCATCGGCAAACTGCTTGTCCCAATCCTTCTTCACCTTGGCCATCGCCTTGTTGAAGACGCTCTTCTCCTCGGCAATCTCCGCCTTGAGCTCCTTGAACTGCTCCGGGCTCATCAGCGAGACCGCCTCCACCTTATACATATCAAAGAGCTGCACGCCGATAATCGTCTCGGCCCGCACCGCAGCCGCACCCGCAGCCGCCAACAACAGGGTCCACATCAGTCGCTTCATCGTTCAGTTCCTCCGATTGCCCAAGAGGCGCAAGAGATACAAGAAGAGGTTCACAAAGTCCAAGTAGAGCTCCAGCGCGCAGAGAATTCCCAGCTTGCGCACCGTCGCGCCATCCAACGCGCCCTCCTGCTCCACCAACAGCTTGACCTTCTGCGCGTCCCACGCCGTCAGCCCCGTGAAGAGCGCCACCCCAATCAGCGAGATCGCAAAGTCCAATCCGCTCGAGCGCATAAACCAATTCACCACCGAGGCGATAATCACCCCCCACAGCGCCATCACGCAGATGCGCCCAATCCCCGCCAGACTCCGCTCGCAGAGCGTGCCAATCAGCGCCATCCCCGCGAACATCCCCGCCGTGATGAAAAAGGTCAACTGCACCGTCGCCGCAGAATAGACCAGCAACACCACCGAGAGCGTCACCCCATTCACCGCTGCGAAGATGGCAAAGAGCGCCGCCGCCGCCACCGGCGAGAGCTTCCGGAAGCCCCACGAGATCGCCATCACCAGCCCCACCTCCACCAGCGCGCAGACCATCCACAACCCCCGCGAGAGCGGAAACTCCCCCGCGCGAATCGCGTTGGCCACCACCCACGCCACAAGCCCCGAGATGGCCAACCCCACCGCCATCCAACCATAGACGAAGTTGTAAATCCGGTTCACGCTCACCGACCGCGCCTCACTGCGCATCGCCAACGCATCCGGGTCCAGCATACCATTCATAACACGTCTCCTTTCATTTGCCTCCCAGTATAGCACAAAGGGAGAGAAGCTGTTAGCGGTTAGCTGATAGCGGTTAGCAAAGGGCGGCCATTATGCAATCGCCCATTTCGTGGCAACGGTGATAGAGCTCGGCCTTGGTCGGCTCGCGCGCCATCGCCGGCCAGAGAGAGAGGTAGAGCATTCGCCCCTGGGCACAGAAGCGTTCGTGGAGGCGCGTGGGGTGCCAGCGCTCACCAAAGCCTTCGGGCGACAGGACCACCCAGCGCCCACCCGACAGGCCGAGGGCACGGCCGCAGGCCTTTTCGCAAGGGCTCATAAAGGTGGAAACGCCCGCGCACCCGGGGCCGAGACGCTGGGCACGTGCCAGGGCGGCGCGCCATTCGGGGCTCTCTTCGCTCCAATGGCGCGAACAGCGAAAGGGCTCCAGCACCGGTAGCTTCAACAACTCGGGGTTGCCGTAGCCATACCACGTGCGCCCGAGGAAGGAGAGCGCATTCACGCGCTGGAAATAGGCGGCGTGTTGCCGGCGGAGCCAACTGCGCGCAGGGTTTTCGCGAATGTAGCGCGTGAAGGCTGCCAGGTGGTCATCGCGGGCAACGATCCAATCGTGCCACTCAAAGGCAAAGAGATGTTGCCCGGCGGAGCGGGCAACGGCACCACGCTTACCCTCGCCACGCAGCGCCTCTGCGTGGCCAGCGTGCCATGCGAAGAAGGCCTTCTCGAGCGTGCGCATCAACATGCGCACGATGACCGCCAGGCTCACGCGCGGCTCGGTGGCTCGAAGCTTGATGAGCAGGTGGATGTGATCTGGCATAATCGAGAAGCAAGTGATGGGCTCGATGCAGAACCAGGTGGTGTGAAAGGTTTTGATGATGTTGGCAAAGAGCCAGGTGAGTTCACTGGGCTCAAGATAATGGCGCGCGGCATCGCCAATCACCTGCGAGAAGGGCGGGAACCCGGCCTCGCGTTTGAGGGTGACCATATAGAAATAGGGCCGGGAATAATCAAAGCCACGCAAGCGCCTTGCCA
>JBJFFT010000039.1:0-9816 GCA_051891975.1 Candidatus Spyradenecus sp. | reverse complement strand
CAGGCGGCCGTCGAGGCCAACTTGCTGCTCATCGATGTGGCCGGCGCAGAGATCCTCCTGGAGACCACCCCCGAAGGGCGCAACCGGATTATCTCCGAAGCCAAGAAGGCCGTCACCTTCGTCACCAGCCACGAGAAGGATAACGCCTCTGTGGCCGCGCGGTTGAACCTCGCTGTGGCCGAGGTGGCCGGCAAGGCCTATGAGTCGACCAAGAAGGCGAATGCCGACAAGGAGGTTGTCATCAACGCCATCGGTTCGGCCCTCAACGCCTACCGCACGGCGATGTTCGCCGGTGAAACGCCCAAGACCGACCCGAGCGTGACCGCCTACCTCCAGCAGGCCTATCTCGGCTACGTCCGCCTCTCCATCGAGCGCGCCGAGCTCGCCACCGATAAGCAGGAGAAGCAGGACTTCTTGCAGGACGCTGTTGACATCGGCACCGAATACCTCGAGGCCTTCCCCGAGGGTATGTTCAAGGCTGATGTCACCAACGCCGTCACCACCGCCAAGATCAACCTCGGTCAATAACGCCCTATTTGTGATACACTTTAAGCAGAAGAGGAACATTCCATGAAGCAATTCAACATCGCCCTTTGCGCTTTGCTCACCGCCTGCGTGGCCCTGCCCGCCTTGGCCAAAGACACGCCCACCGGCACCATTACCACGGCGAACGGGTCGGCCACCGGCACCATCCGCTGGAAGAACTCCGCCAAGGAGTACGTCCTAACCAACAGCAAGAATATGACCGTCACCTATAAGGCCGACGAGGTCGAGACGGTGAATATCGATCGCCCTGCCTCCCTCGATGCCGCCATCAAGAAGGTTCAGACCAACAGCGGGCTCGCCGCCGCCCTCGCCACCCTCGAGGAAATCGCCAAGGACTACAGTCACTTGACCTACGACCAGGAGGCCACCGGCTGGCTCGCCAAGGGCTACCTCCTTCAGGGCAACGCTGCTAAGGCCATTGCCGCCTGCGAAGCGGTCATTCGCGATAACCCCGAGGCCGCCTACAAGGGCGCCACTGCCGTCTCCTATTGGGAGGCGCTCATCAAGGATGGCAAGAGCACCAAGCTCAACCTCTTGCTCGACAAGGCCATCGCCTCCGGCGACAAGACCGCTGCCGCCACTGCCCTCGTCAAGCGCGGCGATGCGGCAATGGCTCGCGGTTCGGCCCGCGCCAACTGCGAAGAGGCCCTGCGCGATGGCTACCTGCGCGTCATTCTTCTCTATGCCGATGCCTCGAGCGATGCCTACGCCGAGGCCCTCTACAAGGGTGCCAAGGCCTTCGAGGGCATGAGCCAGAGCTCCCAGGCTAACCGCCTGCGCGAGCAACTCAAGCAGGAGTGCCCCACCAGCTCTTGGGCCCGCGCCAAGTAAATTCCGCTTCCCCCCTTTCCACAACTTAACCCCACAAGGAATACAACCATGAAGAAAATGATGATGGCTCTGGCGGTCTCCGCCTTGATGTTCGGTGCGGTCTTCACCGCCGGTTCCGTTTGCGCGCAGGAGGCCGACACTGGTGCCCTCGTGACGCAGGATGGCAAGGCTGCCGATACAAAGGCTGCTCCCAAGGGAACGAGCTTCTTTGACGTGGTGATGGGCGGCGGTATCGTCGGCTTCATCCTGTGGATGGCCCTCTTCTCCTCCGGCGGCTTCGCGATCTACTTCATCATCGACGGCTACATCCTCGTCCGCCCCAAGAAGATTATGCCCGAAGCCCTCATCGCCCAGGTGAAGGAAGCGATGGACCAGGGCGACGTGATGAAGGCGATTGAGATCTGCGATAACGACCCCTCCTCGATGGCCAAGATCCTCAAGGCCGGCTTCGCCCACGTGGAAGAAGGCTTCGATGTGATTGACGAGGCCATCTCCGCCGCCGGCGACCTCGAAATCGAGCACATGATGCAGCGCCTCAACTGGATCTCCATCTGCTCCTCGCTCGCCCCGATGCTTGGCCTGCTGGGCACGGTGCAGGGTATGATCCTGACCTTCGCCTCGATCGCCTTGACTGGCGTTGAGATCTCCTCGCTCTCGCTCACCATCTCCCAGGCCCTCTACACCACCGCCGGCGGCCTCTGCATCGCCATCCCATCGGTCACCTTCTTCTACGCGCTGCGCAATAGCGCCAACCGCCTGGTGCTACGTATGCAGGTGGTCACGGCCGACCTCATTAAGAACCTCCGCAACGTCGAAGTCGTCGAGGGTTAAACCGCGCCGGTGCGCGCCCCTCCCTGCCTAGGCGGCAGCGGGGCGTGCGCGCACCTCCAGCCATCGCCTTCTCCGCCCCACCCGGCGCCGAAGGTTTTGCGAGCGAGCAAGGAGACCCCCTATGGCCAAGAAGAAAAACAAACGCGAGAACGATGGTGCCGCGCTCGATATGACGCCGATGATTGACGTCGTCTTCCAGCTCATCATCTTCTTCGTGGTGACGTTGAAGACGGCTGACTCCATCAACCCCGACATCGAGCTGGAATACGGCAAGAACGGTCCGCAGTTGAAGGCCGATGAATACAAAGTTCCCCCGCTGACCATTGAAGTCCGCCGCTATCGCACGGTGACCGACTTCCTCAAGGCGGCCAAGAAGCCCACCGGGCGCATCATCTCCATCAACGGCGGCATCCTGTCCATCGACCAGCTCCGCTCGGTGCTGCGCAACACCGTGGCCAAGCGCGGGACCAACTTCCCGCTGCTCATCCGCGCCGACAAGGATACTCCGCACGAGGATGTGCGAGCCGTGATGAACGCCTGCAACGAAGCCGGCGTCTGGCAAGTCTCCTTCCTGGCGATGGTCCAGCCTGGCGACTCGACGAGCAAAAAGTAAAGGAGCACACCCATGGCAAAAGGCAAAAAGGTCTCTTCCGATGGCGGTGCCGCCCTCGATATGACGCCGATGATCGATGTCGTCTTCCAGCTCATCATCTTCTTCGTGGTTACCCTGAAGCAGGAAGACATCCTCTCGCACCTCGACGCGATGGCCCCTTCGCCCGACAGCAAGGCCAGCCCCGCCGAGAAGCTCGAGATGGTGACGATCGACATCTACAACCCCAAGACCCAGGGCGGCGAGGGCTTCCTCTTCAACAAGTCCCCCGTCCGCTACAGCCAGCTGGACAAGGAAATCGGCCGCGCTGCGCGCAACAACAAGGGCTCGACCGTCCTCTTGCGCTGCACCAAGGATTCCCCGCACTCGCTGCTGGTCAAGGCCCTTGACCTCTGCAATAAGTACGGCATGACCAACCTGGCCATCTTTAGCCTTTAATCCCCACAACGCCACCCCCGGGCGTCGGGAAAACAGGGGAGGAGAACGATGAGTAACACGCTTGAACCGCCGCCTGGCAATGAGCCCGCCAAGGACGAGCTCATCAAGCTCTTCGACGAAGAGGAGCGGAACTATCTTCAGCGCATTGTCGATATGCTCAAGGGCTTCGGCCAGCCGAAGGACTCCATTGAGCACAAGAAGGCAATGATTGAGCTCCAACGCCTCGGCGCGCCCATCGCCGCCGTTGTGGGGATGCTCCTGGCCATCACCGTGATGTGCACCATCAAGATCACCGCCAGCGAGAAGCCCCCGGTCGTCGAGACGCAGGTCATTGAGCCCGAGCAGGCTGAAGAGCTCACCAAGGAAGAGCCCCCGCCCCCCGAAGAGCCGCCGGAACTCGAGGAGATCCAGGAGGTCACCGATGTGGTCGTCGACATTGACGCGCCGCCCACCACCTCCGCCGAGCAGTCTCCGCAGCCCTCCCCCGTCGATGCCGTGGCCCTCACCCCCTCGCCTATGGTGATGCGCAATGTCTATGGCGACCGCTCTCCCGGTCTGCGCGGCGCCAAGATTGGCAAGTATGGTGCGGCCGGCACTGAGAAGTTGGTCTACGGGTTCCTTCGCTGGCTCAAGATGAAGCAAGGCCCCAACGGCATGTGGAACAACGACACCGGCGACACCTCCCTCGCCCTCCTCTGCTTCCTCGCCCACGGTGAACTCCCCGGCCAGAGCGATGAGTTCGGCGACACCGTCGAAAAGGCCATCCGCGGCCTCCTCGCCGACCAAATCTCCGACCCCTCCCAGTGCAAGCCCGGCGGCGCGGACAACCCCTCCGAGTTCGAATCCCGCCGTAAAGACAAGGTGGGCTACTTCAAGGGCCGCGACGCTCACAACTACGCCCACCTCGTGGCCATCTACGCCCTCTCTGAAGCCTACGCGATGACCCGTATCCCGGCCGTCAAGGAGGCCGTCGAGCGCGCCATTCCCCATGTCATTGAAGGGCAGAACGCCGACGGCGGCTGGTACTACAATATGTACGCCAAGTGCCCGACCACCGACACCTCCTACACCAGTTGGGCCGTCCAGGCGCTCAAGGCCGCCAAGCTCTCGGGCAACCACGATCCCAAGATCATCGCCGCCCTCAAGAAGTCCGCCCGCGGCATTAAAACCTGCGCCAACCCCAACGGCACCTTTGGCTACCTCAATACCGCCAAGAACCGCTACCTCGGCCTCACTGCTCCCTGCGCGCTCATCCTCCAGATGCTCGACGAGGCGGACACCGACCTCTGCAAGAAGGCCGTGGCCTATATGGACACTTGGGAGCCCACCTTCAAGCAGAACTTCAAGGCCGCCAGCTCCAGCGCCACCCAAATGGTCGGCACCTCGCCGCAGTACTACGGCTACTACCTCTCGCAGGTCCGCTTCAATCTCGGCGACAACGCTGCCGCTTGGAAGCGTTGGAGCGAGCAGCAGAAGCGCGTCTACTCCGCCGCCGCCATCAACATCCCCGCCGACAAGTCTGGCTACAAGGATCACAATGGCAAGGCCCAGTACATCACCTACTGGCCTCGCAAGAACACCAAGAACAAGTTCGGCGGCGAAGGTGCCCCCATTGAGGACAAGGCCCGCCTGATGCAGCAGCAAGGCACCGCCAACGGCAAGCGTAACGGCATCCCCGTCGATGACCTCATCAACACCGACACCGCCACCTACGAGTGGCACAACTCCCCCGTTGCCGCCAACTGCTTCACCGCCCTCCAGTTGATGGTCTACTACCGCAACAGCCCGCTGGCCAAAGGCGCCCTCACCAAGATTGAGGCCGAAGCCGAACTCAAGGTCGAGGATAAAGGCGCCGGTGCCGTCACCCTCGAAGGCCTCGACGACGACTTCTAATCCCTTTCAATAAGTGTCTCCATTCCTCCCGGCGAGCGCTCCGCGCTCGCCTTTTTTGTGTCCCCACGCTTACCCTTCCCGCCCGCATTGCTTATCCGCGCCCCAAAGAGCGCGAGGCTATCTCTTGGCAGGCGCTTCACTTTCGCCGTAAAATCTGCGGCGAAAGAGGGGCGAACTGTCGCAGATGAGCGGTTTATATAGCGTGGTCAAGTTGGATTTGGCCGTGTTTTGCGTCTTATCGGCCGCCGTGAAGGGGTGCGGCGAGACGGGGGAAGAAGCGCTTTAGGAGGAGGCTGGCTCCAACGCAGAGGAAGAGCGTTAGGGTGAGGATGAGGGCATAGGTGCCCATTGGCGAGAGGACTTCGCATACGGCAGGGAGGACCCTGGCGAAAAGCTGCAATACCGCCATGTGGGCTGCATAGATGAAGAAGAGCGTGCCGGTCAACCAGCAGGGAACGCGAATGGGGATTGCTGCCGCGAAGAGTTGCAGGGCAAAGACTTCAAGGGCGATGCAGTGTGGCACCCAAAACGCGTGTATGTGCAAGGGAAACTTAACGAGTGCTGCTCCGAACCATAGCGCCAACGCGATAGGAGCCATCCACCATCGCCGTGCCCACGCGAAGGCCCCCGGGCGGAAAGTGATTGTCGCCCCTGTGAGAAAGCACATCAATCCGACCAGGTGAAAGAGTGCACCCGGCGAGAGAAAGATTGGTTCAAACGGCAACTTGAACCAGAGAATGGCGTAGTAGAAGGTCAGAGCGCCCGCTAGGAGGAGCGGCAATCCCCACCGCGTTCGCCGCAGGAGCCAAAAGAAGGGCGGTGAGATGAAGATAAAGCAGAGGAGCGTCTTGATGTACCAGAGCGCGAAGTCCGCCGGCGCATTGAGAAGCCCAAGGCCGAAGATGTGTGCCAATCCCATATCGGCGGTCATCAGCTGTTCGGTGAAGGGGAGGGGCTTATCGGCACCGCAATCGATGCCTAAAAGAAAGTAAAGGAGCGACCATAGCGCATAGGGCAACAGCAAGGACTTTAGGCGCTTGCCCAATGCAGCCTGCCACCAGCCGCACTCCTCTGCACGCCGGGCCACCAGGAGACCCGAAAGGAAGAAGAAGTTCGCCACATTCGCATCCGTAAACGGACCGCCCAAGAAGTTGACCCACCACGACTGCAACGCCTGCGGGAAGAGTTCATCCGTGTGGCACATTACCACCAGCATCGTGGCAATCGCCGTCACCAACGCCAACTGCCGACTCAAGACCTCATCGATCTTCAACATAAAGCACGCCTCTTATTGTCTGCTTCTACGGCGGCCCAGGAAAAGCCGCAAGGGGCGCACACCACTTGGGGGCGTTTCAATACGGCATTCTCCATCTAACGGCTGCTCCCGCTTGCGAAAGTTTCTCAGGTTTCCGCAGAGCACGCATTGCCTAAAACGCAACTTGACTGTATGACTCACGCCATACGCCGCGCAGTTTAGCACATTTCACAACCGGGCGCTAAAGGATATACCTCCGTGAAGGAGCGTGTTGGCGAAGGTGAGGCTATTCGCCCCTACACCTCCCGGGAATGAGGGGCGATCCACCTCGGCCGAGGCACTAAGTGGACACTTCGGCAGAGGGCCCCGCCTGGGAGGCTTGTCGGAGCAGACCACACGGCATAGCGCTTGCTGGCAGTCACCCCCTGCAGCGTTTGCCCAGTGGCCATTCTCTAGGGCTTTTCCGTGGCCTCGGGCCAGGAGACGCGATACTTGAAGAAGTGCTTGCCGGAGAGATCCTCGTCGGTGGTCCACGCGTCCTCCAAGGCGGCTTTGCTGTAGAGGGTGTAGGTGCGGCCGATGAGTTCGGGGTCTGGCGAGAGGACGGGCTTGCCTGCCTCGTCGAAGGTCAAGCGCGGGGTGAGCGTCAACGGCTCGTCGGGCAGGGTTCCGGCCAAGTAGCACTCCCAGGGCGTGAGGCCGCTGGTTGTTTCGGCGGTCGCTTCCATCTCCTCCACGGCGCGGTCGTAGTCAATTACGCCAGTGGTTGCGGTCAAGAGCGGCTCGGCGGCTTGCGTATCGGTCGCTGCGGCCACAATGCTCTCGCGGGCATAGCCGGCGGCCTTCAGCCAATTCATCAAGCTACTGCGGCTGGCTACGGTGGGCCCGACCATTGCGCGCAAACCGATGTTGCCAACCGAGGACGTGCTGTCTATCCAGGTGGTAGAGGCATCCGGCTTGGAGGTTTGCGCGAAGAAGGTGCACCCGGCGTTTTGGGCGTTTATGTCGGCGGGAAAATAAACGTCTCTCCGAGTGCTGTAGACGCTCGAGAACGAGAGGACGATTGCAAAGCGCATACCCTGCGTCAGGTGCAGTGCCTCCTGGAGGGGGAGCCTCTGTGGGCCATCGAAGAACAAGTACCCCTGCTGCTTGGCCAAAAGCGTGCCGGTAGAAGGCTTCTCGGTCTCTGGCTCGCCATAAACCGAGAGCGTGTAGTCGATACGGCCGCCATAGGGTTGGTAATAGTCGAAGTGCACGTAGTGAAGTAGCGCTTCGTGTTGCGCTGTGAAGACACTCGCGATCGAGACTTCCTGACAGTCGGTGATATGACTAAAGCGGCAGTTGTCGCCCGGCTCCCATCGGTAAATCCGGGAGATCTCCCTTCCGAGGGCCGGATCTTCCGGGCGGAATTGGGCAACCTGGCCGTAGCGGTTGACGATGGGGTCGTCGTAGGAGATGTAGAAGTAGTCGCAAAAACTTCCCCAACTGTTCTTGACTAGCCAGGCACCATCGCGCGAGGGCGAGGTCTTGAAATTGCTCTTGGAGTAAGTGTCGTCCCAGCCGATGAGCAAGACGGCGTGATTGGCTTTTGTCACGTCGGTGTCGCTATAGTAGTAGGCCGTGTTGCTACTGTTCCAGTAGTTTCCGTGGGAATAGAAAGCGGTCGTCACAGCCCCATAGTTGTAAATCAGTTCCTTGATTTGGCGTAGGTAATCAGCATCCTGGAGGTCATAACTGTTAGTGGTGGGATTGTAAGGAGGATAGAGATAAACGACCTCCTTGAGAAGCCGTGCGGGGGCTAGCGGTTGGTGCGTCATCGTCGAGGGCCGGCTGGTCTGATACTTATCCTGCACCTCCAAAGGCGGCCCGAAGAGGTCATTCAATAGGGCTTCTGCCCTCGAAGGATTACCGCCGGCATTCAAGATGTCGCGGCCGAGCCACAGGTTATTGGTCAGGCAATTCCACTCCGAAAAATCGGCCTTCTCCCCATACATCTTCAGCAGACACGATTCGAAGGAGCCCATCGAGGCAAACATCCAGCAAGTCCCCCACGGGTTTTGATTTCTCGGCGGCGTGACGGCCCCCTCGTCGCGCAAGTCAAACTTCGCCGGCAGACTCACCGCCGTCAGAAGATTGCCGGTGGGACCGCCCTGTGCACAGAGCGCCAACCGTTCGGCCGAGCCCACAATCCTCTCCGGCGGCAACGTCTCGGGCGCCGGCGGCTCCACCTCCCGATACCCCAGCAACTGCGCCGGCACTTCGCCGCGCTGCAATGCCGCCTCCACCTCCTCGGCCGTCAACTGCGCCCACGCCAACGCCCCATATCCTAGCGTCATTGCCACCGCTGTCACCATACGCATAACCGTGTATCTTCGCATCGTTCGCCTCCTGTCGCCTTTACATTACCAAACACTCGCCCCCAATGCAAACACGCCGCGCCG
Source organism: Candidatus Spyradenecus sp. (assembly GCA_051891975.1). Taxonomy (GTDB): domain Bacteria; phylum Verrucomicrobiota; class Kiritimatiellia; order RFP12; family DVOR01; genus Spyradenecus. The sequence goes on along the minus strand of JBJFFT010000039.1, from coordinate 971 downwards.
CCGCCGTCAGCCGCGAGCGCGTGTTGCGATTGCTCCGCCTGGGTGCCGCCGTCGGCAAGCGTTGTGCTTGGCCACCCTCCTGCGGCGGACTGTTTGAGCTCTCCCTCGCCTCGGAAGGATTTTGGATCCGCCCCGAGGTGAATCATTAAGAGCACCTCTTAATTCCAATAAGTGGTGCACTTAATGGTTTTGTTCGCTCCGACCTCAAGTTGGCCCCGCGCCTACCTCACCTCGACCCCGCGCCTACCTCACCTCGACCTAGGGCCTACCTCACCTCGACCTAGGGCCTAGGTCGCCTCGAGGTAGGCCCTATCGCGCGCGCGTATACGCGCACGTGCGTACGAGAAGAAGGTATAAGGCAGTGCTTACACGGCACGGCACGGATATGGTATAATGGCGGGCAAAAGGAGAGCGAGATGGCGTTAATCAATGTGCAGAGTTCGGAGTTCCCGCTGATTCGCGAGAAGCGAAATATCTATGTCGATAAGACCTCGTTCTTCTATCGTCTTATTCAGGCAGGAGAGGCCTCTGCGTCTACCTTCTTCCTAGCGCGGCCGAGGCGCTTTGGCAAGTCGCTGATGATCTCCACCTTGAAGGCCATCTTCCAGGGCAAGCGCGAACTCTTCGAGGGGCTGGCCGTCGCTAAGGAGGACTACGACTGGCAGTCTTGGCCGGTCATTCACCTGGATTTGTCGCAGACGTTGGCGGAGACGGTCGAGGATTTCCTGGCAGGTTTTAGGAATGAGGTGTGGCAGGCGCTCTTGGATTTTGACGACTCGGGCGAGGCGACACCGCCAGTCATTCGTTTGCGCAATGTGCTCAAGCGCTTCATCCGTGAGGGCAAGCAGGTAGTCTTGCTGATTGATGAGTACGACGCGCCCATCTGCCATACCTTGAACCGTCCCGAGTTCTGCGAGCGTATTCGCAGCGAGTTGGCCAACTTCTACGCTGTTCTTAAAGGAAATCAGGCG
>JBJFFT010000038.1:0-2509 GCA_051891975.1 Candidatus Spyradenecus sp. | reverse complement strand
ACTTAATCACGCGCATACGCGCGCGCGATAGGGCCTAGGTCGGGGCGAAGTAGGCCCTAGGTCGAGGCGAGGTAGGCCCTAGGTCGAGGCGAGGTAGGGCCTAGGTCGGGGCGAGGTAGGGCCTAGGTCGGGGCGAGGTAGGGGCGAGTAAAATGATTCGGTGCACCACTCAAAACAGCGCCGAGGAGCCCTGAGTTGCGCGGGGGGAGGGGAAAAGGCTATACTATGAGGCCGACAGACGGAATAGCTACTGGACGGACGAACGAGTAGAAGGAAGCGAGTGATGGATCAGACGAGTGAAGGATTGGCGTTGGGGATTGCCCAGGCGCTGTATGACAAGCAGGCGGAGGGGATCCGCGTGCTGGATGTGCGTGGGGTGTCGACGGTGACGGATTATTGCGTGGTGGCCTCGGGGACGTCTGCGCCGCACTTGAAGGCGTTGCAGCGGGCGGCGGTGGCGTATCTGAAGACGCAGGAGGGCGGGACGTATCGCTGCTCGGGGGAGGCGGATAGCGGCTGGGTGCTGCTGGATGCCTTCACGGTGGTGGCGCATCTCTTCGTGCCCGAGGCGCGCGAGTACTACGACATTGAGGCGTTGTGGAAGGGGGCCAAGGAGATCCCCTTCGCGCCGGAAGCGTAACGATTGAAAGCGAGACGAGCGATGAGCGAAGAGACGATTGCCAGCCCCAAGACCCTGCCGTGTTCCGAGGCGAAGCTGCGGGAGATTGCCGCGCAGTGGCCGACCCCCTTCCACCTGTATGACGAGAAGGCCATCCGTGCAAACGCGCGGCGTCTGCGCAAGGCCTTTGCGTGGAATGCGGGCTTCCGGAACTTCTTTGCGGTGAAGGCCGCGCCGAATCCCTACCTGATGCGCGTGTTGCAGGAGGAAGGGTTTGGGGCGGATTGCTCGTCGCTGCCCGAGCTCTTGCTCAGCGAGCAGGTGGGGCTGCCGGGCGAGGCGATGATGTTCACCTCCAACGACACCCCGGCCGAAGAGTTCGCCAAGGCCAAGGCCCTGGGCGCGAACATCAACCTCGATGACATCAGCCACATCGACTTCCTGGAGCGCACCTGCGGTCTGCCCGAGCGGGTCTGCTTCCGCTACAATCCCGGGCCCTTGAAGGGCGGTAACGCCATCATCGGCAAGCCCGAGGAGGCGAAGTATGGCTTCACGCGCGAGCAGCTCTTCGAGGGCTACGCGCTGCTCAAGGCCAAGGGGGTCAAGCGCTTTGGTCTGCACACGATGGTGGCGAGCAACGAACTCAACCCGCAGTACTTCATCGACACGGCCATCCTCCTCTTCGACCTCATCATCGAGCTCAAGGAGAAGCTGGGGATTACCTTCGACTTCGTGAACCTGGGCGGCGGCATCGGCATCCCCTATCGCCCCGAGCAACAGGCCGTGGACCTCGAGCGCGTGGGCGCGGGCATTGAGCAGGCCTACCGCGAGCGGCTCCTTGCCAAGGGCCACCCCGAGCTGGCCATCTACTTGGAGTGCGGCCGCTGCATCACCGGGCCCTACGGCTACCTCGTCTCCACCGTTCGCCACCTCAAGCACATCTACCGCGACTACGTGGGGCTCGACGCCTGCATGGCCAACCTGATGCGCCCGGCCATGTACGGCGCCTACCACCACATCACCGTCCTGGGCAAGGAAGCGCTCCCCAAAGATCACGTCTACGACATCACCGGCTCGCTCTGCGAGAACAACGACAAGTTCGCCATCCAGCGCGCCTTCCCGGAGATTGTCCCCGGCGACATCCTGGTGCTCCACGACGCCGGTGCCCACGGCCACGCCATGGGCTTCAACTACAATGGCAAGCTCCGCTCCGCCGAACTCCTCCTGCGCGAGGATGGCTCGGTGAAGGAAATCCGCCGCGCCGAGACGATTGACGACTACTTCGCCACCCTCGACTTCGCCGGCCTGGCCGACTTCCGCTAGGCGCCGGCCCAACCCAAGGAAGACGAGATGACTCGCGTTTCCTCCCTCAAAGGCGCTCTCCTGGCCGCACTCGTGCTCGTGAGCGCGAGCATCGCCTCGGCGCGCGTGACCTGGCTGGTCGGCAAGGGCTTTCCGCTTCCGGCGGCCGAGGTGGCCGAGAAGCTCGGGCAGCTCCTGGGCGAGCCGGTGACCGCCGTCACCGAAGGCACCGCCTCCCTCTGCGCGTGGGTCAACGACCCCGAGCGCGAGGCCGAGCGCATCGAGCTGTTGAAGGCCGACGCGCTCCTGGTCTCCCCCTCGGCCCAGGAGAGCGAGGCGCTCACCTTTATGGCCCTGCGCGCGTTGGGTGCCCAGCGCGAGGCGCGTTTGGCCCGGCCCATCCTGGTGGAGATGCGCAAGCCGCGCTACCAGATGAACGGCCTCTACGACCCCAAGGAGGCGCTCAAGCAGGCGCGGTTGGCCCTCAACGCCCACTGCACGCTCCTGCCCTTCTCGCGCGTCTGGCGCCGAGTGTATACCGACGATGTCTTCTACAACGGCAAGGTCCCCCGGGGCCCCGCCTCGGAA
>JBJFFT010000037.1:0-9923 GCA_051891975.1 Candidatus Spyradenecus sp. | reverse complement strand
CTTCGGGTTTTTGGGGTTGGTCTTCCTGATGGCGTTGGCGGGGGCGGAGACGGACCTGCGGATGTTGGTCAATGAGAAGCGGGCGGTGGCGGCGCTTTCGGTGCTGACCTTTCTGCTGCCGGCAGCGGCGGGGTTTGGGGTCTATTGGCTCTTTGACCCGGGCAAGCCGATTAGTGCGTGGGTGTATGCTTCGCTCTTCGCGTCGCACTCGATTGGCATCGTCTTTCCGGTGATTCGGGAGATGGGGTTGGTGCGGTCGCGTTTCGGCATTGCGGTGCTCTCGTCGACGGTGATTACGGATATTCTGTCGCTGATTTTGCTGGCGGTGTGCGTGCAGTTGCAGGCACATCAGCTGGGGCCGGAGGCCATTCAGGGGATTTCGATTCTCGAGCGCTTCGACTGGGGGTGGCTGGGGGCATGGTTTACGCCGTGTTTCCTGGGGCTGATTCTCGTCTTCATCGTGGTGGTGATGATGGTGGTGCCGCTGTTGTGGCGGTTGGTGGAGCGGTTGCTGCCGGAGGGGGACGAGACGAAGGTGACCTTCTTCCTGCTGGTGGTGCTCTCGATTGTCTTGGCCGGGGAGGTGCTGGGGGTGAACTTGATTGTGGGGGCCTTCGTGGCGGGGATGGCGGTGGTGCGCTCGCCGGGCTTCCGCAAGCCGGGCGAGGATATTCACCGCAAGCTCGAGGCGATTGGCTTTGGGCTGGTCATTCCCTTCCTCTTCCTGAGCGTGGGCTTCCACGCGGACCTGGGGGTCTTCTTTGGGATGAACGAGGGCGGGAATGTGCTGCGGAGCCTGGGGATTGCCGGGGCGACGGTGGTGGGGTTGGTGGGGAGCAAGGTCTTCAGCGGCTGGCTGGCGATGCGCCTCTCGGGCTTCGGGAACCGTCACGGGCTGTGCGCGGGGTTGATGACCGTGCCGCAGCTCTCGGCGACCTTGGCGGCCGCAGCGGTGGCGCTCTCGCTCAAGCTCTTGGACGAGACCTTCTTCAACGCGATTGTGGTGCTCTCGCTGGTGACGACGTTGCCGGTGCCGACCTTGGTGCGGCTGCTCATTGAGCGCTCGGGGGTGCTCTTCGACACGCAGCCGCGCGGGACGGCCGCCATCAAGGAGGCCGACTCCCTGGCGGAGTTGAACCATCTAGACCTTTCGGTGTAGGGCAGGAGCGCGCGATGGACGAGCAGAACGCCGAGGCGTTGTTGACGATTGAGGGGCTTTCGATTACCTTCCGCACGCCGGGGGGAGAGGTCACGCCGGTGCCGGAGGTGAGCCTGGTGGTGCATCCGGGAGAGCGGGTGGCGTTGGTAGGCGAGAGCGGCTGCGGCAAGTCGATTACCGCCCTCAGCGTGACGGCTCTGCCGCCGACTGACCGCGCCCTGCGCCGGGGCACCATTCGCTTTGCCGGGCAGGATTTGCTCTCCGAGCCCAAGGCGCTCGCGAGGGTTCGCCGCGGGGGGATTGCCTACGTCTTTCAGGACCCGATGGCGAGTCTGAACCCCGTGATGACGATTGGCGCGCAGATGGCCGAGGCCTTGCCGCCGCTTCCCCGGGGCGAGCGGTGGCAGCGGATTGTGGACTTGCTGGCCGATGTGGGGCTGCCGGACCCGGCGCGGGCGGCGGAGGCCTATCCGTGCGAGCTCTCGGGTGGGCAGTGTCAGCGCGTGATGTTGGCGATGGCCTTGGCCGCCGAGCCGCAGTTGCTGATTGCCGATGAGCCGACCACGGCGCTGGATGTGACCACGCAGCGGCTGATCCTGGGGCTGATGGTGGAGCTGGCCGCCAAACGGCAGATGGCCCTCCTGCTCATCACGCACAATCTGGGTATTGTGGCGAACTATATGGAGCGGCTCTATGTGATGTACGCCGGGCGAATTGTCGAGAGCGGGCCGGTGCGCGAGGTGATTGCCGCGCCTAGCCACCCCTACACGCGCGGCCTGATTGCCGCCGTGCCGAGCCTCCGCCTCGATAAGCCGCGGTTGCAGGATATTCCCGGCACGGTGCCGCCGGCCGGACGCTTCCCCCCCGGCTGCGCCTTCGCCCCGCGCTGTCCCTTGGCCACCGAGGCCTGTACCGCAGCCGTCCCGCCGCTGCGGCTGGCAAATGGGCGGGCGCTGCGTTGTTGGTTAACGTAGGAAGTTAGTTCTGGGACCCGGTGGGTGGGGAGAAGCCCGGCGGGAGGGTGTGGTAGGCGCGGACGTGGCGCTTGAGGTTGACCCCTTCGCGGGGGAAGCCGGCTTCAATGAGAAGATTGCCGTAGGCGATGGCGTAGTCCTCGCAGCGCTCGGGTTCGTCCTGGGCGTGGCGCGCAAGGAGGGCTTCGACGAGGACCTGCGCGGCGGTGAGGCCCTCGGTGCGGCGGCCGGACTGGAGGGTCACGGCGCGGGCAAGGGAGAAGCGCAGGGGCAGTTGCGCCAGGAAGGGGAGGTCGGCGTTGGCCGCCAGGGCGCGGTGGAGGATTTGCTCGGCCTCGGCGTAGTGCTTGTTCTCGATGAGGTAGTCGGCGTATTGGCTGAGGTAGGCGGGCTGCTCGGGGTAGAGCGCTTCGACGAGCGCGTAGAAGGGGCGGGCGCGCTCGGGGGTGGCCGAGGATTGGGCAATCTTGGCGGCGATGAGGAGGTCGGACCAGTGGGGCTTGGCGAGCTTGAAGGCGGAGAGGTAGGCGGCGAGGGCCTTGTCGTGCTCGGCGAGGGTCTCCCAGGCGCGGGCGGTGGAGAGCTCGCGGTCGGCCAAAGCCTGGAGGAAGGGGTCCTGACCGTTGATTTCGTTGGCCTTGGCGTAGTCGCCGCGTAGGGCAGCGATGCGGCCTTGGCGGAGGACTTCGAGGACGGGGCCAAGGTCGGCGGCGAGGGCTTCGGGCACGTGGAACCAGGGCATCTGGGCGTCGACGTGGTCGGCGAAGGCGCGGCAGAGCTCGCGGACGTTGTCGCGGTTGAAGAGGAGCTCGCGGGCGTGGGCGGGCTCGTTGCGCGGGAGCTTGGCGGGGATGGGCTCGGCGAGGGCGCTTTGGAGCTTGGCAGCATCGTCGACCAGGCAGCTGGAGAGGAGGGTGATGGGGGCGCCGAGGCGGAAGAGCTCGAGGCAGCGGGCCACCTCCGGGCGGTCGGCAATGGCCGAGAGGGCATCGAGTTCCAGGGTGATGGGGGCGCGGGAGGCGACGAGCTGCCAGTGGTTCGGACCGGTGCACCAGAGCTGGAGGTGCGGGAAGCGGGCCTGGAGGAGAGCGAGGCGCTCGAAGAGCATCCGCGCGTCGAGGGCGTGGGCATCGAGGGCATAGATGAGCAGGCCGTCGGGCTTGAGGTGGTCCTGGGCGGCGGAGAGGGCGCCCGAGCCGAAGAAGTCGCGCTCGCTGGCGAGGTAGGCGGGCGGGAGCTCCACCCAGAGGGCGTCGTAGAGGCCGGCGAGCTTGCTGGTTTCGTAGGTGGAAAGGAGCGGGGCGGCCTCGAGGTCTTGGGCGCGCAGGGCGATGCGGGCGTTTGGGGCCGGCTTGAGGAGGGTGGGAAGCAGTTGGGCGAGCGCGCGGGGGGCAACGTCCATTCCGGCCTTGACGAGGAGGCGGCCGTCGCGGAGGCGGACACCCTCGGTGCCGCGGCCGGTGTAGAGGCAGTCGCGCGCGGCGATGGGGGCGAAGGGGTTGACTTCGCCGAGGGGCTCTTCGGCGATGAAGGTGAGGTTGCCGAACCAGACGAAGCCGGCCAAGAGGGCGAGGAGACCCGAGAGGATGCGCGCCAAGAGTCGGCGGCAGGCGCAGAGGAGCCAGAGCGGCGCGCCGATCATCAGCCCGGCGATTGTGGCCGCGAGGAGGGGCTGGGTGGGCACGCGGCCGAGGAGGAGGGTGCCCAGGATGAGCCCGCAACAGCCGCCGCAGAAGATGGCCAAGCGGCCGCGCTCGCGCGTCTCGCCCGCCCAGAGCACCGGGATGGCGATGGCCGCAGGGGCGAGGAAGAGCCACGCCCGGCCGAGGACGAAAGCGCGCCACTGCGCGTAGGTGGCCACGGCACTCAGGCCTAGCTGCGCCCAAGCGTGGACTTCGCGCGCAAGGTTGCCCAACGCGCCACAGGCCACGCCCGCGACGATGAGCGCTAAGAGCGCGCGGCTGCGCGGACCTGGGGCGAAGCGCTTCTCGCGGAAGCGCCACGCGAGCCAGGCCGCGGCCACGCCGAGGGCGCAGGCGGGCAGGATCACGGGCAGGAAGAGGGGCAGCTGGCCGGACCAGGCGCGCAGGAGGGCGTTGGCCGTGGCCGCGAAGAGGGTCATCAACAGGGGCAGGAGGAAGCAGAAGGTCAGGTGCATAGGCGTGGGGGAGGGTTAGGCGTTGTGGGGGACGAAGCGGGCGCGGCGGTTGCGCTTGGGGTCGCCGAAGATGTCGTGGCTGCGCAGGGTGTAGGTGATGGCGTTGTGGCCCCAGAGGGCTTCGAGCGCGGCGATGCACTCGGCGGTGGGGTTGACGGCCCAGGTGGGGTCGGGCTCGATGGTGGCCGAGCGGTTGCCGGGCAGGTCGAGCGTCAGGGAGATGGGGTAGCCGCCGGGGTGGTCGGAGAGGATGGCACGCAACTTCTCCATCTTCTGGGAGGAGGGGACATCGTTGTCGACGCGGCAGTGGATGCGCAGGTTCTTGGCGAAGATGCCCGGCGCGTCGGCCAAGGCATAGAGCTCGTTGCCGAAGATGACCGACTCGCGGCCCTCCTCGCACTTCACTTCGCCGCAGACGAGCACCGGGGTGTCGACCTCCAGGAGGGCCTGGTTCTTCTCGTAGGCATCGTTGAAGGTGAGGATCTTGACGGTGCCGGTGCCGTCTTCGAGGGTGAGCTCGGCCCAGGGCTTCTTGGTCTTCTTGGAGATGGCCTTGCGCACGGCGGTGAGGATGCCGGCCACGCGGACGCTGTCGCGGTCGCGGCAGACGGGGAAGCGCTCGGCGGTGACGGTGCGGAAGGAGCGCACGAGGGTGCGATAACGGTCGACGGGGTGGCCGGAGAGGTAAACGCCCAGGAGTTCGCGCTCGCCCTGGAGGCGGTCCTTCTCGGAGAGGTCGGGGGCGGGCGGCAGGGTGTCGGCCTCGGCGGCGGTGTCGTCGGCCATCAGGTCGAAGAGGGAGCCTTGGCCGGAGGCGGAATCGCGGTCGGCTTGCGCCACGCGCGAGAGGGCGAAGTCGATGCCCGCGAGCATTTGCCCCTGGGTGGCCTCGGTGAAGCAGGCCATCGCCCCGGAGCGGATGAGCGCTTCAATGGCGCGCTTGCTCACCAGCAGACGGTTCTCGTTGGCGGCCTTGGCCTGGGCGTTGCAGAGGCGCTTGCAGAAGTCCACGAAGCTCTTGTAGGGGCCGTTCTTCTGGCGCTCGGCCACGATTTGGTCACCGGCGGCGGCCCCGACGTTGCGGATGGCGCCCAGGCCGAAGCGGATGGCCGCCTTGCCTTCGGGCGAGAAGTGGCAGCGCGAGGCATTGACGCTGGGCGCGAGCACCTTGAGCCCCATATCCGCCGCGGCCGAGACGAGGGCCGGCATCTTGTCGAAGTTGCCGATTTCCGAGGAGATCTGCGCGCACATAAAGTCGGCGGGGTAGTGCGCTTTGAGGTAGCCGGTCTGGTAGGCCACATAGGCGTAGCAGACCGAGTGGGACTTGTTGAAGGCGTAGGAGGCGAAGGCGCGCCAGTCGCCCCAAATCTTCTCGGCGAGCTTGGTGGCGGCGGCATCGTCCGCGCAGTGCTTCATAAACTCGGGGTTCTTCTTGCAGCCATCGAGGAACTTGACGTAGAGCTTCTCCATCGTCTCGATCTGCTTCTTGCCCATCGCCTTGCGCAGGGAGTCCGACTCGCCGCGCGTAAAGCCGCCGAGGAGGCGCGAGAGGAGCATCACCTGTTCCTGATAGACGGTGATGCCGTAGGTCTCCTTCAGGTATTTCTCCATCAACGGGTGGTCGTAGGTGATCTTCTCCTCGCCGTGTTTGCGCTTGATAAAGGAGGGGATGTAGGCCATCGGCCCGGGGCGGTAGAGGGCGTTCATTGCCACCAGGTCCTCGAAGCGGTTAGGCCGCAGGGAGCGCAGGTGGGCCTTCATCCCATCCGATTCAAACTGGAAGAGGCCGTCGGTCTCGCCGCGCGAGAAGAGCTCGAAGGTCTCCTTGTCATCGAGCGGGATCTGGCTCATCTCGATGCGCTCGCCGTGCGATTCCTGGATGGACTCCAGACACGCCTTGAGCACCGAGAGGGTCTTCAGCCCCAGGAAGTCCATCTTCAGGAGGCCAATCGGCTCGACGAAGTGGCCGTCGTACTGCGTGGTCATCAGGCTCTCGCCGGCCGTCGGCACGATGGGGATAGTCTCCATCAACGGGTCGCGGCTGATGATGATGCCGCAGGCGTGCACGCCGATGTTGCGCGTGGTGCCCTCCAACCGCATCGCCAGCTCGAGGATTCGCCGCTTCATCGGGTCGTCGCCATCGAGCACCTCGGCCAACTTGGGGTTCTCCTTCAAGGCCTTGGCGAAGGTGATCTTGGGCGTGTCGGGCACCAACGCGGCCAGGGCGTTGGCCTCGTTGAGCGGGTAATCGAGCACGCGGCTGACATCCTTGATGGCGCTCTTGGGGGCCATAATGCCGAAGGTGGCGATGTGGCCGACGTGGTCGGTGCCGTACTTCTGCGTCACCCACTCCAACACGCGGCCGCGACCGTTGTCATCGAAGTCCACGTCAATATCGGGCATCGAGATACGGTCGGGGTTCAGGAAGCGCTCGAAGAGGAGGTCATACTTCGTGGGGTCAACGTCGGTAATCCCCAGGGCGTAGGCCACGGCGCTACCGGCCGCACTGCCGCGCCCGGGGCCGACGATGACGCCAATCTCGCGCGCGGCCGAGATGTAGTCCTGCACAATCAGGAAGTAGCCCGGGAAGCCCATCTGCTTGATGGTGTTGAGCTCGAAGTCGATGCGCTCTTTGATCTCCTCGGTCATCGCCTCGCCGGGCCAACGCTTGGCCGCGCGCTCCCAGGTGAGGTGGGCGAGGTAGTCGCTCTCGAGCTTGATACGCAGCACCTTGTCGTAGCCGTCGAACTTCTCGTAGCGGGTGAACTCCTCGCGCAACGCGGCCTCGGGGAACTTCTGGGCGTAAGCCGCCTCGGTGCCGAAGCTCTCGGGAATCGGGAACTTGGGCATAATCGGGTCGGAGTTCAGCTGGAACTCCTCGACCTTGTCGGCTATCTCGACGGTGTTATGCAGCTGCTCGAGGTTGTCGGGCAGGTTCGCGCACATCTCCTCGTAGCTCTTGAACCACTCCTGCTGGGTGTAGCGCAGACGCTTCTCGTCATCCAACTTCTTGCCTGTGCTCACGCATAGCAGCACATCGTGCGCCTCGCCATCCTCCTTGAGCAGGAAGTGCACGTCGTTGGTGGCAATCACCTTCACCCCGTGCTTGCGCCCCAGCTCCAAGATGGCCGCATTTACCCGCTTCTGCCGCTGATAGAGCTCCGCGCGCTCCTCCTCCCCAAAGCCGCGCACCTCCGACTTGTGCAGCATAATCTCCAGGTAGTAGTCCTCCCCAAAGACCCCCTTGAACCACTCGATCTCCGCCTCGGCCTCCGCAATGCGCCCCTCGTCAATCAACTGCGGCACAATCCCCGCAATGCACGCCGAAGAGCAAATCAGCCCCTCGTGATAGCGCTCGAGCAGCTCCTTGTCAATGCGCGCGCGGCCATAAAAGCCCTCGATATGCGCAATCGAGATCAGCCGCAGCAAGTTGTGGTAGCCCGTCAGATTCTTCGCCAGCAAGATGAGGTGGTTGCCGCTGCGCACCGTGCGGTCCAAGTGCCCCAACTTCGCCACATACGCCTCGCACCCCAGAATCGACTTGATCCCCTCCTTGCGGCACGTATCGTAGAAGGCCTTCAGGCCATACAAGTTCCCGTGGTCGGTAATCGCGCACGCCCGCATCTTCAGCGCCTTCGCGCGCTTGACCAACGCCGGCACCTGGCACGCCCCGTCCAACAGAGAGTAGCCCGTGTGCACATGCAGGTGGACAAATGGCACCAACTCGGGCTCCGACGCGCCCGCCGCGTTCGCTTCTTCACTCATAACGCCGGAAGTATAGCAAAAGGGGCGAGGTGCCGCTTCGCGGCAATAGCTGACAGCTGACAGCCGACAGCGGACAGCGCTGGCGCCCGAGGTGGAAGCCCGTCTGAGCCGTGGGAAACACACCTATTCAGCCATTCGCTTGCCCGTCGCTTCGCGTGCTGTCGGCTGTCCGCTGTCGGCTGTCGGCTACCGATAAAACAAGTCCGCTGAGGGGGACCTCGACGGACTTGAAGCTGGCTCCAAAGGCAGGATTCGAACCTGCGACCAAGTGATTAACAGTCACCTGCGCTACCACTGCGCCACTTTGGAAGAAAGTGGGCTTTCCGGAGTTGGTGGCGGGTGAGGGTCACGATCCCCCGACACGCGGATTATGATTCCGCTGCTCTACCAACTGAGCTAACCCGCCAATCGGAAAACGCCGCACATTATAGAGCACTCCGTGCACCAAAGTCAAGCCTTTTTTCGCGGCCGGGAGAAAAAGCGGTTTTAGGGTGAGAGGTGAACGGTGCTCGCTTTGCTCGCGAGAGGTGCGCCTGGCGGCGCGAGAGGAGGCCCTGCAGACCGCGAGGTGCTCGCTGCGCTCGCGTGAGAAGGTTTTGCAAGGCCTGCTCCGCAGGCTGGTCGCCTTCGGCGCGTTGCAAGGGTAAGCGTGGTGCACCGGCCTACCCCGTCAGGCCGATCACCCGGCGAAGCGGCCTTAACCATTAACTATATCCGCGCGCGGGCCTACGCGCGTACGCGCGCGCGATAGGGCCTAGGTCGAGGTGAGGTAGGGCCTAGGTCGAGGCGAGGTAGGCCCTAGGTCGAGGCGAGGTAGGCCCTAGGTCGAGGCGAGGTAGGTGCGGGCGGTGGGGGGCACATTCAGGAGTTTGGGTAGGCGTTTTCGGTTGACAGCAGGGGGGAGGGGGGGCGTATAATGGGAGGTGCCGGAATGGAGAAGGTCCGGCGTTGGCACTTTGGACGAAAGGAACGGCGATGAAGTCGGTTTTAATTCTCTCTTCGAGCCCGCGGAAGAACGGGAATAGTGAACTGTTGTGCAAGGCCTTTGCTGAGGGGGCGCAGGCGGCGGGGCACCGCGTCGAGCACATTCGCGTTGCCGAGAAGCGCATTGGTTACTGCATCGGCTGCTACGCCTGCAAGCAGTTGGGGCGCTGCGCCTTCGAGGATGATGCCTCGGCCATCCTCGAGAAGATGCTCGCGGCCGATGTGATCGTCTTCGCCTCGCCGGTCTACTTCTACTCCATCTCCGCCCAGCTCAAGGCGCTCTTTGACCGCACTGTGGCCATCTATCCCCGCCTCACGAACAAGACCTACTACTATCTCCTGACGATGGCCGATACCGAGCGCAAGCAGTTCGACCTTGTCCTCGCCGCGTTGCGTGGCTTCCTCGACTGCTACGAGGGTAGCCGCGAGGCCGGGATGGTCTGCGCCGATGGTGTAGAAGAAGCCGGCGCCGTCGCCAACACCCCCTTCGTCGAGGCCGCCCGCGCCCTCGGGCAGACGATTGTCTAAACTTCCCCCGCCTCCGCCCACTGGCAAGCCAGTCGCTCCTTCCAAAAATCTTCGCCTGAGGTAAGAAAGGGGCTTGACGCTAGCGCTACCTGTGTGGTAGCCTATGTGCCACTTTCTTGGTAGACAATAGCGTCTTGCGCCGAAAGGAGTCCGTTATGTATCCGCGAATGTGTTGGTTTGAGCGCCACTGAGGTCTTGGCTTCGGTGGTTGAGAAGTCCCGCGAGAGGCGGGGTCTGCACCGAAGCCTTTGACCTTCGTTCGAACGGATGCAGATGACAAAACGGGCGGGGTCAGGCCGGCAAGGTTTAGCCGGCAGGAGGTTTTGCAATGAAAGACATTATCGGTTTTGGCAGT
>JBJFFT010000036.1:0-2531 GCA_051891975.1 Candidatus Spyradenecus sp. | reverse complement strand
GAATTAAGAGGGCCTCTTAATTCAATTAAGTGGTGCTGTTAATTCAATTAAGAGGCCCTCTTAATCCTCGAGGTCGGCCGTAGTGCGAGGTGAAGCCTTCGGGGACGGCAGCTCGCAAAACATTTACCCGGCACACTCGCCGGCTTCCGCACACTCCCCCCAGCCACTCCGTCGCGGAACACGCGCTAACCGCTAACCGCTAACTGCTAGCCGCTGGGAGCGAAGCGCCCCCCTCCGTCGCAGCACGCGCCCTGTCGACTGTCGACTACGCTCACGCGTTTGAATGCGTACCGAATGCTTGCCCCGGGGGCGCGGGGTGTGCTACACTGTCGGTATGAAGTCGTTGCTGTTGAGTTTGCTGTTGGCCGTGGTGGCGCCGCTTTGGGCGCTCACGGAGGGAACGCGCGAGCAGGTGCGTTCGGCGATGGATCGGGGCTTTGCCTATCTGCGCGGGACGCAGACGGCCGAGGGGAATTGGTCGGACAAGCGTTTCCCGGGGTTGAGCGCGTTGGCATTGTGGGCGATGGCGCGCGCGCAGCAGCCGGAGAACAGCGAAGCGGCCGCGAAGGCCGAGGCCTACATTCTCTCCTGTGCGCAGCCCGATGGCGGGCTCTATGTGCCGATTCCCGGGCGGCGCGGGGGCGGCCTGGGCAACTATAACACCTGTTTGTGTATGGCCGCGCTCCACGCGGTCGGCGGCAAGGCGCGCAATGTGGAGGTGCTCCTGGCCGCGCGCGCCTATGTCGCCTCCACCCAGATTGAGACCGAGGGGCTGCACGAGGGTGGCTTTGGCTACGACAAGTCTTCGCCCCGGGCCTATACCGACCTCAATAACACCTTCTACGCGCTGGACGCGATGCGCCTGACGCAGGATGTCGAGGAGGCGCGGCCGGCCGGGCAGAAGCGGGTGGACATCAACTGGGAGGCCGCGCGCAAGTACGTGCTCTCGATGCAAGAGCAGGAGGGGGCGGAGGCCGGCGGCTTCGTCTACAACCGCGAAGTGCCGCGCGGCGGGGCACCGGGGGGGAGCGGCGGGGTATCGTCGCTGCGCTCGCACGGGTCGATGACCTACGCCGGGCTCCTCTCGATGTTGCACTGCCAGCTCTCGCGCGCGGACCCGAAGGTGCGCTCCACCTACCAGTGGCTGGGGAAGCATTGGTCGCTGAAGGAGAACGCCGGCCAGGGGAACCAGGGGCTCTACTTCTACTACGAGATCCTCTCGCGCGCCCTGAGTGCCGCGGGGATTGAGAAGTTGCCGTTGGAAGATGGCACCACCGTGGATTGGCGCGAGGAGTTGGCCAAAGAGCTGCTCGCGCGCCAGCACTCCGACGGCGCCTGGCGCAACGAAAGCAACCGCTTTTGGGAGGGCGATCCGGCGCTCTCGACAAGCTACGCGCTCCTGGCGCTCTCCTTTGTCTTGGAGTGACCCTTGGCCGAACTTCCGCCCGCAGACATCTTTCCGAACCTGGCCCTGGAATCGGTGCTGGGCGAGGGGGGAACGGCCACGGTCTACTTGGCGCGGCAGATCTCCACGGGGCGGCAGGTGGCCGTCAAGGTGCTCAAGGAGGCCTTTGTGCGCACGCCCGAGGATGTCGAGCGCTTCCGCAACGAGGCCAAGGCCTGCGCGCGCTTCCAGCACCGCAACATCGTGCGCGTCTACGACACCGGCGAGCAGAACGGCCTCTCCTACTTTGTGATGGAATGGGTGCGCGGTTACACCTTCGCTTCCTACCTCGCGCGCAAAGGCCACCTGGAGGTCGACGACGGGCTCATCATCTTAGAGTCGGTGGCCGCAGCCCTGCAGTATGCCTGGCAGCGCTTCCGCGTGGTCCATTGCGACCTCAAGCCCGATAACCTCATGGTCGATACCGATGGCACCGTCAAGGTGATGGACCTGGGTATCTCGCGCTCGGTGCTCACCGCCGCGAAGGAAGGCGCACCCGACAACGCCGGCGAGATTATGGGCACCCCGGCCTACATGAGCCCGGACCAAATCTACGACTTGCCCGACCTCGACTGCCGCGCGGACATCTACTCGCTCGGCGCCACCCTCTACCATCTGCTCACCGGCCACGTCCTCTTCCCGGGCAAGACCGATCAGCAGGTGGTCGATGCGCACATCGGCCCCAACTTTGCCCGCGACCCGCGCGTGCTGATGCCCGCCATCCCACGCCCCCTCGCCCTGATGCTCAACCGGATGCTTGCCAAAGACCGTACGTTGCGCTATCCTAATTGGGAAACGTTGGCTGCGGACATTGCCCACCTTTATGCCGGAGAGCCCCTTCTGGCAACCCCGCTCAAGCCGGGGGAAAGTTCTGTCAGTTTCACAGCCGAATGGTAACTGCTTAAACACGAAAGAAAGGATCAACCCATGCACATCCTCGTCACCGGCGGCGCCGGATATATCGGAACCCACACCGTTATCGAACTCCAACAGGCCGGATACGAAGTGACCATCGTCGACAACCTCTACAACGCCCAAGAAGAGGCCGTCAAGCGCGGGGCCGAACTCGCCGGCCGCACCCCCCACT
>JBJFFT010000035.1:0-9983 GCA_051891975.1 Candidatus Spyradenecus sp. | reverse complement strand
CCCTTCAGCAGATTAAGGACCGCGGCTACACCACGCCCTACCTCCACGACGGCCGTCCGCTCGTCATCGTCGGCCTCTCTTTCCACAAGGGCAAGCGCGAGCTCCAAGGGATTGCCTACGAGGATCTCCCCTCTCTCGCGTAAGGCTTCAGGGGCCGCAAGGCGGCCAGCCCGGTATTTTTTGCTTGCGCTTGGGGGCGTTGTTTGGTATTTTACTCGACCAAATGCGCTGGATTGGCGGAGCACGCCCCGACTCCCTGTTGTTCCGCCCCGGCAGAACCGGCGCATTGGGGGCCACGAACGCCGGACCGTTGAAGGCGTTGGAGTGGTTCCCGGTCAACTGAAAGACAGGGTAAAACTATGACTAAGACGACTCTCCCCGAGTTGCCCAACAACGAAAGCCGCAAGTGGTACATCATCGATGCGGCCGATAAGCCCCTCGGCCGTCTGGCCGTCAAGGTGGCCAATGTGCTCCGCGGCAAGGACCGCCCCGACTTTGCGCCGTCGGTCGATACCGGCGCCTTCGTGATTGTGATCAACGCGCAGAAGGTCGCGCTCACCGGTAAGAAGGAAGAGCAGAAGCAGTATGTGGACTTCACCGGCTGGCGCGGCGGCCTCTCCAAGACGCCCGCTTCGGTCATCCGCGAGAAGAACCCCACCCGCCTCATCACCGACGCGGTCTGGGGGATGCTCCCGAAGAACAACACCGCGACCATCCGTATGACCCGCCTGAAAGTCTTCGCCGGCGCCGAGCACCCGCACGCTGCCCAGAAGCCTGAGCCGCTGAGCCTCTAACCCGAAGCGAAAGGATTTTCACAAATGTCTACTGATTTGACCAAGGCTACTGGCCGCCGCAAGACCGCCGTCGCTCACGTGCGCCTGATCGAGGGCACCGGTAAGTGGACCGTCAACGGCGTCGAGATCGAGCGCTACATCCCCAGCGAGTCGCTGCGCGCCTACATCAACCAGCCCTTCGCGATGACCGAGCTCACCGGCAAGTACGATGTGCTCGTCTCGGCCAAGGGTGGCGGCATTGCCGGCCAGGCCGGCGCGATGCGCCACGCTCTCTCCCGCGCCCTCTGCGCGATGGACGAGAACCTCCGCGCCGTCCTCAAGAAGGCTGGCTGCCTCACCCGCGATTCGCGCATGAAGGAGCGCAAGAAAGCCGGTCAGCGTGGCGCCCGTGCCCGCTTCCAGTTCTCCAAGCGCTAATGCGCCGGCGGGCTTGGCCCGCACGGTTTCCGAAGGGGGCGGACGTCTTCGCGCGAAGACGTCGCCCTTCTTTCGCTTTTCATCCGGGAGTCTCGGGTTGGCCTCTGCCGCCTAAGCCTGGTGCCATCTTATCTATCAAGGAGGACGCCGAAGTATGGGTCTCCTTTCCAAATTGAAGTCCGCCCTTGGGCTTGGACAACCCGCGAAGCCTTCCGGCACTGGCCGGGGGCAGGATAAGCCCGCTGCCGGGCGCAACCGCAAGCCGCGCACCGGCGAGCAGGGTCAGCAGCAGCCGCGCCGCTCGCGCACCGCCCGCCCGGGCGATCGCCCCGAAGGGGCCGAAAAGGGTTCCACCGAGCGCCGGGAGCGTGGCGAGCGCTCCGAGCGGCCGGATCGTCCGCGCCGCGAGCGTTCCGAGCGCGAGGGTAAGCCGCGCCGGGATCGGCGTGATCGCGGGGACCGCCCCCGCCGCGAACGCGGCGAGCGTCCGCGTGGCGATCGCGAAGCGCGCAACACGCCCGCCGGCGCCAGCCGCCCCGGGGGTGCCTTCACCGCTGAGCAGCGCGAAGCCTTTGCGCAGGCCCACGCCGCGTGGGATCCGGCGAGCTATCAGGTGGCCGAGGCCGAGGGCAAGAAGCGCTTTGTGGACTTTGGGCTGCCGAGCGAGATCTTGCACGCGGTGGCCGACCTGGGCTTTGAGTACTGCACGCCCATTCAGGCGCAGTCGCTCGAGTTCTCCTTGGCCGGGAAGAATGTGGCCGGGCGCGCCCAGACGGGCACCGGCAAGACCGCGGCCTTCCTCATCGCCGTGCTCACGCGCTACCTGAACACCCCCGAGAAGCGCAACCTTCAGCCCGGCACTCCGCGCGCCCTCATCCTGGCCCCGACCCGCGAGCTGGTTATCCAGATCTGCAAGGACGCCGAGGCTTTGGGTAAGTATTGCGGGAATGTGCGCTCCCTCGCGGTCTACGGCGGGATGGATTACGACCGCCAGCGCCGCGAGCTCGAGGAGGCTCCGGTGGACCTCTTGGTCGCCACCCCCGGCCGCCTGAAGGACTACATGCGCAGCCGCATCGTGGACCTGCGCCAGGTCGACACGCTGGTGATTGATGAGGCCGACCGGATGCTCGACATGGGCTTCATCCCCGACGTCCGCGCCATCGTCAATCGCCTGCCCGACCGCGACCACCGGTGCACGATGCTCTATTCCGCCACCCTCAACGAGACGGTGATGAACCTCGCGGCCATGTGGATGCGCGACCCGGTGCGCGTCGAAATCGAGTCCGAGAGCCTCGCCACCGACACCGTCCGCCAGATCGTCTACATCGCCCGTAGCGAAGAGAAGTTCAAGCTCCTCTACAACCACCTGGTCCACAACCCCGAGGCGCGGACCATCATCTTCTGCAACCGCAAGTTCTCCACCGAGCGTATCGCCGAGAACCTCCGCCGCCGCAGCATCCCCTGCGAGGTGCTCTCCGGCGACGTCAACCAGGTCAAACGCCTGAAGATCCTCGAAGCCTTCCGCGCCGGCTCGGTCCGCACCGTGGTGGCCACCGATGTCGCCGGGCGCGGCATCCACGTGGACGACATCGCCTTCGTCATTAACTACGACTTCCCCTACGAGCCCGAAGACTACGTCCACCGCATTGGCCGCACCGGCCGCGCCGGCCACACCGGCACCGCCATCTCCTTCGCCGACGAGGACGAGAGCTTCATCATCCCCGACATCGAGAAGTACATCAACGAGCCGCTCAAGTGCACGATGCCCGAAGAGTGGATGTACGCCGAGCTCCCGCAGCCCGCCGCCCGTCAGCGCCGCGAGCGCTCCGAGCGCAAGCCGCGCCCCGAGTCCGCCCCCGAAGCGGCTCCGGCCCCCGAAGCTGAGGCTGTGAGTGCCCCGGAAAGCCCTGCGCCCGAGGCCCCTGCGCCGGTCGAAGCGTCGGCTCCGGAGGTCGAGGTTGCATCGGTCCCCGAAGCGCCCGCCCCGGAGGTTGCGCCGGAAGCGCCGGCCGCCGAGGCCGTCCCCGCGCCCGCGCCGGTTGCTGAAGAGGCCAAGCCCGAAGGTGCCGAGGCCCCGACCGAAGGCGAAAGCGCCAAGGCCGAGACCGAGCTTCGCCCTGAGCGCGAGCCGCGTTTCAAGCCGCGCTCTCGCCACGATCGCGAACGCCGCAAGCGCCAGCGTGACCGCGAGGCCGCGGCCAAGCGCGCCGCCGGGATCGTCGAGGAGAAGCCCGCCGCCCGCCCCGAGCGTCCGTCGCGCGTCGATCAGCCGCGCAATGACCGCCCGCCGCGCCGCCCCAAGCCCGTGGCGCAGCATTGGGCCCGCACCCAGGCCGACGGCCCGCGCGACGGCTCCGAGAGCCATCACGCCGCCCCCACCATCGCCCGGCCCATCTACGCCCCCGGCAAGCGCGGCCCGGTCACTGCTGAGTGGACTCCCGGCCAATAAGCCGCTTCATTCGCCCTTTAACCCCGCGCGCGGTCTTTTTAGGCCGCGCGCGTTTATCTTGTGGCGGCGAGCTGAGCGAGGCGTGGGGGCTTCTGCTATAATAGGAGGCGTTATGGAGCGCAAGGTTTGGCAGCTGTTGCGTTTAGTTTGCTTTGCGGTGGTGCTCGCCGTGGGGGTGGGGTTGTTTGCTTTGCGGCTGAATGCGCCCTTTCCGGAGAAGGAGGAGGCGCGCGAGCTGTTGGCGACGGCGGTGATTGCGGAGGATGGGGTGAGCGCGGCGGCGTGGCCGGCGGGGGTGTTGGCTCGGCGGACGCTCTTCCACGTGCTCTCGGGGGGGAGTGCGTGCTTCTTCGGGGAGGGGGCGGGGCCCTACCCCAGCCGTTGCTACCGGGTGGTGCCGGTCCTCTTTGGGGCGCTGGCGCTGGTGAGCCTCTTTGCGTTGGGCTCGCAGCAAAGCAAGGGGGTCTACTACTCGCCGGATGGGGGGCTGTGGGCGATGGCCTTTGCGGCGGTGACGCTGGGGCTCATCTGGCACGGGGTCACCTTTGGACCCTATCTCTTTGAGGCGAGCGTGCTACTGGGGATGCTTTTGGCGGCGCGGGCGTATGCGCGCTGGCCGGGATACTTTTCGGCGGCGGCCTTTGGGGGGCTGCTGGCCACGCTGATTTCGCTCGATGGAAACACCTGGTGGCTGCTGATTGCCTTCGTGCCGGCGATTGCCATTGGCGCGGGGTGGCGGCGGCTCTACCTCTATTGGCAGACGCTGCACGTGGCCTTGGCGCTGGCGGTGGCGGTGGGCGTGGGGTCGATCCTGGCGCAGTTTGGGCTGATGGGCGCGCCGACATTACCGCACTTTGAGGGGATTGGCTTTGGCGAGAGCCCGTGGTTCGAGGCGCTCTGGCGCTTCTTGTGGCTCTGCGGCGGGGGCTTTGGGGTGGTGGCCTGGAGCGTGCTGGCGCTGTGGTGTTGGCGGCGGGGCGACCGCCGCTGGGCGCGCTTCTTCGTCATCCTCTTCCCACCGATTGTGTTGGGGACGCTTTGCTTTGGAGTGAAGGGGTGCTTTGGGGTGGCCACGGGGGTGCTCTCGGCGATTGTGCTAGGGATGGCGCTCTCAGCGGTGGAGCAGCCGGCGGTGCGCAACATCCTCGGCGGGCTGACCATCCTGGCGCTGGGGTTTGGTCTGGGCTGGGAGCCTGATGGGCGCATCCGCACCTGGTTGACGCGCGAGGAGCAGCGCGAGAGTCTGCACCTGCTGCGTCAGGCACGCAAGGCCCCGCGCCAGAAGCCGGTGCGCGTGCGCGTGGTGGGCGGGAACACCGTGACTTGCGCGCAGATGCTCTGGCTGCTGCGCACCGAGCGCGGGCGGGTGGTCCAGGGCGATGACTTTGCCGATGATGCGGATATTCTGATTGTGAACGAGGCGCGGCTAGGGAGTGTGACGGCGGAGGCCGGGCGGCGCGTCCTGCCAGGCGTGGTGCGCACGGGCGGCGGAGCGCAGTTCCGCCTCTTTGCCGAGCTGCCGAAAGCTAAGGAGAACAAGGGCTTATGATGGATTGGCTAAAGGGGCCGCGGGCCCAAGTGGCGCTCTTGGGCGCGTTGCTGGCAGTGGCGTGGGGCTGGCTAATGCCGGCTTGGGATGGGCTGATGACCGACTGGCACGACGCGAGCCAGCACATGGAGTATGTGTGGCTGGTGCCGCTCTTGGTGGGCGGCTTGCTCTGGGCGCGGCGCAAGCGCCTGGTGGCTGCGGTCGGCCCCGGCGAGCCGTGGTTGGCGTGTCTACTCTTGGTGCCGGCGGGCGCGCTCCTCTTCCTGGGGCTGCGCGGCGGGCAGACGCGCTTTTCCGAGATGGCAGCGGTGCTCCTGCTCTGGGCGATTGCCCTGGCCACCTACGGGCGGCGGATGCTCAAGGAGACCTGGTTCCCCCTGGCGCTGCTCCTCTTCGTCATCCCGGTGGGCTTTTTGGATAACTGGACCGTGCCGCTGCGCCGGGCCTCGGTGAGCGTGACCGCCTGTTTGCTCAACGGCCTGGGCATTGGCGTGCGGCAGGTGGGTACGGCCATCGTGGCCAAGGGCCAACCCTTCTTCCAGCTCGATGTGGCCGATCCCTGCAGCGGCATCCGCTCGCTCGTGGCCCTCTTCGTCGGCACGGCAGCCTATGGCGCCTTCCGGCTGACGACCCTCCGGCGGCGGGCGGTGCTCTTCCTCTCCAGCGTGCCCATCGCCTTTTTGGGCAACATTCTGCGCTTGTTGCTCACCGCGCTCACCTGCCACCTGGCCGGGCAAGCCGCCGGGATGGTGCTGCACGATAACGCCCTCTTCATCGTGGCGCCCGTCTATGCCGGGCTCGTCTTTGCGTTGACCGATTGGCTGGCGCGCGGCGAAAAGCCGGCGGCCGACCCCGATCCGTTGCCGGCCGCGCCGGGGGTGCGTTGGGCCGGGCTCACGTGCGGCGGGCTGGCCGGGCTGGCGGTGATGGTGGCGCTGCTGCTCTCCATCCGCTACGCGGCCGGGCTGGTCCCGCCGCTGACCTTCGAGAGCGACACCTTCCTCCAGCCACGCTTCGTGGCCCTGCCGACGATGACGCAGATGCGCTTCCCGCGCTTCTGCCAGAACCGCGCGTGCCTGTGGTCGAAGCTCTACGATGCCGATGCCGAGGGGCCGAGCGTGTGCCCGATCTGCGGCGGCGAGGTCTCGCGCGTCTCCCGGGCCGAGCTCGACATCCTCCCGGCCGACACGCAGAGCCGCAAGGTCAACTACACGCTCCAGGACGGCTCGGAGTTCACCGTCTCGCTGGTCATTGCCGGGCGCCAGCGCATCTCCATCCACCGTCCGGAGCTCTGCCTGCCGGCGCAGGGCTACGTGATGAGCGAGCGCGCCGTGCGCCAGATCCTCCCCGGCTGGCCGATGGCCTGCTTCTCGCTCACCCGCGAAGGGCAGCTCGGGCGCAGCGGCTTTGCCTATGTCTTCCTCAATGCCGACAAGGCCACCGTCTCCAACTTCGAGCGCGTGCTGGGCGACGTTTGGGAGCGCTCGCTCCACAACCGCATCCGCCGCTGGGCGATGATCACCATCTCCTCCCCGCAGCACGACTTCCAGACCCCCGAGGGCGAGGCCGCCCTGCACGACTTTATGGCCCAGCTCGCCCCCACCTTGCGCGCCACGCCCGAGGCCACGCCGTGACCATTACCCTCGCCGCCACCCCCTTCGCGCGGATGCGTGGTCTGCTCGGCCGCAGCGGCCTGACCGCCGGCGACGCGCTCCTCCTCAAGCCCTGCAACGCCATTCACACCCTCGGGATGCGCTTTGCCATCGATGTGCGCTTCTACGACCGCCGCGGCCGCCTGGTGCGCGAAGTCCTCGGCGTGCGCCCCGGCCGTTGGTGGGTCTGGGGCACCTGGCGCGCGGCCTGCGCCCTGGAGTCCGCCGCCGGGGACCCCGCCTTCGCCGGCCTCGACTCCCTCCCCAATCCTTAGCCCTATGAATCCCTCCCCCGCCACGCCGGCCCCCGAGCCCACCCTTCGCGTCCACTCCTACGAGAGCTTTGGCGCGGTTGACGGCCCGGGCATTCGCCTGGTTGTCTTCCTCCAAGGCTGCCCGCTGCGCTGCCTCTTCTGCCACAACCCCGACACGTGGGACCCCGCCGGCGGCACCGCCGTGCCCCTCTCCGAGCTCCTCCGCCGCGCCCGGCGGATGCGCCCCTATCTGGGCAACGATGGCGGCATCACCTTCTCCGGCGGCGAGCCGCTCCTGCAGGCCGAGGCGCTCCTGCCCGTCGTCGCCGCCCTCCACGCCGAGGGCTTCCACGTGGCCATCGACACCTCCGGCGCCCTCGACACCCCCGCCGCCCGCGCCCTCCTCGACGCCGCCGACCTCATCCTCCTCGACGTCAAGGCCCCCGACCCCGATCGCTTCCGCGAGGTGACAGGACTCTCGCAGGAGCCCACCCAGCGAATCTTCGCCCATCTGCGTCAGACCCAGAAGCCCGTCTGGATCCGCCAGGTGGTCGCCCACGGTCTTAACGATACGCCCGCCGAGAAGGCCGCCACGCGCGAGATGATTGCCGGCCTCAACGTCCAGCGCATCGACCGCCTGCCCTACCACGAACTCGGCGTGATGAAGTACGAAGCCCTCGGCCTGCCCTATCGCGGCGCCGCGCTCTCGCCCCCAACCCCGGAGGAACTCGCCCTATGAGAAGTCCCGACCTCTCCGACCTGCAGGCCTTCCGACAGCGGTTGTGCGACCTGGAGAACGACCTCCGCCCCCTCTCCTCCCTCCCCAAGGTCAAGCGCTTCAACCCCCGTCGCGCCCTGGTGTGGACCTTCCTCCTGCTCATCTTCGCCGGCTGGGCCCTCCTCAACACCCCCTGGGCCCAGGCCTCGGGCCGCTGGGCGTGGGAGCTCCCCGGCCAACCCTTCGCCTGGGGAACCTGCGCCCGCGCCCTTCTCGACAACTTCTTTATGGCCACCTCCGCCTCGTGCGTGACCGGCCTGGCGGTCCTCGACGTGCCCACCGCCTACACCCCCTTCGGCCAAGCCATCTTGCTGCTGTGCATTCAGCTCGGCGGTCTGAGCCTGCTCACCTTGGGCACCCTCATCGTCTCGCTCCTCCTCGGGCGCGTCTCGGCCGGCGGCGAGCGCCAGATGATGATGAGCTACGGCGCGGACAACGAAGGCGGCGCCCACTCCCTCCTGCGCCAAACGGTCCGCTACGTCTTCACCTTCGAGCTTCTCGGCACCGGCCTCCTCTTCCTGCGCTACTTCTATCACCACGGCTACCCCCTCGCCAAGAGCCTCTGGTTCGCCCTCTTCCACGCCATCAGCGCCTTCTGCAACGCCGGGCTCTCCCTTCACGAAGGCAACCTCATCTCGATGAGTGGCGACCTTCCCTACGTCGTCACCATCGCTCTCCTGGTCACCTTCGGCGGCATCGGCTTCATCGTCCTTTCCAACGTCTTCCGCTACCACTTCTGGCAGCGCGACCTTCGCCGCCGCGGCCGCATCTCCCTCCACGCGCGCATCGTTCTCTGGACCACCCTCATCCTCCTCGTCGGCGGCGGTGCCCTCTTCACCGCCCTCGAGTGGAACGCCTCCCTCGCCGACCTCCCCGGTGCCGCCAGCCCCTGGGAACTCCTGCGCGCGGGCGACTGGGCCGGCCTGCGCTACGCCCTCGCCGGCGACCTCGAACGCCTCGCCGTCGGCTTCACGCAAAGTGCGATGTTCCGCACCGCCGGCTTCAACCTCGTCCCCATGACCGAGATCACCCCCCCGGCCAACCTTCTCTCCGTCCTCCTGATGCTCATCGGCGGCTCCCCCGGCTCGATGGCCGGCGGCATTAAGACCACCACCCTCGTCGTCCTCCTCCTCACCATCCGCGCCTACATCCGCGGCAACCCCGATGTCCAGGTCCACCGCCGCACCCTCTCCGGTGCCGTCTGCCGCGAAGCAATGGTCATCGTCTTCTTCTACCTCGCCGTCGTCTTCACCTTCTACGCCATCCTCCTCTGCACCGAAAAGCCCCTCATCGCTGCACGCGGCGACCTCGGCCTCTTCTACGAAGTGACCTCCGCCTTCGGCACCGTCGGTGCCTCTCTCGACGCCACCACCCTCCTCACCCCCTTCGGCCGCCTCCTCATCTCGCTGGCGATGTTCCTCGGGCGTATCGGCCCCATCTCGCTGGCCCTGGCAATGGCCGACCGCGGCATCACCCACCACGTCCGCTACCCCGAAGAAACCCTCACCGTCGGATGAGCCTCGCCGCCCGACTCCTCGCCCCCCTCGCCGCCCTCGTCCTCCCCCTGCGCGGCGCCCTCGAACGCCTCCGGCCCCCCAGCGTCCCTCTCGGCGCCTGGGGCGAAAGCTGGGCCGCGCTCTACCTCCGCGCCCACGGCTGCCAGCTCCTCGAGCGCAACGCCCGCCCCACCCGCCACCTCGAGCTCGACCTCGTCGCCCGCCACGGCCGTACCCTCCTCTTCATCGAGGTCAAAACCCGCCACAACGAAGCCTACGGCCCCCCGCGCACCGCCCTCACCCCCGCCAAGCGCGCCCACCTGCGCAAAGCCGCCACCGCCTACCTCGCCCGCCACGGCCTCCTCGCCTCCACCGCCTACCGCTTCGATGCCATCGAGGTCATCGGCACCCCAGGCCTCGGCCGCCCAATCCTCCGCTGGCTCCAACGCCTCGACTTCTCCCACACCCGCCCCCCTGACCTCTATTGCTAAGGCCGCCGTGCGCGCGTGGGGCGGCTGCCCCACACCCCGCGCAGGGCGGCTCGCCCTGCACCTCGGGAGCGCGGTGCGCTCCACCCCGGCCGAAGCGCCCTGC
>JBJFFT010000034.1:0-10014 GCA_051891975.1 Candidatus Spyradenecus sp. | reverse complement strand
GTTTTACCGCCGACCGCCGGGTTACCGTTCCTGGACCTTCTTGCCCAGACCATCAACTGGAAGTCGACCACAGGTCTCTATCCCTTCGCCTGCCCTGAGCTCTATTCGCTCTGGTTCCTACGCACGCTCTTCGTCTTTGTCCTCGTCTCGCCCCTTGTCGTTCGCCCCCTGACCACTTCGCGCAAGAGCGGCCTCTCCTTTCTCGCCGCGCTCTTCCTTCTCCATCTTCTGCTCCTGCCGTACACATACATTCTCCGTCACATTGCGCCGTTCCTCTCGCGTTGGCCTCTCTTTGCGGCCTTTCCCTTCGAGCGTATAGCCGGCTACGGCTCCTATATCTTCACCTACGGCTTCTCGATGAGTGGCTTCTGTTACTTCTCACTTGGCATCTTCCTGCGCCACTATACGCCGGCGCGCCCGCTTACCTCTCGGCAAACATGCCTGTGCGGCGCTATCGGTGTATTCCTGTTGGTACTCTCCTTCTTTGGAACGCTTCACGCGCTAAAGCCCGGTATCTATTTCGCCATTCTTGCACTTCCCTTTCTCCTGGCAACCTTGTGGCGCGTGATGAGCAGCCGCGCTCTTCTGCCGCCGTGGCTTCTGGCCTGCAACCTCCCCATCTACCTCCTCCACCTGATCTTCCTTAACCTCTTCTCGCGCGCCGAAGCGTTCGGGTGCCTTTCATTACCCGCCTATAACTCTCTCTTGGGCTACGCCACGCGTGGTGGCCTTGCCATCGGTCTCAGTATCGGCACTGCGCTCGCCGTGAAACGCCTTTGCCCACGCCTTGCCAATCTCTGGCTTGGCGGCAGATAATCCCACACCGCCTCCCAACAGTTATCCACCCCGCGCCTAGCTCAAAGTGAGGTAGGCCCTACCTTTTTGAGGGTATCAGCGGGGGAAAGACGGGGATGGGAGCAAGGGGTGTGCTTGTAAGCGTTTTGCAAGCCGCCCTCCGCGGCGGTGTTTGCCACCACGGTGTGCTTCACAGGAACGGTGCTCTCTCTCGCGCGGGGTGGGTGTTAGAAGAGCTGCATTTGGCAGGCGGGGTCTTCGCCGGAGGAGGCGCGGCGGCGCTTGGGGATCTCGAGGCGGACGGTTTTCTGGCTCTCGAGGCTGGAGAGGATGTCGTTGGCGCGGGCGATGACGGAGGTGGGCATGCCGGCGAGGCGGGCGACGTGGATGCCGTAGCTCTTGTCGGCCGAGCCGGGGATGATGCGGCGGAGGAAAACGATGGTCTCGCCTTGGTCGCGCACTTGGACGGTGTAGTTCTTGACGCCGGGGAGGACGGCGGCGAGCTCGGTGAGTTCGTGGTAGTGGGTGGCGAAGAGGGTGCGGGCTTTGCGGTCGAGGCGGTTGTGGAGGTATTCGACCACGCTCCAGGCGATGGAGATGCCGTCGAAGGTGGAGGTGCCGCGGCCGATTTCGTCGAGGACGATGAGCGAGCGCGGGGTGGCGTTGTTGAGGATGTTGGCGGTCTCTTGCATCTCGACCATAAAGGTGGAGCGGCCGCGGGCGAGGTCGTCCCCGGCACCGACGCGGGTGAAGACGCGGTCGATGAGCCCCACGTGCATCGCTTCGGCCGGGACGTAGGCGCCGAGGTGGGCCATAATGGCGAGGATGGCCACTTGGCGGATGTAGGTGGACTTGCCGGCCATATTGGGCCCGGTGATGAGGATAATCTGCTGGGCGGTGCCGTCGACCTGGGTGTCGTTGGGGACAAAGCGCTCGGCGCCGGGCTGGAGCTCGACGATGGGGTGGCGGCCTTCGCGGATGGTGAGGTCGGTGGAGTCATCGACCACCGGGCAGGTGTAGGCGAGGGCGAGGGCGCGGTCGGCAAAGCCTTGGAGGACGTCGAGGCGGGCGACGGCGGTGGCGGTGGCCTGGATTTCGGCCAGGAAGGCGCAGGCCTTTTGGCGGAGGTCTTGGAAGAGCTCGTATTCCAGGGCGTTGCCCTTCTCTTGGGCGCCGAGGATGCGGCTTTCGTATTCCTTGAGCTCGGGGGTGATGAAGCGCTCGGCGTTGACGACGGTCTGGCGGCGCTCGTAGGAGGCCGGGACGTTGGCGAGCTGGCCCTTGGTCACCTCGATGTAGAAGCCGAAGACGTTGTTGCGGCGGACGCGGAGGTTGCGGATGCCGGTGGCCTCTTGCTGCTGGAGCTGGTAGGTGGCCACCCAGTTGTGGCCCTCCTGAGAGGCGGTGCGGAAGTCGTCGAGCGCGGCGTTGTAGCCGGGGCGGAAGAGGCCGCCTTCGCGGATGGTGAGGGGCGGGTCGTCGACGAGGGCCGCGAGGAGTTCGCGCGTGAGCTCGGGCAGATCGTGGAGGGAGGCGAAGATCTCTTGGAGAGCGGGCGATTGGGCCTGGGCGATGAGCGAGCGCAGGGCGGGGATCTGGGCAAGGGAGTCGGCCAGAGCGCGCAGGTCGCGGGCGTTGCCCGAGCCGCCGGAGAGGCGGGTCATCACGCGCTCGAAGTCGCGGGTGTCGGCCAGGTGGGCGCGCAGGTCGGAGAGGAGGCGGCGGTTGGCGATGAGTTCGCCGACGGCGGCCTGGCGCGCGTGGATGGGCTCGAGCTGGCGGAGGGGGGAGCGGATCCAGGCGCGCAGGAGGCGCTTGCCCATCGGGGTCTTGGTGCCGTCGAGGACGCCGAGGAGGGTCTCGGCTTCGGGGCGGCCGCCGGGGACGGGGAGGAGATCGAGGTTGCGGCAGGTGCATTCGTCGAGGGCCAGGAAGGCGCTGCCCTGGCGGACGGTGAGGCCGCGGACGTGGGAGATGTCGCGATGGAGCTCTTGCCAGACGTAGTGGAGGAGCGCGCCGGCGGATTGGACCCAGGCGGGGCGGGGGCCTTGGCCGCAGTAGCCTTCAAGGGAGTGGATCTTGAAGTGGCGCTTGAGCATGTCCTCGGCAGCATCGGGCATAAACTGCCAGGCGTCGGTCATCGTGACGGTGCCGGCGACCTCGTGGGTGAGGGCGGGGGAGAAGAGGGCGGACTGCTCGTCGGAGACCAGGGTCTCGCTGGGGGCGATGCGGCGGAGGGCTTCGATGAGTGCGCCGGCATTGGGGGCGTCCTCCACGCAGAGTTCGCCGGTGGAGAGTTCAAGCGCGGCCACGCCATAGGTCTCCTTCTTGCCGGCGAAGACGGCGGCGATGAAGTTGGAGGCATTCGCGTCAAGGATGCTCTCTTCGGTGAGCGTGCCGGGGGAGACGATGCGGGTGATTTCGCGGCGGACCAGGCCCTTGGCCGTCTTGGGGTCCTCGGTCTGCTCGCAGACGGCGGCTTTGAGGCCGGCGCGGACGACCTTGGCGAGGTAGCTATCGAGCGCGTGGTAGGGCACGCCGCACATCGGCACGCCGGCGCGCTTGGTAATGGTGACGCCGAGGATCGGGGCCGCGCGGTGGGCGTCCTCGAAGAACATCTCGTAGAAGTCGCCCATCCGGAAGAAGAGGATAGTCTCGTCGTCCAACTCCTCCTTGGTCCGGCGATACTGCCGCATCATTGGGGTGAGGCCGTCAGTTTCCTTAGCCATTGCAAGCCTCCGGCAGGTGGGTGAGGTCGTCGGCAATCTGCGCCTGGAGCTCCGCGAGGCTGGCGAAGGCGCGCTCGGAGCGGAGACGGGGCCGGGTGAAGGTGAGCGTGACCTCGCGGCCGTAGGCTTCGCCGGACCAACCGGGCAGGTGCGCCTCGAAGAGCGGCTCGGCTTCGGCCTTGAGGGTGGGGGCCACGCCGAAGTTGACCAGCGCCGGGCGTGTCTCGGAGCCGACCTTGGCCTGGGCGGCGTAGACACCGCGTGCCGGGCAGGTCAGCCGTTCGCCGGCACGGCCGCGGTAGGGGAGGTTGAGGGTGGGGAAGCCGAGGGAGGGCCCGGCCAGGCCGCGGCCGCGCACGACCGTGCCGCAGAAGTCCCACGGCCGGCCGAGCATCGCCGAGGCGGCCGCCAGGTCGCCGGCTTGGAGGGCGGCGCGGATGCGGGTGGAGGAGACGCGCTCGCCCTGCCACTGCGCGTAGGGGACAATGTGGACTTCCAGCCCGGCCGCGCGCGCAGTCTCCGGCGTGCCGCTAGCCCCGGCCCCGAAGCGCCAATCCTCGCCGCAGAAGAGGGTAGCAGCGCGTAGGCGGCGGATGAAGTCCTCGGCCGGGAGGGCGGCGAAGGCGGGGGTGAAGGGTTGCTGGATGAGGAGGGCGTCGCTGCCGGAGAGGGCCTGGCGCAGGAGCTCGCCGTTGCGTGCGTCGTCGACGATGCGCCCGGGGTCGTGCGCCGGGTCGAGGAGGGCGAGGGGGCTCTGGCCGAAGGTGAGGACGCAGGCCGCGCGGCCGGTGGCGCGGGCGTAGGTGAGCATCGCGCGCAAGAGGGCCTGATGGCCCAGGTGCAAGCCGTCAAAGGAGCCGACAGCCAGGGCGGCGTTCGCCGGCAAAGCGTCCAGGTTGGTGGCGAGCGCGCAGGCCATTAGGGCGTGCCGGTGAGGTATTGCGGGCAGGGGATGACGCGCCGCTCCACCTCGGCGCGGCTCATCTCCAGCAAGTCGGCGAAGGGCGTGGCTTGCGCCAGGGTGATTTGGCCGCTGACCGTGCGCCGCAGGGCGCAGAGGTGCGCGCCCACACCGAGTGTCTGCCCGAGGTCGTGGGCCAGGGTGCGCACGTAGGTGCCCTTGGAGCAGGTCACCTCGAAGTCGGCCTCCGCGCGCGCTTCGGCCGGGCGGAAGGCGGTGATGCGGAAGGCGAAGATGTGGACGAAGCGCTCCTCGCGTTCGCACTCCTCCCCGCGCATCGCCATCTTGTAGAGCGGCTGGCCGGCGATCTTGACGGCAGAGAACATCGGCGGCTTCTGGAAGAGGTCGCCCACGAAGTCGCGCGCAATCGCCTCGCGGATGGCCTCCTCGCTCAGACCGGCGGTGGGGTGCTCCTCGAGCACTTCGCCCAAGCGGTCCTGCGTGGTGGTGGCCGCGCCGAAGCGGATGGTGCCGGTGTAGGTCTTCACCTGGCCCATCACGCGCTCGGAGATCTTGGTGCCCTTGCCCAGGAGAATGAGCAGGAGCCCGGTGGCATCCGGATCGAGCGTGCCGCCGTGGCCGACCTTGGCAAAGCCGAACTTGTGGCGGAGCGTGGCCACCACAACGTGCGAGACAAGCCCGGCGGGCTTGTCCACCGCCAGGATGCCGTCAGGGTCCGGGAACTCGCTGATAGGCTTACCCACCGCGCTTACTCCTCGGCGCTGGCTTCCCCAGCCGGGGGCTCTTCCGGGAGGTCGAGGTGGCTGAGGATGTCGAGCACGCGGTCGCCCTTGGCGATGCCCACATCCAGACGGAAGCGCAGGTGGGGCGTAAAGCGCAGGGTGAGGTTGCGGTTGATGAGCTCTTGCAGCTCGCGGGCGTGCTTGGAGAGGCGGCGCAACCAAGTGGGGTGCTGCTCGGCATCGCGGATGGAGACCCACACATCGGCCGTGCGCAGGTTCGGCGCGCAGGCCACCTTCGTGACTGTCACACCGGCGATGTCAATCTCCGGGTCGGACTGCAGCACGCGGAAGAGGTCGTCGGCAATCTCGCGCTGGAGGAGCGAGTTGATGCGGTCGAGGCGGTTGACGGACATAGTCAGCTCCTGCGTTGGGGCGTTAGAGCGTCTTGGGCAGCTCTTCCATCTCGTAGCACTCGACCGTGTCGCCCTCGCGGAACTCCTCGAAGGAGCCGAAGCCCAGGCCGCACTCCTGCGCGGGGGCAATCTCCTTGACGTCGTCCTTGAAGTGCTTCATCGTGACCACAGCGCCATCGAAGATCTGCGTCTTGCCGCGATAGATGCGGAACTTGCCCTTGAAGGTGAGCGAACCGTCGAGCATCTGGCAGCCGGCAATCTTGCCGAGCTTGCTGATGTCGAAGACCTGGCGGATCTCGGCGTGGCCGCGGACGACCTCCTTGTACTCCGGCGCGATGAGTTCAAGCATACAGCGCTTGACGTGCTCGATGAGCTCGTAGATGATGCGGAAGGTGTTGATGCGCACGCCATTCTGCCGGGCCATCGCCTGGACGCCCGGCTCGCAGTTCACGCCAAAGCCCACCACGATGGCGCCCTTGGCGCGCTGCACATCGGCCGCCGTCACAGAGCCCACGCCGGAATAGAGGATCTTGAGCGAAACTTTCTGCGAGACGATGCCCTTGAGGCACTCGACCACCGCTTCGGCCGTGCCCTGCGCATCGCCCTTGACGATGACGTCGAGTTCGCCCTTGCCGTCGGCCTCCAGGCGCTTGGTCCAGTCGGCCATAATCGACGACTGCGCGGCGGAGAGGGACTGGAGCTTGTTCGCTTCGGCAGTCTTCTCGGCCAATTCGCGCGCCCGCTTCTCGTTGAGCATCACGCGGAACTCCGAGCCGGCCTCCGGCACGCCGGAGAGGCCCGTGCACTTGACCGCAATCGAGGGCCCGGCGGACTTAGTGGGCTTACCGCGCTCGTCGATGAGTGAGCGGACCTTGCCGTAGTGTTCTCCGCAGAGCACCACATCGCCCACGTGGAGCGTGCCGCCCTGCACGAGCAGCGTGGCCGTCGGCCCCAAGCCCTGCTCGAGCTGCGACTCGATGACCGCGCCATTCGCGCGGCGGTTCGGGTTGGCCTGCAACTCCATCACGTCGGCCTGGATAAGGATGGTCTCCAAGAGGTCCTCGACGCCCTGGCCGGTGGTACCGGAGACTTCGCAGCACTCGATATCGCCACCCCAGGTGCTCGGGGTGAGCCCTTCGCCCTGGAGCATCTGGTAGACGCGCATGGGGTTGGCATCGGGCTTATCGCACTTGGTGACGGCCACGAGCATCTGCACCCCGGCGTTGCGGGCGTGCTTGATTGCTTCGCGCGTTTGGGGCATCACGCCGTCGTCGGCCGCCACGATGATGACGGCGATGTCGGTGATGTTCGCGCCACGGGCACGCATCGACTCGAAAGCCGAGTGACCGGGGGTGTCGACGAAGGTAATCAGGCGCTTGTTGCCGTTGTCATCGCGCTGCTCGAGCTCGATGGTGTAGGCGGCGATGTGCTGGGTGATGCCACCGGCTTCGCCCGCAGCCACGTGGGCCTTGCGGATGTAGTCCATCAGGGTGGTCTTGCCGTGGTCGACGTGGCCCAGGAAGGTGACCACCGGCGGACGCAGCTTCATCTCCTCGGGCTTGTCCTCGGGGATCTCGTCATCGGCATCTTCGCTCTTAAGCTGAGGCTTGCGTTCGGCCGAGCGCTTGGAGCGCTCCTCGACCTCGGCGGCAAAGCCATACTTCTCGGCCACCTTCTGGATGACCGACATCTCGAGCATCTGGTTGATGGAGGCGAGCACATTCAGCCCCATCAGGTCCATAATCAGCAAATTGGGGCGCACACCCATCAGCTCGGCCAGTTCCTTGACGGTGACCGGGCCATCGAGCTGGAGCTTCTTGCCCTCGCCGGAGGTGACGATCGTGGCGGCGGCGGCCTTGACCGGCTTGCGGAGGCGGTCGCTACGCTCGTTCATCTCGGCGCGATCGGCGCGGTCATTGCGGCCATAACGGTCGTTGCTGCGGCGGTCGCCCGGGCGGGCCGCGCCAGCGTTACCCCGGGCTCCGGGGGCGGCCTGCGGCCCATTGGCAAAGCGGTTGGCACCCGGACCGCGGGCTCCGGCAGGGCCCTCGGCGCGCTCGCCGCGCTTCTTGTCGCGGTTGCCGCCCGCAGGCTGCGTGGGCGAGAGACCGAGCGAGACCGGCGTGGCCTTCGGCGTCGGCCCGAGCGAGGCAGTAAACTTCGGCTTGGGCGGCTCGGCCTTCGGCGGCGGGACGGGCGCGGGGGCCGGGGTGGGGGCCAAGGTGGCCTTGGGCGCGGCGGGCTTCGCCGCGGCGGGGGCAGGCTTGGGCTCGGCCTTGGGCGGCTCGACCTTGGGCTCCACCTTCGCTTCGGGGGCCTTGACCGGCACGACGGGCGCTTCGGCCTTCACCTTGGCAGGCTTAACCTCCGGCTTGGGCTCGGCCTTGGGCGCAGGTTCAGCCTTGGGTTCGGGCTTGACCTCGGGGGCCTTGGGCGCGACCGGCTTGGGGGCGGGGGCGGCGCGTTCGCCCTTCTTGGCCTCGGCCTCGAGGGCCAGGCTGCGGTGCGCTTCCACGGCTTCGCGGTTCTGGCGAGCCTCTTCGGCGCGGACCGTTTCGCCCTTGGCCTTGCGGCTCTTGCGCTTGGCCTCGTAGTCGGCCAGCAGCTTGGCGCGCTCGCTCTCCATCAGCCCCTTGGCCCACTGCGCCAGGCGCGTGAGTTCATCGGGCTCCAGCGCCGAGAGGGTGGAAGAGACCTCCAGCCCCAGCGCTTTGGCCTTGGCCAGGACAATGCCTGCGGGCAGGTTCGCCTGTTTTGCAAACTCGGAAACTCTCATCTTGCTTACTCTCCCTGCTGGTCGACGAGCGCCTGGGCCCGCTCGTAGATGGCCTTGACCTGCTCGTCGTCGAGCCCGGTCGTCTCCTGGAAGTAGGCCTGCTCGGCGTGGAGGACGCCTTCGGGCGAGTGGAAGCCGCGGTCGAAGAGCGCCTCGGCCACCACGGTGGTAATCTCCAGCTCCTTGGCCAGCTGGTGGACCATCTCGTCGCGCTTGCTCTCAAAGATCTGCTCATCGGTCTCCTCGCCGGCGATGACCTCATCGGCGGTAATGGAGATCTTCCAGCCGGTCAGGCGCGTGGCCAGGCGGACATTCTGCCCGGCGCGGCCGATGGCCAGCGAAAGCTTGTCGGCCGGGACGGTGGCGTAGATGGCGTGCGCGTCGTCATCGACCGTGAGGGTGGTCGGCTCGGCGGGCTTGAGGGCCTCGCGAGCGTAGAGCTCGGGGTCGTCGCTGTACTTGACGATGTCAATCTTCTCGCCATTGAGCTCGCGGACCACGTTCTTCACGCGCGCCCCGCGCATCCCGATGCACGAGCCCTGGGGGTCGACATCGGGGTTCAGCGAGCGCACGGCCACCTTCGCGCGGCGGCCTGGATCGCGCGCCACGCTCACCACCTCGATGACCCCGTCGGCAATCTCGGCAACCTCCAGGCGGAAGAGCGCCTTCACGAAGTCCGGGCAAGCACGCGAGAGGGTAATCGCCGGGCCCGAGGCGTCATTCTGCACGCGCAGCACGTAGGCGCGAATCACATCGCCCGTGGAATACTCCTCAGAAGGGATCCGCTCCTTGGCCGGCAGCAACGCCTCTGTCTTGCCCAGTTCCACATAAATATCCTTGCGCGCGACCATCTTCACCGTGCCGGTGACGATGTCGCCCACGCGGTCCTTGTACTCGTTGTAGACGTTGCTGCGCTCGGCCTCGCGGATCTTCTGCATAATCGTCTGCTTGGCCGTCTGCGCGGAAATGCGCCCGAGCTTCTCGGCCGGGAAGGGAATCCGCACCGTCTCGCCCTCCTGCGCCTCCGGGTCGAAACGACGCGCCTGCGCCACCGTCACAATCCCCGGCCCACGCTCGGTGTTGGAGACTGCATACTCGTCCGAAGCCGAAATCGTCAAGGTCTTGCGGTCAATCTTCACCCGGAAGTCCGCCGACACACGCGTATTCTTGCGCGCGGCCTGCTCAATCGAGCTCTCGATAGCCTGCAAAATTGTCTCGCGGTCCACACCACGCTCCCGCTCAAGGAAGTTGACCACTGCCTGAAGCTCGCCATTCACTGCCATCGCTCTGACTCCTCTGTCTGTGCTCGTTTGCTCTAACAAAAAAGCGCAGGCCCTCGCCCACGCTTCTACTGAGAAATAGAAAACGTGCACACGATAACACATCCGCCTCCTGTTGTCAACTCACTTGGCCACATCATCTGCCGGTTGTTGCACTGGGGTGGGGGGATTCGGCCTTCGGCTGGGGGCGATTGAGAGCCCGACCGAGGTAGATTGATAAGTCCCGGACTTATCGCCGATAAGTGGGGGACTTATGGCCGATAAGTCCGGGACTTATTTCCGGTAAGTGGGGGACTTAATAGTTGAGTTCGCCCCGGGTCCAAATTGCCCCCGCGCCTACCTCAAATCGACCTAGGGCCTACCTCGCCTCGACCTAG
>JBJFFT010000033.1:0-2567 GCA_051891975.1 Candidatus Spyradenecus sp. | reverse complement strand
CGATGGCCACTCCGACCGCGCCTCCGCCCTCGCCCTCCTCCTCCACGCCGCCAACAACGAATCGGCCATCACCCCGCCCATTCCACTCAACCGCCGCCTCTTCCGCCGTCGCGGCCTCCTTGGAGCTGCAATATGACGCCACCCACCCATCTGATCAACGCGATGCGCCGCTGGCGCGAAAACTACAACCCCATCCGCGGCCTCACCATCGAGCGCTGCATCCGCCACCTCGAAGAGTACCAGCAAGGCATTATGGCCAACATCCAGTGGCTCTTCGCGCACATCGAAGCGCAAGATGCCACCCTCCTCACCGTCATTGAAAACCTCGACAGCGCCATCGGCTCCATCGATTGGGACATCGCCCAAGTCGCCCCCGACTCCCGCCGCTACGACCGCGTCCTCGCCGCCGAGCAAGAAGCCTGCCTGCGCGCTGCCTACGAGAACATCGAGAACCTCTCCGAAGCCATCTCCCACCTCACCCTCGCCCGCTTCCGCGGCTTCTCCCATCTCGCCCCCTGGTGCCGCCTCGACGGCCGGCTCGACACCCTCTACCGCCTCCAACCCATCGACCAGTGGAATATGGTCCGCCAAGGCCACGCCGGCCCCTGGGCCTACAACCCCTCCGCCGAACCCATCAGCTACGACCAAACGCGCGAAGAATACCGCCTCAGCGCCGATGACCTCATCTGCCGCGAACGCAAGCGCTACGTCAACCGCATCGGCCTCATCAAGTTCATCCGCTCCACCACCGCCGAAAAGGACTGGGATGCCTATGTTGAAATCTACGGCATCCCCGCCTGCTTCATCGTCCTGCCCCAAAACATCCCCACCGACAAAGAGGGCCAGTGGCTCGAACTCGCCCAGCAAGGCGCAGAAGGCGCCTCGGCCGTCCTCCCCGGCGGCTCGGACGTCAAAACCCTCTCGGAAAACCGCGCCGTCCAGCCCTTCCAAGCGCGCTTGGAGTGGCTCGAAAAGCAGCTCGTCCTCGCCGCCACCGGCGGGATGCTCACCGTCCTGGCAGAGTCCGGCTCGGGCACCCTCGCCGGCTCCGTCCACAAAACCGTCTTCGATACCCTCGCCGCCGCCGAAGCCAAAAAGTGCGCCGAAACCCTCAACGCCTGGCTCGACAAACGCATCCTCAACGCCGCCTTCCCCGGAAAACCCCACCTCGCCTACTTCGACCTCTCCCGCCCAGAGGAAAAAGACGTCGGCGAAGTCGTCACCCAAATCTGCGCCCTGCGCGCCGCCGGCATCGACGTCGCCAAAGACCAAATCGAAGAGATGACCGGCTACACCATCGAAGCAATCAGAGACGTGCAGCAAGCTGCACTAGCCGACAGCTTTCAAGTCCGTAGCGTCAGCGAAGGAGCTATGTCATCGCCGACAGCGGTTAGCCGCTTGCGCGACGGAGAAGCCTATTGCACGCAGAAACACGGTCAAAACGGCTCAGACGGGTCAAACACATCGAGAGCCAGCTCTGTCAACCGTCATCTGCCATCTGTCATCTCGCGCGAGCGCAGCGAGCGCGTCAAAGACCTCTGGCTCACCCTGCGCCGCGAAGGCTACGCCCCCCTCGCCCAGCGCGTCTACACCCTCCTCGCCGCCACCGGCCCCGAGCAGCAAACCCTCGCCCGCGCCCTCCTCGACGACCTCCCCGCCCTCGGCCACGAACTAATGCTCTCGGCCCCCCTCGGCGACGCCCTCGCCCAAGAGCTCCAGCGCGCCTACCTCTCCACCCTCAAAGAGGCCACCTTCGCCACACCCCCGGAAGAAACCGCACTGGCCAGCAAGCGCTTGGACGCTGTTAAGCCGGAAGCAAAACCCTATAAACCCCTCACGCAAGCAGAAGCCCAAGCCCTCTACGACGAACTCGTGGCAGAAGGAGCCATCCAATGAGCGACGAATGCAAGGCCAAAGACCCCTCCACCTGCCGCGTCCACGGAAACAAACCTAAGGTCGAGAAGGTGACCGTTGAAGAGGCGTTGTCAATTCTTGAACAGAAGCCTATCGTCACCGACCCGAATGGTCAGAAAGTCCGATTCGGAGAACGCCTCTTGAGGCATATTCGTGAAAAGCCTCAAGAGGAACAGGCTAGAAGGTTAGTCAAGCTGCGCTATGCGATGGATGCCGTCGAGACCACCCAGCCCATTATTCATCCGCGCGGGAAGATGGACCGAAATGCCTACGTCAAGAAAACCAGCGAGAACTCGAGCGTACTGGTGCTTGTCGATAACAGCGGAGAGGTCCAGGAAGTCTTCGATGTCTTCTCGAAGAATACCAAAGAGGTGCGCAAGAGCTTGGAATAATGGTCGGCGCTGGCGGCAAGACCCACACGCCGCAGTGCATCGTTATGCGCGTGCCCGCACGATGCAACTGTAATTCCCAAGGTTCATAGGGTGGCGCAACCCAGAGGGGAACTCACGGAGTCATCATGTGCGCCCACTGCTCCGTTTCGTTATCTGCCCATAGTAAACCAAACCCAAAGGAGAAATGCAAGCGATGAAAAAGGTCACGTGATGCGTCATAGTTATGTGCACCGAACGCGAA
This sequence comes from Candidatus Spyradenecus sp., assembly GCA_051891975.1. Classification (GTDB taxonomy): domain Bacteria; phylum Verrucomicrobiota; class Kiritimatiellia; order RFP12; family DVOR01; genus Spyradenecus. Next base: position 20 of record JBJFFT010000033.1, on the reverse strand, counting down.
AGCGTGGTATTCCCTATGTG
>JBJFFT010000032.1:0-2582 GCA_051891975.1 Candidatus Spyradenecus sp. | reverse complement strand
CGCCTGGTCGAAGGCCGCAAACTCATCCTCGGCGGCGTTGAAATCCCGCACCCGGTCGGCCTCCTCGGCCACTCCGACGCCGACGTCCTCACCCACGCGCTGATGGACGCCCTCCTCGGCGCCATTGCCGATGGCGACATCGGCCAACACTTCCCCGATACCGACCCGCAGTGGAAGGGCGCCGACAGCATCGAGCTCCTGCGCGCGGTCGTCGAGCGCCTCCACTCGAAGGGCTGGCAGGTGGTCAATGCCGACGTTACCGTCCTGGCCGAGCGCCCCAAACTCAAGCCCTACATCCCGGCGATGCGCGAACGCCTGGCCGAGGCAATGGCCATCGACCCCGAGTTCGTCTCCGTCAAGGCCACCACCGTTGAAGGCCTCGGCGCCATCGGCCGCCGCGAAGGCATCTCCGCCATGGCCGTGGCAATGGTTGCGCCTTTATAAGCAAGCGCCCGCGTAACCGCGGGCGCTCTGCTAATAGCTAGCGGCTAACCGCTAACCGCTGGCGGCTCTGCCGCCTTATTCCCACTCAATCGTGCCCGGCGGCTTGGAGGTGACATCCAGGACGACGCGGTTGACGCCGCGCACTTCGTTGACGATGCGCGAGGAGATGCGGCGCAGGAGCGGGTCGGGCAGGTTCACCCAGTCGGCGGTCATCCCGTCGGACGATTGGACGATGCGCAAGGCGATGACGTAGTCGTAGGTGCGCTGGTCGCCCATCACGCCGACGCTGCGCACGGGCAGGAAGACGGCGAAGGCCTGCCAGGTCTTGTAGTAGTAGCCGGCGGCCTTGACTTCGGAGACGAGGATGTCGTCGGCCTCGCGCAGGATGTCGAGCTTCTGCTTATCCACGGCCCCCAGACAGCGCACGCCCAGGCCCGGCCCCGGGAAGGGCTGGCGCATCACCACATCCTCAGGCAGCCCGAGCAGGCGCCCGACCTCGCGCACTTCGTCCTTGAAGAGGCGCGAGAGCGGCTCGAGAAGGCGGAACTTGAGGTCCGGCGGCAACCCGCCCACGTTGTGATGGCTCTTGATCATCGCCGAGGGGTTGCCGTTGATCGGCACCGATTCGATCACGTCGGGGTAGGTGGTCCCCTGCGCCAGGAAGTCGACATCGGGGATCGAGCGCGCCGCATCGGCAAAGACGTCGACAAAGGTGTGGCCGATAATCTTGCGCTTGGCCTCGGGCTCATCGACCCCGGCGAGCTTGCCGAGGAAGCGTTCGGAGGCATCCACAAAGCAGAGGTTCATCGCGAAGTTGTCGGCGAAGAGCTGCTGGACGCGCGCGGCCTCGTTCTTGCGCAGCAGGCCGTTATCCACGAAGATGCAGGTGAGCTGCTTGCCGATGGCCTTGTGGATGAGCGCGGCGGCGACCGAGGAGTCGACCCCGCCCGAGAGGCCGAGGATGACGTGCTTATCGCCCACCGTCTCGCGGATGGCGGCCGTCTGGGTCTCGATGAAGCTGGCCATCGACCACGCCCCGGCGCAGCGGCAGATCCCCAGGCAGAAGTTGCGGATGACCGCCTTGCCGTGGTCGGAGTGGACCACCTCGGGGTGGAACTGAATGCCATAGAGGTCGCGCCCCTCAATGGCCACGGCGGCATATTCGGTGTTGTCGGTGACGGCGATGGTGCGGGTGCCCTCGGGCACGGCCAGGACCTTGTCCCCGTGGCTCATCCACATCACCGAGCGCTCGGGCACCTCGGCAAAGAGGGGCGAAGCGCCGTCGGTGACGCGCAGCTCGGCGCGGCCATACTCGCGGCGCGTCCCCGGGCCCACGTTGCCGCCCAGCAGCTGCATCATCAGCTGCATCCCATAGCAAATCCCGAGCATCGGCACGCCCAGCTCGAAGAGCGCCGGGTCCACCGTCGGTGCCCCCGCCTCATAGACGCTGCACGGTCCGCCCGAGAGAATGATCCCCTTGGGCTTAAGCGCGCGCAGCTTCTCCACCGGCGTGGAATAAGGCAGCACCTGACTATACACGTGGCACTCGCGAATTCGCCGCGCAATCAGCTGACTGTACTGCGAGCCGAAGTCGAGCACCAAGATCTGTTCTTGTTCTTCCATAGGCAATTCCTTTGCGCGCAGTATAGCACACTCTCGCGAAGCGTGCGCGCGCAGTTCCCCCGCGAAACCTGCAGAGATGCCGCGAGCTTACAGCGCCTCGGCCGCGCAGTCGATGAGGGTGTGGGTTTGGGGGTCGAAGGCCAGGCCAATGGCGTAGAGGGGGAGGTTGTGGCAACGCTGGGCCTCGGCGTAGTTGCGTTCGCGAATTTGCGCGAGGGCGGCCTGGGCACCGGTCTTGCCATCGCGGTTGACCTTGAGCTCGAAGATGAAGACGGCGTCCAGAAAGACAAGGACGAGGTCTGGCCGGGTGGCGGTTTGCTGGCGTTCGAAGCAGACCTGCGTGGTGGCAAAGCGCGAACGCAGGAGGCAGTAGAGGAGGCGCAGATAGGCGGCCTCGGTGACCTCGATGCCCTCGGTGGAGTGATAAGGAAGGTCGGCGTAGAGGACCTTGAGGTGCGCAAAGAACTCCGGGAAATCGCGCGTGGTCAGGGCCGTAATCGTCTCGCCGAACCACG
>JBJFFT010000031.1:0-10132 GCA_051891975.1 Candidatus Spyradenecus sp. | reverse complement strand
TTCCTCCGACTTCTCTTTCTTACGACTGCGCAATTACATTGTAGACGGTTCATATGCGGAAGGTCAGTAAAAAATGTGTGCGCGGCGAGGGGAAGTGTGATACAATAACGGCGGTTTTTTGTTTTACGGCTCTCTGGGCCGTCAATTCCAAAGAGGATAGGTTATGCTCCAGCAAGGATTGGTTCTTTTGTGCGCAGGCATGGGGATTGCCGTTGGCTTCCTGAGTCTGCTCGCGGTGGTGACGATAACGATGGGCAAGTACGCCCCGCGGCTGAATCTCTTCCCTGAGAGCGCGCCGAAGAAGGCGGCCGCGCCGGCGGCCTCGGCCGATGATGCGGCGATTGCCGTGGCGATTGCGGTGGCCTCGCAGCGCTGATTTCCCTGATTTTCCCCTCCCTTAAACTTACGTAAGGTTAGAAGATGAGCAAGAAGATTAAGTTCATGTGCACCGCGTTCCGCGACGGGTTCCAGTCGGTTTACGGCGCGCGCGTTCTCTCCAAGGATTTCATGCCGGCGGTGAAGGTGGCCTATGATGCGGGCATCCGCTGGTTCGAGGCGGGCGGCGGTGCGCGCTTCCAGAGCTGCTACTTCTACTGCCGCGAGGATGCCTTCGATGTGATGGACACCTTCCGCAAGACCTGCCCGGAGGCCGACTTGCAGACCCTCTCGCGCGGCGTCAATGTGGTGGGGTTGGACAGCCAGCCCTCGGACATTATCAAGCTGCACGCGGATATGTTTAAGAAGCACGGGATGACCACCATCCGGAACTTCGATGCGCTCAATGATGTGAACAACCTCAAGTGGTCCGGTCAGTGCATCCACGATGCCGGCTTGAAGCACGAAGTCGTCGTCACGATGATGGGCCTTCCCCCTGGCGTGGATAACAAGGGCGCCCATACGCCGGACTTCTATGCCGAGCGCATCAAGCAGATTCTCAAGGCCGAGATTCCCTTCGATCGCGTCTGCTTCAAGGACGCTTCCGGCACCTCCGCCCCGCGCACCGTCTACGAGACCATCAAGCGCGCCCGCAAGCTCCTGCCCGCCGGTACCCACATTCAGTTCCACTCGCACGAAACTGCTGGCAACGGTCTCACCTGCTACCTCGCGGCCCTTGAGGGCGGTGCGGATGGCATCGACCTTTCGATGGCCCCGGTCTCCGGCGGCACCTGCCAGCCCGACATCATCACCATGTGGCACGCCCTGCGCGGCTCGGAGTTCGACCTGGATATCGACATCGAGAAGATTCGCGCGGCCGAGGATGCTTTCAAGGAAGCGATGAAGGATTACTTCCTCCCGCCCGAGGCGATGAACTCCAATCCGGTCATCATCTGGTCGCCCATGCCCGGCGGCGCCCTCACGGCCAACACCCAGATGCTTCGCGACAACGGGTTGATGGATAAGTATGACCAGATGATTGACGAGATGTACGACTCCGTCCGCTGCGGCGGCTTCGGCACCTCCGTGACCCCTGTCTCGCAGTTCTACTTCCAGCAGGCCTTCAACAACGTGATGTTCGGCAAGTGGAAGAAGATCGCCCCCGGCTACGGCAAGATGGTCCTGGGCTACTTCGGCAAGACCCCCGTCGCCCCCGATCCCGAGGTCGTCAAGATCGCCGCCGAGCAGCTCGGCCTCGAGCCCACCACCAAGACCGTTCTGCAGATTAACGATGCCGATCCCAAGAAGGGCCGCAAGGCCGCCGAGGCGATGCTCACCGAAGCCGGTCTGCCGATTAACGACGAGAACGTCTTCATTGCCGCCTCCTGCCTCGAGAAGGGCATCGCCTATCTCAAGGACCCGGCCAACGCGCCCCTGGGTATCCGCCTGAACGAGAAGCCCAAAGCCAAGGCCGCCTCCGGTGCCTGCACCGTCACGGTCAACGGCAAGGCCTATGGCATCGAGCTCAAGGATGGCAAGGCCATCGTCAACGGCAAGCCCTACGACTACTCTGTGGCCGACGGCATCGCCGCCCCTGCCGCCGGGGCCGCCCCCGCCAGCGCGGGCAACGTCACCATCGCCGCGCCGCTGCCGGGTCTGATTCTGCGTATTACCGCCCAGCCCGGCACTGCCGTCAAGAAGGATGACGAGATCCTCGTGATGGAAGCGATGAAGATGGAAATGCCCATCAAGGCGCCGCAGGATGGCGTGATCGCCTCCATCAATGTGGCCAATGGCGACAAGGTGAACGCCGGCGATGTCCTCGCCACCCTCTAATCCCGGAGAGGAAGCACGTTATGTCGATGAAACATCTCCTAGCAGCTGGCTTTGCCTGTCTGGCCGGGCTCTGCGCGATGGCGCAGGAGCCCGCCCCGGCGGCACCCGCGCCGGCCACTGAAGCGCCTGCCATCAGCTCGATTGTCGAGTTGGTCAAGCAGCGCCGCGAACTCCTCAAGGCCAACGACGCGGCGGTGGAGGACACCACCAACGAGTCCAACACCCGCCTGCACGGCTCCTACATCCACGTCACCAAGGGCTATATGACCACCAACGAGATTGCCGCCGCCAACGGCATTCCCGCCGAGGATTACAAGGCCCACAACTACGGTGCCAACGGCAAGCTGCTCTTCCCCGACCTCGTGGGCAAGCAGATTGACCTGCCTACCGTCACCGGCGTAATCCACTCTCACCAGGTGGGCGACGCGGCGATGATGGCCCAGCGCATTGTCTCGATGTGGGATAACACCGGTCTCAAGGGCTTTACCGCCAAGGAAGAGCCGAACGCTTCGGCTGAGAAGCCGGCGGCGCTGCCCACCGGTCACGCCAAGACGGCCCTGCCCTTCGGGTTGAGTCAGCTGATTATGATGATTGTCTGCCTCTTCCTTATCTACCTGGCCATCGTCAAGGGCTTTGAGCCGCTCCTGCTCCTGCCCATCGGCTTTGGCGGTCTCTTGGCGAACATTCCCTTCGCCGGGGTAACGGCTGCGCCGATTTTGGACCAGGCTGGCAACCTCGTCGAGCCCGGTGGCTTCCTCTACTACACCTTCGAGATGGGCATCAGCTCGGGTCTCTTCCCGATCCTCATCTTTATGGGCGTGGGTGCGATGACCGACTTCGGCCCCTTGATTGCCAATCCGCGCATGGCCCTCCTCGGTGCCGCCGCGCAGTTGGGCATCTTTACCGCCTTGCTCGGCGCCTTGGCCCTCACCATCTTCACCCCCTGGATTAACTTCTTCGTCACCGATGCCGCCTCCATCGGCATTATCGGCGGCGCGGACGGCCCGACGGCCATCTGGCTGACCACCAAGCTCTCGCCCGACCTTTTGGGTGCCATCGCCGTGGCGGCCTATTCCTATATGGCCCTCGTGCCGGTGATTCAGCCGCCGATTATGAAGTTCCTCACCACCAAGGAGGAGCGCCTCATCAAGATGAAGCAGCTGCGCACCGTCACCAAGAACGAGAAGGTCCTCTTCCCGATTTGCGTGCTCCTGCTCTGCGCCGCCCTGCTGCCCTCGGCCGCCCCCCTCATCGGCGCGCTGATGCTCGGTAACCTCGCCAAGGAGTGCGGCGTGGTCGACCGTATCTCCGACACGATGGCCAACAGCCTCTGCAACATCGTCACCATCCTCCTCGGGCTCTCCGTGGGTTCTAAGCTCGCCGCCGAGAAGTTCCTCAATATGGAGACGATTGGCATTCTCATCCTTGGTGTGGTCGCCTTCTCGGTGGGCACGGCCGGTGGCGTGTGGATGGCCAAGTTGATGAATCTCATCTGGCGCAAGGACAAGATCAACCCCTTGATTGGCGCTGCCGGCGTCTCGGCCGTGCCGATGGCCGCGCGTGTGGCTAACAAGGTGGGCTTGGAGTGCGACCCCACGAACTTCCTGCTGATGCACGCGATGGGCCCGAACGTCTCTGGCGTGATCGGCTCGGCCGTCGTGGCGGGCGTGCTCTACTTCTGCTGCCGCTAACTGCGCCCGACGCAGTCATTCACTGGAAACGCGCCCGCTCCCGGGCGCGTTTCTCTTTTGCCCGGTGGTGGACTTGACTTTGCGTGTGGGGCTCGCCATAATGGGGCCATCATTCACCTGGAGGTCCTCCGCTATGGCTTTGCTCGCTCGTCCCTTGAACGCTTATCGACAGACTGCCCGCGCGGTGGGAAGAGCGCTTTTGGTTGGGCTGGCCTTGACCGCGTTCCAGCTCTACGCGCAGGAGCCGCCGTGGGTGGAGGCGGCGCGCGGGGTGATTGCGCGCTTTGCCGGAGCGGAGGTGGCGCAGAGTCTGACCCTGCACGCGCGCGAAGCGGAGGGCGGGCGCCCGATTTGCGAGGTCACCGAGAATGGCCGCTGCCTGCGCGGTTCATCGGCCGTGGCGCTCTGCAAGGGTTTCTACGCCAACACCTTACGCAAGGGAGCGGGGATTTGCTCGTGGAGCGGCTCGCGCTTCGATGCCGAGCGCGCCTTCGTCCCGGGGCCGGACTTCGTCGTGCGCTCGCCCTACCGTCACGTGCAATACGTCAACGTGGTCACCTTTGGCTACACGTTGGCCTTTTGGGACGAGGCGCGCTGGATGCAGGAGCTCGACTGGATGGCCCTGCACGGCTTCGATATGGCTCTGGTGCTGATGGCGAACGAGGCGATTGCTGAGCGGGTCTGGCGCGCGGCCGGGTTGACCGACTCGGAGATTGAGGCGACCTTCCCCGGTCCGGCGCATCTGCCGTGGTTTCGGATGGGCAACTTGAGCGCGCGGCCGGATGCGCCGTTGGGCCGGGCGTGGCGCGAGCGCTCCGTGCGGTTGCAGCACGCGGTGATGGACCGGATGGCGCAGTTGGGGATGACGCCGATTGTGCCGGCCTTCGCCGGGTTCGTCCCTGAGGCCCTGGGGCGCGTCTACCCCGAGGCCACGTTGCACCGGACCGAGTGGTCGGGCTTCCACAGTTGGTTCCTCTCGCCCGAGGATCCGCACTTCCGCCAGTTGGGTCGGGCCTTCGTCGAGGCCTGGGAGGCGGAGTTCGGCCGCTGCACCTACTACCTGGCCGACTCCTTCAACGAGATGAGCCTCCCGTGGCAAGGCGAGGCGGAGATTGCCGCGCACCTGCGCCGTTGCGGCGAGAGCGTCGGCGGGGCCATCCGCGACGCGAACCCTCAGGCCGTCTGGGTGCTGCAAGGATGGATGCTCGGTTACCAGCGCGAGATTTGGAGTGCGGAGCGCTTTGCCGCCCTCCTCTCGGCCATCCCGCCCGAGCAGACCCTCATCCTTGATATGGCCGTGGACTACAACGAACACTTCTGGCGCAACGGACCGAACTGGGAGCTCCACTGCGGTTTTGGCGGCCGCCCGTGGATTTGGAGCACCATCCCGAATATGGGCGGCAAGTGCGCGCAGACCGGCGTCCTGGCCTTCTACGCCAATGGTCACCTCCCGGCGCTCGCTTCGCCCCACCGCGGCAACCTCTGGGGCTACGGCACCGCCCCCGAGGGCATCGAGAACAACGAGGTCCTCTACGAACTCATCGCCGATGCTGCCTGGCGCGACACCGAGCTCGACCTCCGCGCCTGGCTGCGCAACTACAGCCTCTGCCGCTACGGCGCCTGCCCCGACCGGCTGATGGATTACTGGGACGGCCTCCTCGCCACCGTCTACGGCTCCTTCACCGACCATCCCCGCTACGCTTGGCAGCTGGCCAATTGCACTCGCGGCACCGTCTACGCCGAGGCCGCCCCCCTGCGTGTCGCCCGCGAAGCCTTCCTCGCGTGCGAAGCCGAGTTGTCCCATTCGCCCCTCTACCGCGCCGACGCCCTCGCCGAACGTGCCTTCCTTCTGAGCGAAGAGGCCGAGGAAGCCCTCCGCGCTGGACACCCCGAAGCTGCCATCGCGCCCCTGGAAGCCGCCGACCGCCTCCTCGCAGCCCATCCCCTCTTCCGCCTCGAGCGCTACCTCGCCCAAGCCCGAGCCGCTGCCGAAGGCGACGAAGCCCTCGCCGAGCACTACGCCCAGAACGCCTACCGCCTCATCACCCTCTGGGGTCCACCCATCACCGACTACGCCGCCCGCATCTGGTCCGGCCTCATCCGCCAATACTACCTTCCCCGCCTGCGCCAAGCCAGCCAATAACGGTGCGCTTCGTAGTCGAAGTGGCGGTAAGTTTGCCTTATCGCCATGGTATGCTATACTCTCTTGCACTTGATGGGTGAGCCATCTTGTAGAGTTTTTGCACTTTGTGCAAACTAATTGCTCTAACTGAAACTTCGGAACTTTCAATCTAACGAGCAATGCGTTTGACGAGGTGTGCCGTATCGGCACGCTTTCTTTTACGTGTTCGTTAGAGGGTCCCGAAGTCCCGAGTTAGAGCACGAAAAGAGAGCGTGCTTTTTATGGCCGATAAGATAGCAGTATCATTGGTGGTGCCGTGTTTCAACGAGGCACCCTGTATTGAAACTTTCGTTAACGCAGTCAACGACTTGGGGTTGTGCGGACGGGAGATTGTCTTTGTCGACGACGGCTCGACCGATGAGACGCTCTCCATTATCAAGCGCTTGGCGGCCAACAACGAGACGATTCGCTATGTCTCTTTTTCGCGGAACTTTGGAAAAGAAGCGGCACTCTTAGCCGGGTTGCGCAAGAGTCGCGGCGAACTGGTGGCAACGATGGATGTTGATTTGCAGGATCCGCCTGCCCTCTTGCCGGAGATGATTCGCCTGATTAGAGAAGAGGATTACGATTGCGTGGCCACGCGCCGATCCTCGCGCGAGGGCGAGCCGCCGGTGCGTTCGTGGTTTGCCCGGCGCTTTTATTGGTTGATGCGTCACTTCTCCGATGTGGCCCTGGTCGATGGCGCGCGGGATTACCGCCTGATGACGCGCCAGGTGGTCGACGCTGTGCTGGCTTTGCCCGAGCGCAATCGCTTTACCAAAGGCATCTACCAGTGGGTCGGCTTCCGCACCAAGTGGCTCTCCTTTCCCAATATTGAGCGCCAGGCCGGCCGAACCAAGTGGTCCTTCCGCAAGCTCTTTCTTTACAGTTTAGAGGGCATTTTAGCCTTTTCGACGGCCCCGCTGCAGATTGCCTCCCTACTCGGAATCGCGAGTTGCCTGTTGGCCTTTGGAATGTTGCTCTTTGTCTTCCTGCGTGCCCTCCTCTTTGGCGACCCCGTCAGCGGCTGGCCCTCGCTTATCTGTGTAATTGTCTTCTTTGGCGGCCTGCAACTCTTTGTCGTCGGCATCCTCGGCACCTATCTCGCCAAGACCTACCTCGAAACCAAATCCCGTCCACTTTATATCATCCAGGAGGAAACGCGATGAAGAGACTTTCGTTTCCGTTCGTGGTTGCCCTTGGGGTTTTCTTTTGTTTGGTATTGGGTGTGTTGCTGATTACGCCACAATCGTTTGATATTGGATTCCATCTAATGCGTATCGATGCGCTCTGGGAGTCTGTGTCGCAGGGTGTGTTCCCGTGCCGAATGTACACACACGCAGCCAATGGATACGGTTATGCGGCGCCGCTCTATTATCCGGACTTGGCACTTCTCCCGCCGGCCCTGCTACGTGGACTTGGTCTCTCGCGAATGATCGTCTTGCGTATATGGATCTTGGTGTTGGCGCTCTTGCCGTTCTTGACAACCTATGGAACGGCAAGGGCGCTGGAGATGTCAAAGTATTCTGCGCGTATCCTGGCACTTTTCTACGGCTTCTCGCTTCCCCAGTTTGTGGCACTCTTTTGGACACAACTTGGTAGTGCGAATAGTGGGGTGTTTCTGCCAGTGTTTCTCTTGCCGATACTTGTCTTATCCACGCGCGAAGCGTTATCACCTTCTCAAATGAGGCGGATTGCCTGGCTGATTGTCGCCGGGGGTGTAGGGCTCATAAGCGGCCATATCATTTCAACGGTCCTAGCAGTCCTCTTTGCTGCGCTTATCGTTTTGCTCAATGTGCCACGGTTACTCAAACAGCCGCGCCGGTTTCTCCTTCTTGTGGGGTGTGCGCTCTGTGTTCTGTTGCTGAGTGCTTGGTTCTGGCTACCCTTCATCGAGCAAAACCTTGTTGGTGGGTTGCTTATCCACGAACGAGGAACCAGCGGAAACTTACTGGAAACACGGATGACGCTGCGAGACTTCTTCTTCCCGGGTTATCTGTTCAACTATTGGAATGCTTTAACAGGGAGCTCGTTGGAGTCTAGCCCTTTCTTCCGTCGTTTTGGTATAGGTTTGTTTGTGCTCCCGTGGTTTATCTATTGTATTTGTCAGTGGAAACATCAGTGGGCTTCAGTAGATAAAATGGGAAAGTTGTGTGGGGGCCTAGTCATTACTGGCTTCCTATCGGTGATTTGCCCTCCTGTAATTCAACTTCTAAATCACTGGATGGGGTGGATGCAGTTTCTCAATCGCCTCTATGTCTTTGGGACATTCTTCTTAGGGGTTTGGGTGGCGCAAAGTCTAGAAAGGGAACACTCTCTATTAATCCGCCGTGGTTGGATTACCCTTTATCTAGGCTGCGGTCTCCTCTTCCTTGCGCAACTTCCGCTCGAGCGGGGTCTTTATTATCGCGCCCATCTTCGTGAAGCGTGGACACTTGAGGGAGTTCGAGACAGTATCGCCTGGGGACAGGAATATCTTCCTGCGAAGGCGGCTTTATGGTGGACAGAAGAGACACAACCGGGTTGTCTCATTGATGGGAAACCGACTGCAGAATGGCAAGACAGGGAGAGCTTTAGAGTTGTTATTCCGCCCTCAGTGGAGGCGGTGACAGTGGAGGTGCCTAAGTTCTGGTATAAAGGCTATGCGGCAAACCTAGAGGGAGAGGATGTGGCACTGGCTACGAACGACAAGGGGCTTATTAGCATTCTTTGCCCGCCAGGCTCAATGTCGCGTATGTTGAAGGTTTATTATGCCGGGACTTTTGTGCAGAGGGTGGCAAATTGGATTTCGTTAGGGGCGATCATCACGCTTGGGGTGGGGGGCGTTGTGTGGTTGTGGCATCGTCGCCGGAGTCGTGGGCGGATTGCGATCCAGTCCTAACCCTAAGCGCCACTCGCCTGGGCAAACTTTAAGGTAGGGCCTACCTCGCTTCGACCTAGGCCCTACCACGTCTTGACCTAGGGCCTACCTCAAATCGACCTAGGGCCTACCTCGATTTGGGCTTGCCCCGAGGCGAATCAATAAGTCCCGGACTTATCGCCGATAAGTGGGGGACTTATGGCCGATAAGTCCGGGACTTATTTCCGGTAAGTGGGGGACTTAATGGTTGGCCCGGGGTAGGCGGGTGAGGCGAAGTTTGCGTTGGAGGGTTGGGCTGGCGGGGTGGGCTTGGGCGTAGAGCGCACGCAGGGCGGCCTCGGCGGCGGGGGCTTCGGCGGCAGCGAGGTTGCGGAAGCCCTCCAAGTAAGTCGAGGTGGGAGCGTTGGTGAAGCGATTGACGGTGGCAGTCTCGAGGAAGAAGAGATCTGAGAGGCCGTTGCGGTGATTGATGCAGCGGGGCGCGAGGAAGTCGGTGGCGCGGATGGCGTGCGTGCCGATGCGCCCAATGTAGAGTGCACGCCGGTTGGTGACGGCGTAGGCGTATCGGGTGCACCCGAGCCAGTGCCAGAGGGGCGAAAAGAGCATCCCGATGCCGATGGCGAAGAAGGGCAGGAGGAAGGTGCTGCGGGCGAGGCGGTCGGTGAAGGGAATCGCGTCGGTGATGACCTTGAAGACGATGGCGGTGCGTCCCTCGACTGGCACAGTCGAAGGGCTTAGGACACTCCAGAGTTTCCAGGCCAGCAGACAACACCAGAAGATGCCGACCGAGACAACCACCGGCCACTTGGGGAACCAAGCGCTTGGGCGCGGCTTGGCGTACCAGACGAGGTGTTCACCGTCCTCGAGCCGGCGCTCGACGCGCGCTTGCAGGTCGGGGTCGAGCACCGGGTGGCCTCAGTGGCGGACGGGGCGGAACTTGATGCGGGTGGGGCGGTCGGCGTCGTCGCCGAGTTCCTTGCGGCGCATTTCGTGGTAGTCGGAGTAGGAGCCCTCGAACCAGCGGACCTTGGAGTCGCCCTCGAAGGCGAGGATGTGGGTGGCGATGCGGTCGAGGAACCAGCGGTCGTGGGAGACGACCACCGCGCAGCCGCCGAAGTCTTGGATACCCTATTCCAGGGAGAGCAGGGTGCCGACGTCGAGGACGTTTGTCGGTTCGTCGTGGAGGAAGAGGTTGCCGCCGGCGCGCGG
>JBJFFT010000030.1:0-10293 GCA_051891975.1 Candidatus Spyradenecus sp. | reverse complement strand
CCCCGAGACCGTCTCCACCGACTACGACACCTCCGACCGCCTCTACTTCGAGCCGGTCACCGTCGAGGACGTCCTGCAAATCTATCGCAAGGAGAATCCGCTGGGCATCATCGTCCAGTTCGGCGGCCAGACCCCGCTCAACATTGCCCGCGAGCTCTCCGATGCCGGCTGCCGCATCCTGGGCACCTCAATTGACTCGATTGACGTGGCCGAGGACCGCGACCTCTTCCGCCACATGATGGAGAAGCTCGAGATTCCGATGCCCGAGAGCGGGATGGCCATCAACATCGACGAGGCCATCACCGTGGCCAACCGTATCGGCTACCCGCTGATGATTCGCCCCTCCTTCGTCCTCGGCGGGCGCGGGATGGAGGTCATCTACGATGAGCCGATGCTCCGCGAGTATGTGGCTAAGGCCGTCGGCGTCACCGAAGATCGGCCTCTCCTCCTCGACCGCTTCCTCCAGCACGCCCTCGAGTGCGAGGCCGATGCCGTCAGCAATGGCGAGGAGGTCTTCATCCCGGCGGTGATGGAGCACGTGGAGCTCGCCGGCGTCCACTCGGGCGACTCGGCCTGCATCATCCCCTCGGCCAACATCCCGCAGGATTGCCTCGACACCATCAAGGACTACACCCAGAAGATTGCCAAGGCCCTCAAGGTCTGCGGTTTGATGAACATGCAGTACGCCATCGAGAAGGGCAAGGTCTATGTGCTCGAGGCCAACCCCCGCGCCTCGCGCACTGTTCCGCTGGTCTCGAAGGTCTGCGCCATCCAGATGGCCTCGGCCGCCACGCGCCTGATGTTGGGCGAAGCGATGGACCAGATTGGCCTCAAGCACGGCACCATCCCCTATTATGGCGCCAAGGAGGCCGTCTGCCCCTTCGACAAGTTCCCGGAGGTCGACCCGGTGCTCGGGCCCGAAATGCGCTCGACCGGTGAAGTGCTCGGCCTGGCGCGCAACCCGGCTATTGCCTTCTGCAAGAGCCAGGAGGCCGCCGGCGCGCCCCTGCCCAAGGAAGGCGCTGTCCTCGCTTCGCTCTCGGTGAAGAACGATGAAGCCGCCAACGCGCTCAAGGCCTTTGTGGATCTGGGCTTCAAGCTCTACGCCACCCCCGGCACCAAGCGCTTCCTCGACCCCTACGGCATTCCCAGCGAGTCGGTGGCCAAGATTGGCCGCGGTCGCCCGAACGTCCTCGACCTCATCGTCAACAAGCAGGTGGACCTGGTCATCAACACCCCTAGTCCCCGTCGCGATGCCTTGGCCGACGGCTCCTCTATCCGTAAGGCCGCCCTCAAGTACCGCGTGCCCTATATGACCACGCTGGCAGCCACCGAGATGTCCGCCAAGGGCATCGCCGCCGCGCGCCAGGAGGGTCTGGGCGATGTGGAGTCCATTCAGGAGTATCACGCCTCCATCCGCTAATCGCGCGGAGGCTAAACGAAAGGCGGCAGGAAGCAATTCCTGCCGCCTTTGCTTTGGCGGAGCGCTTAGTCCCGCGCGATCATCTCAGTGACCAGGCGACCATACTGGGCCGTCACCCGCTCACGCGAATAATTCCGTTGCATCGCCTGGTAACCACGCTCGGCCATCTCCGCCAACCGCGCCGGGGCAAGCGAACGGATGACCTCGGCCACCGCCTCTGGCGTAAAGGCGCTGACCACCACGCCTCCCTGAGTCTCGCGCACGAAGGCCGCGAGGTCGGCCTCGGCCGCCGTGACCACGAGCAGCGGCTTGCGGTTGCCGAGAATGCGGTAAATCTTGGAAGGAATGCCGTCCGAGCAGGCTTGCGGCGACTGCGCCACGTAGAAGAGGTCACTCTCGGCGTAGATTTGCGGCATCTCGCTGAGGGGGCGATAACCCTCAAAACGCACCTTTGTGCCATAGACGCCGAGGTCGCGCGCCAACGCCTCCAGGCGCTTGCGGTCACCGCCATCGCCAATGAGGCGAATCGTCACCGCATCGAGCTGCGCGGCGGCCTCGACCAGCAACCCGAGGTTCTGAGGCACGCCCATATTCCCGGCGTAGGTGATGACCAACCCGGCGTGGGGCGGGGCCGATCGCGCGGCCAGCTCGTCCGCCGTCGGCACCTCCACGAAGTTCGGGATCAGCCGGACCTTCCCCGGCTCCGTCCGTTCGCGGATCTTCGCGCACATCGCCGGGGTAATCGAGGTGACCGCCGCCGCGTGGCGGTAGATGAAGCGCTCGACCGCTGAGACCGCCCGGATGGCCCAGCCATTCAAGTAGCCCAGGTTGACCGCGATGTCCGGATAGAGCTCCTGGACGTTATAGAGGTAGCGGCAGCGCTTGAGCACGGCAATTGCCCAGGCCGCCAGGCCGATGGTAATCGGCGGCGAGCAGGCAATCAACACCTGCGGCCGGAAGCGCAGTGCACACGCCAAGAAGACACTCGCCCCCTGGAACCACAGCCAACTCAAGATGCGCAGCGGCGGCCAGATGGACTTATCGGGCATCCAAATGTGCCAGACCGGAATCTCGCCAATCTCCGAGCGCTGAATGACGCGGCCCAACCACGGTCGCAACGGCTGCGCGGCCTCCATTGCCGCATCGCGGTGATAGTGCGGTGTCGTCGTCACCACGCACACCCGATGGCCCTGCTTCTGCAAATCCTCCGCCAGCGCCGCCATAATCTGCGCCGTGGAGACATTGTCAGGGCTGAGAACGAGGCTAAGGAGGAGGATGTTCATCGTAGTTAGAGTGTGTAGCCGGCGCGGAGGATGTGGGTGCGGTCTTGGGCGACGGTGTTGCCGAGGGTGGTGAGGAGGTCGCCTTCGATGGCGGCGTTGATGCCGAGGCGCAGGGCGCGGTCGAGGGTGGCCGGGGAGAGGCGGGCGCGGCCGCCGGCGAAGCGGAGGGCGGCGGTGGGGTGGACGAGGCGGAAGAGGGCGACGGTGCGCAGGATGTCGCGCTCGGGGAGGAGGGGAAGGTCCGCCAGCGGGGTGCCGGGGATGGGCGAGAGGATGTTGATGGGGATGCTTGCCGTGGCGCCGGGGTCCTCCTCGAAGAGGTCTCGCAGGGTGAAGGCGAGGTCGATGCGCTCGGCTTCGCTCTCGCCCATCCCGATGATGCCGCCCGAGCAGATCTCCATTCCTACGCGGCGGGCGGCGCGTAGGGTCTCCACCTTCTCGGACTGGGTGTGGGTGGAGCAGAGACGCGCGAAGACGGCGGGCGCGGCTTCGAGGTTGCAGTGGTAGCGGGTGACGCCGGCTTCGGCCAGGGCACGCAGGTCGGCTTCGCCCAGCAACCCGAGCGAAGCGCAGAGTTCCAGATGCGTCTCCTGCCGCAGAAGGCGGATGAGCGCGCAGACGCCTTCGAGTTCGGCGGCCGTGGGCTTGCGGCCGCTGTTGACGATGGAGAAGCGGCGAATGCCGGCATCTTCGTTGGCGCGGGCGTGGCGGAGGCACTCTTCGGCGGAGATGAGACCGTGGACCTCGCAGGCGGTGGCGTGGTGGGCGGACTGCGCACACCACTTGCAGTCCTCGGGGCAACGGCCGGACTTGCCGTTGACGATCGAGCACATATCGAAGGTGCGCGCGGCGTAGGTGGCGGTGAGGTGTTCAGCCTGGGCGAAGAGGGCCTCTTCGGGGCCCGCCGCCCAGGCATCCACCTCGCTACGCGTCAGATGTGGCGCCTCCATCGCGTTAGGCGTTGGTGCCGGTGCCGAAGTGTTCGACCACGTAGTCGATATCCTTATCGCCGCGGCCGGAGAGGTTGACGAGGATGGAGCCGTGCGGGTGCTCCTGGGCATAGCGCATAGCGTAGGCCACGGCGTGGGAGCTCTCGATGGCGGGGATGATGCCCTCGTGACGCGAGAGGGCGAAGAAGGCCTCCATCGTCTGCTTGTCATCGGCCGTCACGTACTGGACGCGGCCGCTGTCGCGCAGATAGGCGTGCTCGGGGCCGACGCTCTGGTAGTCGAGACCGGAGGCGACGGAGTAGACGGGCATCGGGGTGCCGTCGGCCTCTTGGAGAGTGTAGCTCTTGAAGCCGTGGAGGATACCGGGCTTGCCGTAGGTCATCGAGGCGGCGTGGTCGCCGGGCTTTTCGCCGCGGCCGAGGGGCTCGACGCCGTAGAGCTTGACGTCGGTGTCGTCCAGGAAGCCGCAGAAGATGCCGATGGCGTTGGAGCCGCCGCCGACGCAGGCGGTGACGGCATCGGGCAGCTCGCCGGTCATCTCGAGGAACTGCTCGCGCGCCTCGTCGCCGACAATCTTCTGGAAGTCGCGCACCATCATCGGGAAGGGGTGGGGGCCGACGACCGAGCCAATGCAGTACATCGTGTTCTCGGGGTCCTTCAGATAGGCCTCGAAGGCGGCATCGACGGCTTCCTTGAGCGTGCGCTGGCCATGGGTGACGGGGATGACATTCGCGCCGAGGATCTGCATCCGCAGGACGTTGGGGTGCTGTTTGGCCACGTCCACCTCGCCCATATAAATATCGCAGGGCAGACCGAAGTAGGCCGCGGCGGTGGCCATTGCCACGCCGTGCTGGCCGGCGCCGGTCTCGGCGATAACCTTCTTCTTGCCCATATACTTCGCGAGCATCACTTCGCCCATACAGTGATTGAGCTTGTGGGCGCCGGAATGGTTCAGGTCCTCGCGTTTGAGGTAGATACGCCCGCCCAGACGCTCGCTCAGGTTCCGGCAGTAGTAGACCGGCGTGGGGCGGCCCTGGAAGTGCTTGCGGATCTGGCGCAACTCCGAGATGAAGTCGTGCGACTTGCTGATGCGGTAGTAGGCATCGGCGATCTTGCGCATCTCGGCCTTCAGGTTGTCGGGGACGAACATCCCGCCGTAGGGGCCGAAGAAACCCTCGTCGTTCGGGAAATCCTTAAAGTAGGTGCTCATATCAAAACCTCTTGGTATTGGAATGGAAAGTTTCACTTGCTCTGCGCGGCGGCAGCCCGCCGGGCGAACTCCTTGGCCAGGGCCACATAGGCCTGCGCGCCCTTGGAGGAGGGATCGTAAATCACCACCGGCTTGCCGAAGGATGGCGCCTCGGAGATGCGGATATTGCGCGGGATGACGGTCTTGTAGACCAACTTGCCGAAGTGGTTACGCACCTCGCGCACCACATCCTCGGAGAGGTTCGTGCGCATATCGAACATCGTCATCAGGATGCCCTCAACGTGAATGCCCGGGTTCACGCCGTTCTCGCGCAGGCGGTCGATGACGTCCGTAATCACCTTCAGCCCCTCGAGCGCGTAGTATTCGCACTGCATCGCAATCACCACGCTGTTGGCCGCGGCCAGGGAGGAGGTCATCAAAATACCCAACGAGGGCGGGCAGTCAATCAGAATGTAGTCGAAGACATCGGCCGTTAGGACCGGTGCAAGCAGGTCGCGCACCACCTTCAAGTGGTTCTCCTGGCGTGCAATCTCCAGTTCCGCGCCCGAAAGGTCCAGTTCGGAGGGAATGATATTGACATTCTCAATCGGCGTGCCCTGGATAATATCGCCAATAAAGGCTTGCCCCGTGAGCGCGGCATAGAGGCTCGTCCCCGGCGTCGGCACCAACCCCAACCCGCTCGTCGCATTCGCCTGCGGATCCAAATCAATCACCAGCACCGTCTTGCGCATCTGCGCGAGCGCCGCTGCCAGGTTAACAACCGTCGTCGTCTTGCCAACACCGCCCTTCTGGTTGGCAACTGCAATCACTTTGGTCTCTTTCATGGCCCCAGTATAGCACAAGTGGGGCGAGCTGCGCTCGCAGTCGACAGTCGACAGTGGACAGTCGACAGGGTGCATTTAGCGACGAAACGGCTAGGAGGTGGGATGCCTCGACCTAGGGCCTACCTCGCCTCGACCTAGGGCCTACCTCGAGTCGACCTAGGGCCTACCTCGAGTCGACCTAGGGCCTACCTCGAGTCGACCTAGGCCCTATCGCGTGCGCGTACGCGCGCGAACCGCATATACTTACAGACGGCTATGAGGCGGGGCTGGGCAGGGCGCGTTGAAGTGGCGGCCAGTGACGGTTTTCTCCTCTCACGGTTCGGGTGGGGTGACAGGCGGCGGGGAGTTTTGCTATAGTGTGGGCGTGCTTTGGATTGCAAGGCAAGAAAGGACGTATGATGACTATCGAGCATTTTGATGAGGCCTCGTTTGCCGCTGCGGTGGCGCAGGGCGTGGTGTTGGTGGACTTTTGGGCCACGTGGTGCGGTCCGTGCAAGATGCAGGGGACGATCCTCGACAAGATGGTCCTGCCGCCGGAGTTGGAGGGGAAGGTTCGCGTGGGGAAGGTGGATATCGACAAGGCTCCGGCGATTGCCGCGCAGTTCCGAGTGCAGTCTATTCCCACCTTGGTGCTCTTCAAGGACGGTTCGCCGGTGGAGACAATGGTGGGCGTGCAGCGCGCCGAAGTGCTGATTGGGAAGTTAACGCAGGCGATTGCGTAAGGTATGGATTAGGGACGTGTGCGAAAGCGCGCGCCCCTTTTTGTTGGGTTGACTATGCGGCGATTCTTGGTTTTTGCGGCAGTGCTTTGCGCGGCCGTGGTGTGTGCCCAGCAAGGGGCTGGGATGAGTGGGGGATTGGCGCCAGCGGCGTTTGCCCAGCAGGCGCAGGCGTTGCGGGAGGTGCAGCGGTCGCTGGCGGCACTCTCGGCGCGGTTGGAGGCCATCGAGCAGCAGCAGGGGGCGTTGGCTTCGCGATTGGGAGCGCTTGAGCGCGGGGGGGACACGGTCTCCCAGGCGGAGCTGGCGGCGGTGCGAAGCGATTTAGCGGCGGTGCGCGAGGCGCAGGGGCGGCTGCGTGGGGAGATTGTCGAGGATATTACCAAGCGTCTGACCGATCTCGCCAAGAAGCGCGAGGCCGAGGCCAAGCAGGCAGCGAAGGAGGCCGCCGCCGCGCAGAAGAGCGGTTACAACCATGTGGTCGAGGCTGGACAGACGCTCTCGGCCATCGCGCAGGCCTACAAGGTGTCGGTCAAGTCCATTATGCAGGCCAATAACATCAAGGACCCCACCAAGGTGCGCGTGGGGCAGAAACTCTTTATTCCCGACCCCTAACCGCTGTGGTTTGAGCGTGTTGTCACAAGATTAGGAGCTACGATGATTGCATCAACTCACGTTTTCTCGTTTGCGATGTGCGCCTCGGTGATTGGCGGTTTGGGCATCTTCCTCCTGGGGATGAAGCAGATTTCTGAGGGTTTGCAGGCGGTTGCCGGCCCGAAGATGCGCCAGTTGGTGGCCGCAGCCACAACGAATCGTTTCGCCGGCGTGCTCACGGGCGCGGTGGTGACGGGGATTATCCAGGCTTCGGCCGTGACCACGGTGATGGTGGTCGGCATGGTCACCTCGGGGATTATGACGCTGCTGCAGGCGATTAACGTCATCATCGGCGCGAACATCGGCACCACGGTGACGGCCTGGTTGGTGGCCATCTTCCCGAAGCTGGATGCCTCCTTCGGGTTGGGGCTGGCCGGCGTGGCCGCGCTGATGTACCTCTTTGCCAAGCGCGAGAGCGTGAAGTATTGGGGCCTCATCTTCTTGGGGCTGGGGCTCATCTTCTACGGGTTGGACCTGGTCAAGACGAATATGGAGCCGCTCTCGGCCACTCAGGGCTTCGTCGACGCCCTGAAGGCCTTCGCGGTCTCTGATGCCGAGCACGGCTTTATGCTCTGGGGGATGATCAAGTGTATCTTCGTGGGGGCCGTGGCCACCGCGCTCATCCAGTCCTCCTCGGCCACCACGGCCATTACCGTGGTGCTGGTGACGCAGAAGATTATCTCCTTTGACACCGCTGCCACGCTCGTGCTGGGAATGAACATCGGCACCACCGTCACCACCTGGCTTGCGGCCATCGGTGCGCCCACCAACGCTCGCCGCGCGGCCCTGGCTCACACCCTCTTCAACCTCATCGGCGTGGTGATTATGGCCCCGCTCTTCCCGATCTGTCTGCCGCTCGCCGACCGCTTCTTCGGTATCTCGGGAATGGATCCCAATGGTCTGGGCTTCGCCGTTGCCGGCATCCACACAGGCTTCAACGTCCTCAACACCCTCATCTTCCTGCCCTTTACCACCCACTTCGCGCGGCTCATCTCCTGGATTATTCCGGACGCGAAGATCCACGAACTCCCGCGCCTGACCGTGCTCAATCCCCTGAAGTTGGCCCCCGTGGTGGCCGTGGAACAGGCGCGCAAGGAGGTCGAACACATGAGCCGGCGCTGCGAGACGCTCCTCGACAACTTCCGCGCTGTCCTCATTGGCGAGAGCGACAAGGACCTCGAGAACGGTATTTTTCACGCCGAAGAAGAACTCGATGTTCTCCAGCACGAGGTCTCCGAGTTCCTCGGGGTCATTATGACCACCAACTTACCTTCCGATGTCGCCAACCGCGCCCGTATGCTCCTGCGCGTGGCTGACGAGTATGAGTCGGTCTCCGACGAGGCGGCCGCCCTCCTCAAGCAAATCATCCGGATGCGCAAGGCCGGGATGAAGCTCTCCGACCGCGGTCGTGAGGACCTCATCAACCTTCACGATATGTGCCGCGACTTTGCCGCCGTCGTCTCCGAGGCCTTCCGTCAGGGCAAGCTCCACGCGGCCGACCTCCTGGCGCACATGCACCCCGATGCCGCCGGCATCTCCGCGCGCGTCAAGGAAATCCGCAAGGCGCAGATGACCCGGATGTCCGACCACGACCCCACCATCGACCCCCTTTGCGTCGTGGTCGTGCTCGACATCCTCAACATCTACCGCCGCCTCAAGGAAGACTGCCTGAACATCGGCGAAGCGATGCTCGACGAGGGCCGCTAACCCCGGCTCCTGCCCTCAAGATACAATGCGGCCGCGCCCAATCGAGCGCGGCCTATTGTTTTGGTGGGCCCGGAGGGGGTCGAACCCTCACGCCTTGCGGCACAGGAACCTAAATCCTGCGTGTCTGCCAATTTCACCACGAGCCCAGCGAAAAAGTGGCCCCAGTATACCAGAAGCGCTCTATATGTGCAAGAAGCGCCCACAGCGCCCTTGTTTTTGGCTTCAAAGCGACTCTGATTAACTTCTGCCCCGACTTGAATTAATAAGGCCCCGTCTTATTGCCGATAAGACGGGGCCTTATTGTCAATAAGACGGGGGCTTATTGCCGATAAGTCCGGGACTTAATAATTGCACTCCGCTCGAGATGAGCCGCGGCAGGCGGGATGAGAATGGGGGAGGAGGGCGGGAGAGGGTTGGAAAAGGCTGGAATTGCGGGGGTTTGTGAAGGGCGTAGGGCGACGGAGTGGCGCGGGGGCGTTTTGAGAATGGATGGGCGGAAAATGTGGAAACAATCAAACATTTGAGAAAATCGACAGAGTGTTGAGCGGCGGAAATCAGGCTCTTGAGAATGTGACGCAGGCGGCTTGCAAGGATTTTGCAGGCCGCCTGTTTTGCAAGAGTTGCGGGAGTTGCAAGAGTTGCAGGAGTTGCCCTTAAAGAAGGGAAGAGTATGTTGGATGATGTGGGCGTTTTCAGATTGGAGGCGAGATGACAAACCGTGAGATTTACTTGTGCAAAACGGCGTTGCGAGTGCTGGATGGTGCTGGCACGCAGGGCGTGAATCGTGAGGCGTGGATGGCTCAGGTGGACATCATGGCCGATCAGCCGCTGACGACGGCGGAGCAGGAGGCGCTCATTCGGCGGCTGGTGGAGAATGGATGGGTGCAGTCCTACTACGACCGCATCCGCGACCAGGTGCGTTATGTGCTTTCCGGGACGGGCTCTTTGGCAATGGAGGCGCTGTGATTGAGGTCGATCCCAACACGATGGGCGAGACGGCGAAGGCGCTCTTGTGGGTGATTGGGGCGCTGCTTGCCGGTGGCGGCGGCTACGTTTTGGGCAACAAGCGCAAGGTGCAGCTGGATCCTCCGAATGTCGAGGTCGCCCCGACCCTCTGTTCGCGCCATCTCAAGGACAATTCCGATGATCACGCCAACATTTTCTTGCGTCTCGACAATCTCGGCCAGCGCGTCTCCGCCCTTGAGGCGACGATGCCGCAGATCCGCGACACGCTCACGCGCATTGATGGCAAAGTGGACTCCATTTTAATGCGAGGGCTTCCCAATGACTGACCGCAAACGGCGCGCAGATGCGTGGGACGCCGCCCTCACCGAGGCGCAGCGTTGGGAGGTCTACGAGAAGGCCAAAGGCGTCACCTGGACTGCCTTCGCCGACTATCTGAACGCCGAATACGGCATCCGGCCGAGTAAGAACGCCATCTACGACTGGATGGCGTGGATGCGCCGCGAGGAGGGTCAGCACCGCCTGGAGCGGGCGATTGCCGCGCGCAAGGAGCTCAAGGG
>JBJFFT010000029.1:15807-42766 GCA_051891975.1 Candidatus Spyradenecus sp. | reverse complement strand
CATCATTATGGGGAGCGATTCGGATTGGAGCGCGATGCAGCGCTGCGTCGAGACGCTCAAGCAGTATGGCGTGGCTTTTGAGGCGCATGTGATGAGCGCCCACCGTACCCCTGAGCGCGCCGCCACCTATGCCGCGCAGGCCGAGGAGCGGGGGCTGAAGGTGCTCATCTGCGCTGCCGGGATGGCCGCGCACCTGGCCGGGGTCATCGCCGGGCATACCACGCTCCCGGTCATCGGCGTGCCGATGAAGGGCGGGGCGATGGATGGGCTCGACGCGCTTCTGGCCACAGTGCAGATGCCTGGCGGGATTCCCGTGGCCACCGTGGCGCTGGGGAACGCCGGAGCCACGAATGCCGCCGTGCTGGCCGTGCAGATGCTCGCGCTCTCCGACGAGGGGCTCCGCGCCAAGCTGCACGCGCAGAAGGCCGCGATGGAGGCCAAGGTGGCCGAGGCCGACGCCAAGTTGCAGACCTTGCTGTAAGGGTAGGGCGGTGGTTGAGGTGCTGCGCAAGGGCGTAGGCTGGTGGCGGAGTGCGCGTTGGGGGCTGCTGGCGGCGGCGGTGCTGTGCGCCGGGTTGCTCCGTGCCACGCTCTCCTTCAGTAATGCCTACGCTTCGCCGCGGACCAATGAGCGGGCCGTGCGCAAGCGGACCGACTACATCATCCTGCATACCACCGAGGCCGAGGCCGGCTCCGCGCTGCGCAAACTCAGCCGCAATGGCGAGGCGCATTACTGCGTGGACCGCTCCGGCCGCGTCTACCGCATTGTCAACCGCACGCGCGTGGCCTACCACTGCGGCACCTCGATGTGGATGGGCACGCGCAACCTCGACGAGTGCTCGATTGGGATCGAGGTGGTGGGCTACCACGACCGCGCCCTCACTTTGGCCCAATACAAGGCCTTGCGCGAGCTGGTCACCCTGTTGCAGAAGCTTTACGGCGTCAAGGACGCGAATGTGATGCCCCACGCGCAGGTGGCCTATGGCACGCCCAACCGCTGGCACCCCAAGAACCATCGCGGCCGGAAGCGCTGCGGGATGGGCTACGCCACCCCCGAGGTGCGCGACCTCTTGGGGCTCAAGGAGCGCTGGCTCGTCGATCCGGACGTCAAGGCGCGGCGGTTGGTGGTGGGCGATGACTTCCTCGCCAAGCTCCTTTACGCCAAGCGCGGGGCCGGGCTTTTGCCCTACAAGTTGCCCACAGCCAAGGCCAAGACCGCCCAGGCGAAGACCGCCCCCGCCCCGAAGGCCGCCCCGGTCGAGGCCGAACAGCCGCGCGGCGGGGTCATTGCCAAGGGCCGCTCGGCCTGGGATATTGCGCGCGATGCCTACAACGCCGCCTCCACCCTCTACATCTTCCCTGATGGCCGCCGCCTGACGGGCGACAAGATCCGCGATTGGGAGTCGATCGTCGCCGGCACCCGCGTGGAGTTGGGCGACGCGGGCGATGGCGCAAGCGCAGTGCAGTCGCTCGGCGCCGGGCAGCACCCGCGCCAGTTGGTGGGCGACGCGGCCACCGCCGCCGACACCTGGTATATCCGCCCCACCGGCGGGCGCGTGCAGGGCTCGGCCCTGACGGCCGCGCAACTGGCCGCGCTTCCGGCCGAGACCAAGATCCTCGTGGGCTACGCGCAGGGCGGGCCGGTGACGAGTAAGCGCCTGCCCTCGCAGATTTGTCCGACCCGTTGGGACGCGCCCGACACCTACTATCTCCTTCCCGGCCGCCCGTTGCGCCCCGCCAGCCAGGTGGATATGCGCCGCGTCCCGGCCGGCACCTACATCTTTTACCGCGATTGATTGGAGTGACTATGCGCCTCTTTTGCCTCTGTTCCCTCTTCCCGCTTTGGCTCGCCGCCGCCACGCCCGTCGGCTGGGGCGTCATCTCGGCCTACGAAACGCCGGCCTACGACAAGACCGGCGCAGAGGTCAGCACCCTCAAAGGCGGCACGCGCTTCGACATTCTCAAGGAGATTACCGCCAACAAGGCCCCGGCCTACTATGTTGAGTTGCCCGAGGCCAAGGCCAAGCGCTGCGTCATCACGGCGGCCGATGCCAAGGCCTTCCTCGAGTTCCCGGCCGAGGGCGATGCCGAGGGGCTCGCGGGCATTCGCACCCTTCAGAAGGCGCTCTCGGAGTATTACACCACCCTGGCGATGCGTCAGGCAATGGTGGAGCGGGCGCGCGAGCAGCATCTGGCCAAGTCCCCCGCCAAGCAACTCGAGAAGCTACGTAAGGAACTCGCCACCATCCCCGCCAAGGACCGCGCGGCCGAGGCTGCCCAGGCCAAGGCCAAGAGCAATGCCGAGCGCCTGAAGTACCAGGACATCCGCAAGGAACTGCGCTTCCGCGCCACGGGTCTGCAGCAGGAGATCAAGCGCCAGGAGGCCACGGCCGACAGCTGGCTCGCCGCGCATCCCTTCGATGAGAAGCCCATCCGCAACAAGCCCGTCTGGAAGCGCCTGACCCAGCGCCTGCGCGAGATGGAGGCCGTCCTCGCCCCCTATGGCGTCACCCCGGCGGAAGATTGATTTACGCCCCTCAAGTTCCAAACGAAAAGCGCCCTTGCTTCGTGAAAGCGGGGGCGCTTTTCGTTTTACCGGGAGGGCCAGCGGTTATTCGCCTTTGGGGACGAGCACGGCTTGCATAAAGGGCAGCGGCGTGTCGGTAGCCGGCAGGGTCAGAGTGGCGCGACCGGCACCATCGATGGAGAGGGGAACGGTGAGCGCTTCGGCGCCAGAGATGCCATCAAGCGCGGCGGCGCGGCGGACGCAGACATCGGCGTTCTTGGCGAGGGTGCTGCCCTCCGGCCCACAGACGGTCAGGGTGACGCTGCCATCAGCCGCCGGGACGATGCCGGTGATGGTGAGGGCGTAGGTGGCCTCTCTGGCGGGGTCCATATCCAGCAAGAAGGCGTTGAAAGCCTCTTCGGTGATGTCCGTGGAGGGCTCTGCAGAGGCGGTCTTGAGGAGGGGCTCGCCGCTGGCGGAGGCGACCAGGTAGTCCGTCAGGTCAACGCCATAGGTGCGGGCCCAATCGGCATAGAGCTCAAAGAGGGGGCCGGTGGAGGTTACGAAAGGCTCAAAGCTGCCCAGCGAGTAGGTGTTGGCGAGGGAGGCGCCTGCCACAATCTGGTGGTCTGTCTCCAGCCAGGCGCTGTAGAAGGCGCCGGCCGTGGCGGAGAAGCCGAGTTGCTGCAGGCTCTCAAGACCGTCCGTCGAGAGCAACGGAACGGCCTGTGAGGCGACGGCGTTATCGAAAGCGTAGAGCCATTGGCAGTCGGAGCCCTGCTCCAAGGAGGAGAAGTCGAAGGCGTAGCTGCCGCTTTCCTCAATGCACCAGCGATAGCCGCGGCCCTCGGTTAGGCAAACTTCCTGGCTGCCGTCGGCGGCGTTGCGCGCGAAGATGCGGAAGGCACGGGTGATCGACTCATTTTCCGAGTTGCGGAAGGTGCGGAACTCGATGCGAATGATGACTGCGCCACCACCGAGCTCGGCGTAGGTGTACTTGCTCTTACAGAAGTCGAAGTTCAGGCTATCGGGCGTGCCGGTGCCGGGCTCCGAGGAGGTACCGCTCATCACGCGCGAGATATAGAAGTAGCCATCTTGCAGGACGCAGACCCCGAGCTTCGCGGCCTGGTGCATCGGCAGGGTGCCCCCCTCCGGCTGGCGCTCGGCGTAGGAGGGGTACATCTCCGTGAGTGAGTCGACGGTCGGGGGCTCATCGGAGGGGACGAACTTGACCTTGGCGTAGAGGTTATCGACGCGGAAGCGGTCCGCCGCTGTGGAGGGGACGAGCGCGAGCGGGTCGGTGCCATTCTCTGCGCGAATGCCGAGGGCGAGATAGGCGTTTTCGTCGTCGGCCAAATCCGGGATGAAGCAGAGGGCCTTGACGCCATCGGCATCGGGCTCGACGGTATATGCGCGCGGAGCTTCGGAGGCTGCGACTTCGGCGTTATAGATGGACCACTCGGGATAAGTGGCAGGGGTTGGGAAGGTGAAGGAGGCTTCTGCCGCGTCAGCGAAGGTGTAGGGGGCGGCCTCGGTGCACAAAGGCGTGAGGCATTGCCCCGGCGCGGCACGCAACAGAGCGCACCCGGCAGGTAGGCAACAGAGAAGCAGGAGTGATCGGTTCACCTTCATAACGCAATCTTTCTGCCCATAGAATAGCGCATAATGGCGGCGCGCTCAAGCAAAAAATCCTACTCCTTGGGCAACTTTAGCCGCGGATACTTCATCTTCCACCGCCGGGCTGCCGGGAGCGAGTGCGAAGCCGGCAGACGGAACTTGAAGCGCATTGCCGCTAGCCGGATGAAGAGCACCACGCCCGAGACGACCATAAAGCGGCCAAAGTAGTCCATCTGGGGCACCCAACGGACCAGCGCCACAAAGAGAAACCCACCCAAGAGCGCGGCCGTGGCATAGAAGTCGCTCCGCAACACGGCCGGCACGCGCATCGCCAGCACATCGCGGATAACCCCGCCGCCGACGGCCGTCATCACCCCGCAGAGCGCCACGGCCACATAGCCGCACCCGTAGAGCCCGGCCTTCTCGCAACCAATCGAGGTAAAGACCCCCAACCCAACGGCATCCAACATCGGGATGATATTCCACCGATCCCCCAATCGCGGGGCCACATAGAAGGTGAGGGCCCCGGCCGCCGCGCAAAGCACCAAGTAGCGCCCATCTTGAAAGGCGGCTACGGGGGTCGCGCCGATGAGCGCATCGCGCGTCATCCCGCCGCCCACGCCCACTGCGCACGCCAACACAATCACGCCCAGGAAGTCAAGGTGACTGCGAAAGCCGCGCAACGCGCCGGTGATCGCAAAGATGACGGTGCCGAAAAGGTCCAGCCCCAGGATGATCTCATCCCGATGTTCTGTGAGAAAGGAGAGTTCCATTGCCTTCTTGCGCCTCCGGCCCCACGCCCCTCAACGCCGCAAAGCCCCGGAAGGGACGCCGTCCTGCCGGGGCCTTCGCGCTTGGGTTTACGACTGCCCGTCGCGCAGACTATCCTCGTACTTCTTCTTGCAGGAGACGCAGCGGATGGAGGCCGGGTTCGCCCGCAGACGATCGCGCGCAATCTTGCAGCCGCACATCTGGCAGACGCCGTACTTTTTCTCCTTGACCATCTGCAGGGCCTGGTTGATGGCCGCGATGCGCGCATTCGCCTCTGCCGCCACACGCAGGTAGTGCGACTGGGTGAACGCCCCCGTGCCATCCTCCTCGACGTTCTCTTCTCCGCCGTGGGTCAGCGCCTCATTTTGCAAGGTCTTCAGCCGGTGGGTCAGTTCGTCGCGCTCCTTCGTCAGCCGCTCGGCAGCCTTTTCGAGCTCCTCATCGGAGAAGGGGGTCTTGCCACCCTCGATCACAGCCGTGGTGCTTCCCTTGGCCGCGCCGCTACGCGAGGCCGACTTCGGCCGGACCACCGGGAAACGCGGCCCCACTGGAGCCAGACGCACCCCCGGTGCCGGCGCATTCGTCGGCAACGCCGTTGTCGGCTTAATCGGGGCTGCCGGTGCCTCCGCCTTGGCCGCCGGCTTCTTGGCCGGCGCGGGCTTGGCTGCAGGCTTTACGGCCGGAGCCTTCGCGGCGGGCGCGGGCTTGGCCGCCGCCGGCTTTTTGGCCGGAGCCGTCTTTGCGACTGGCTTCTTCGCGGGAGTCGCTTGGGCCGCCGGTTTCTTCGCAGGAGTCGCCTTCGCCGGGGCCTTCGCTGCGGGCTTGGCCGCAGGCTTCTTGGCCGGAGCCGTCTTTGCGACCGGCTTCTTCGCGGGAGCCGCTTGGGCCGCCGGTTTCTTCGCGGGAGTCGCCTTGGCCGGAGCCTTTGCTGCGGGTTTGGCCGCGGGCTTCTTGGCCGGAGCGGGCTTGGTTACCGGGGCCTTCTTTGCCGGAGTCTTCGCCGCCGGTTTCTTCGCGGGAGTCGCCTTGGCCGGAGCCTTTGCTGCGGGTTTGGCTGCAGGCTTCTTGGTTGGGGCGGGCTTTGCCGGAGCCTTTGCAGACGGTTTCTTGGCAGGTGCCTTGGGAGCCGCCTTGGCAACGCTCTTCGCCGCAACGGGCTTCACGCTCGCTGCAGGTTTCGCTTTGGGGGACTTCGCAGGCGCGGCTTTCGCCGCCGCAGGCTTCTTCGCAGGGGTCTTTTTCGTCGTTGCCATAGGAGTGCCTCCTTTTCTTCAAGCCATGCGCCACAGAACCGTATCAACTGCGCAGTCCTCGCGCGCAACAGGATAAGAATAGCAAAGCTTTTACGCCCTCGCAAGCAAAAATCGCGCTTGCCACACCTTGTTGCAGGGGCAACGCGTCGCACGCTCCTCCGGCGTGAGGGGCAAAGGAAGAGAGGAGGGGCGGGCTTAGGGGATTCTAACGCCGCCGGGGACGGCGGCTGTCAGAACGGGCAGCGCAAGGGGGCGCGAGGATACCCTAAAAAAGGTAGGGCCTACCTCGAGGTGAGGTAGGGCCTAGGTCGAGGCGAGGTAGGGCCTAGGTCGCTTTGAGGTAGGCGCGGGGTCGCTTTGCTCCCAGCGGTTAGCGGCTAGCTGTTAGCTGTTAGTGCGCGTGCCGCGACGGGCGAAGGGGGAGGGGAGAGTCTGGCTTAGGGGGTTCTAACGCCGCCGGGGACGGCGGCTGTCAGAACGGGCGAGGCAAGGGGGCGCGGCGATACCCTAAAAAAGGTAGGGCCTACCTCGAGGTGAGGTAGGGCCTAGGTCGAGGCGAGGTAGGGCCTAGGTTGCTTTGAGGTAGGCGCGGGAGGTGAGTGGGCGCGGCCGGGGTGTGCTTATTGCGGGGGTGCCCAGCGGGCGCCCCCGCCGGGGTGGAGCGCCCTGCGCTCCCGGGGGGTGTGGGGGCAAGTCGCCCCCACGCCAGTTAGCGCTACTTCGCGTTCCCTGGCAGCTCGGTGTGTTTTGTGTGGAGTCCCTGTGTTGTCCCTGCGCCGCCCCTGCGCGTGGGTGTGGATCCAAGGGAGTAGACCGGGAGGGATTTGAACCCACGACCAAGGGATTATGAGTCCCCTGCTCTGACCGCTGAGCTACCGGTCTGTGACTTGGAATGGCGCGTATTATGCCTAAACTGGGCGAATTTCTCAAGCGCTTATGGGCTTTTGGGGGAGAAAAGTGGGGCGTTCGGGCGGTTTTTCGCGATTTTGCTTGACAGGGTGTCGGTGGGTTTGATATTCTACGCGGCGTTTTGGCGAAAGTAGCTCAGTTGGTAGAGCCCCAGATTGTGGATCTGGTTGTCGCGGGATCGTGCCCCGTCTTTCGCCCCAATTTGAGCCTCGGTCGGTTGACCGAGGCTTTTTTGTTCTTGCGGGGGCGTGGGGGCCTCGCGCGCGCGTGAGCGCGTACGCGAGTTGTATAATGGTTAGGGATGTGGTATGCTTGGGGGCATAACAGGAGGAACGATGATGTTCAGAACTGCATTGATGGCTTCTTTGGCATGTTTGAGCGGACTGCTTTGGGCAGCTCCGGAGTGGGAGGACGAGGCGGTCTTCCAGGTGAACCGTGAGCCGGCGCGTGCGGCGTTGATGCCGCAGGGCTCGGGGCGGACCTTCTCGCTGAATGGCGTGTGGAAGTTTCGCTTTGCGATGAAGCCGGAGGAGGCGGTCACGGGCTTTGAGGTGCCGAGCTACGATGTCTCGGGCTGGGATAACATCGAGGTGCCGCTGAGTTGGCAGATCGCCGGCTACGGGACGCCGATTTACACGAACGAGGAATATCCCTTCCGCATTGCCCCGCCGAAGGTGACGGCCGAGCCGCCGCGCGGTTGGACCGCCTATGCCGAGCGCAACTCGGTGGGCGCGTATCGGCGGACCTTCACCCTGCCCGAGGGCTTCTCGAAGGGGCGGGTCTACCTGCGCTTTGACGGGGTGGAGTCGGCCTACTACGTGTGGCTGAACGGGCAGAAGATTGGCTATAGCGAGGATTCCTTCACCTCGGGCGAGTTCGACATCACCTCCGCCCTCAAGCCCGGGGAGAATGTGCTCGCGCTGCAGGTCTACCGTTGGTGCGATGGCAGCTACTTGGAGGACCAGGACTTCTGGCGCCTGGCCGGGATTTTCCGCGATGTGACGGTGTGGACCGCTCCGGCGGTGCAGGTGCGCGATGTGTGGCTGCGCACGGGGTTGGCCGATGATTACGCCACCGGCACAATCGCGGGCGAGGTGTGGGTGCGCAACGCGGGCAGCGAGCCGGCGGCGGCAACGGAGGTGACGGTGGGGATTGGCAAGGTTTACGAGCGCAAGCTGGCGGTGCCGGCGTTGGCCCCGGGGCAGGAGGTGAAGCTCGCTCTGCCCGAGGCGCAGGTGGCCGGCGTGCTTAAGTGGTCGACCGAAGAGCCGAATCTCTACGACGCGCGTATTGCGCTGACCAATGGCGACGCGCGGGCGCTGAAGGTCGGCTTCCGGCGGATTGAGGTGGGCAAGCAGGGCGAGCTGCTGGTCAATGGCGTGAGCACGCTCCTCAAGGGCGTGAACCGCCACGAGATGGATCCGGACTGCGGCCGCGCGTTGACACGCGAGCGGATGGAGCAGGATGCGCGGTTGATCAAGGCCGGGAACTTCAACGCGGTGCGCACCTCGCACTACCCCAACCATCCCTATTGGTATGAGCTCTGCGACCAGCTGGGCATTTATGTGATGGACGAAGCGAACGTCGAAGCGCACCAAATCCGCGGCACCGCCAACTGCCTCAATGACCGCCCCTCCTGGCACGCGGCCTACGAGTTCCGCATTCGCAATATGTTCGAGCGCGACAAGAACCACCCCTCCATCATTATGTGGTCTCTGGGCAACGAGACCGGTCCGGGCAAGAACCTGGCCGACCAGGGCGACTGGCTGAAGGCCAACGACCCCGGGCGCTTGGTCCACTACTGCGACTTCCCCGAGAACTCGCCGCACAACGATATGGATAGCGCGATGTACCGCACGCACGATACGCTGCGCGCCATCGCCAAGCGTCACACCCACCGGCCCTTCGTCCATGTGGAGTATGCCCACTCGATGGGTAACGCCTGCGGCAACTTCGATGAGTATATGGAGATTTACGAGACCTTCCCGCGGATGATCGGCGGCTTTATCTGGGACTTCGTGGACCAGAGCCTGCGCGCGGAGAAGGACGAGGCAACCGGCCTCTTCAAGGTCGCCCCCAAGACCGGGAAGTCCTTGGCCTTCGGTGGGCTCTTCGGCGACCGGCCGCACTTCGGCAGCTTCTGCGACAATGGCGTGGTGACCGCCGAGCGCGTGCCCAAAGGGCAGTTCTGGGCTATCAAGCACGCCCAGCAGTACTTCGGCTTCGCGTGGGATGGCGAGAAGAAGCAGCTCACCGTCAAGAGCAAGTTCTTCCACAAGGTGGCCTCGGGCTACGCGCTCTACAACAGCCACGGTGGCCTCTTGGCTAAGCTGCCCGACCTCAAGCCCGGCGAAGAGACTGCCGTGCCGATTGTCTTGAGCGGCTCCTCGGGCACAGACTTCCCGGTTTTCGTCTGCCAGGGCACGCCGATTGCCGCTCAGGTGCAGGAGTCGGCCGAGGCGTGGTTCGCCATTCCCACCGCCCAGCCGGCCGATTACGCCGCTGCCAAGAACGGCGCGAACACCAAGTATCCCGAGATTGAGATGGTCGTGAAGGAGGCCAATGGCGCTGTGGAGATTGCCCCACAGGGCAGCGCGGCCGACGGTCCGAAGCTGACCTTCCGCGATGGCGTCCTTGCGCAGGTGCACTACAACGGCAAGGACCTGCTCGCAGCGCCCCCGCAGTTTACCCTCTTCCGCGCGCCGATCAATAACGACCGCTGGATCCGTGGCTCGGCCACCTGGCGCTCGTTGGTCAACCAGAAGAACCGCTGCGTGGCGATGAGCTGGAAGCGTCTGCCCACCAAGCCCGAGGCCATCCAGGTGGTCGCGCGGATGGCGACCGAGGGCGGGAATGTGCCCTACGCCTACACGCTGGTCTGGACGGTCTTTATGAACACCATCACCTGCGAGGGCGTCTTCTACCCCGAGTCGCCCGAGGAGGTGGTGCCGCGCCTGGGCTTCGAGTTGGCCGTCAACCCCGCTCTCGAGAATGTGCAGTACAACGCCCTGGGCCCGTGGGAGAACTACCCCGATCGCAAGGCCGCCGTCTGGCGCGGGCGCTTCGCTGCCAAGCCGGCCGACTTCTTCATCCCCTATTCCGAGACCCAGGAGTACGGCAACCGCGAGGAGGCCCGTTGGGTGCTCCTGGAAGATGGCGAGGATTCCCTCTGCTTCTTCCCGCCCATCTCCGGGCAGACCTTCGCCTTCTCCGTGGCGCAGTGGGATGCCGTCACCCTCCACAAGGCGCAGTTGCCCTCGTTGCTGCCGCCGCCCGAGAAGACCTGGCTGCACATCGACTACGCGCAGACCGGCCTAGGCAATGGCTCCTGCGGGCCGCGCCCCTGGGCCGAGTATCTGGTCTACAACCGCCCCTTCACCTTCGGCTTCGCCCTGCGCTTCGGCTCGCGCCCCTTCCGTGCGCGGCCCTTCCGCGAGACCGCCGGCCTGGCGCTCGTGACGCGCGATGGCAAGAACCGCGTCTCCGTGGTCCCTGCCCGCCCCGGCGCGAAGGTGGAAGTGGCCGTCAACGGCGGCGACTTCAAGCCTTATGACGGGCCCTTCGAGCTCGAGAGCGGCACCGTGGCCGCCCGCGTTCTGCCCGAGGGTGACCAGCTGCCGACCCCCGCCCTGGAGCGTCTCTTCCCCAAGGAGACCAAGCGCACCGCCTGGAAGGTGCTCGACATCACCAGCGAGGAGCCCGGCGAAGGCAATGTGGCGCACATCTACGACGGCAATCCCAAGACCTATTGGCACACCGACTGGCGCAACGTCCACCCCGACTATCCCCACGCCTTCACCCTCGACTTCGGGGAGGTGCTGGAGGTCGCTGGCGTGAAGGCCCTGCCGCGCGTCGATGAGCTCAATGGCCTCATCGGGGCCTGCCGCATCGAACTCTCCGAGGATGGTAAGAGCTGGCAGGAGGTCTTCTCCGGCAAGACCGGCTGGACCCCCGCCAACCGCGCTTGGCGCACCTTCGAGCTGCCCGCCACCAAGGCTCGCTTCCTGCGCTTCACGGCCACGGCCCCCGCCGTCCCTGGCCAGATCTGGGCCACCCTGAGCGAGCTCTCGCTCATCGTCAAGTAGCCTGCCGCCCGGGAGATGGTCGAGAACCCGATTACCTACTGCATGAATGTCCACCCCGGCGAGGATTTGCCGGCGGTGCGGCGGGCCTTGGAGGAGGTCACCCTGCCGGTGCGCGACGCGCTGGGTACCACGACGCTCTTCCCCATCGGCTTGCGTTTCGGGGCGACGGCGGCCGTTGCCCTGCGCGCGCAGGAGGAGATTCGGCGCTTCTCGGCCTTTCTGGCGCGCAACCGCCTCGCCGTCATCGGCATAAACGGCTTCCCTTACGGTGCCTTTCACGACTGCGCGGTGAAGAGCGCGGTCTATGAGCCCGACTGGCTCGACCCCCGCCGCGTGCGCTACACCTGCAACCTCTTCTACGCCCTCTCCCGGTTGCCCCACGCTGCGATGGGTGGCCACCGCCCCAGCGTGACTACCGTGCCGCTGGCCTACGACCGAGGTCAGGGCCTCTCCCCGCGCTTTGCCGCCGCCATCTGCGAGATGGCCCTCTTCCTGCGCAAGCTCGAGGGCTACACCGGCGTGCGAATGATGCTCGCCCTTGAGCCCGAGCCCGACTGTCTGTTGGAGAGCACGCGCACGGTCATCGACTTCTTCGAGGCCCTCTGGCGCCACCCGGACTGGGTCCCGGCCTACCGCGATTACATCGGCATCTGCTTCGACACCTGCCACTTCGCCCTCTGCTACGAGGACCCCCTCAACGCCCTGCGCACCCTCGTCTCGGCCAACGTGCCCATCGCGCGCATTCAGGCCTCGGCCGCCCTCGAGCTCACTCAGTTCGCCAAGGCCGAGGACATCGCCCCCTTCATCGACGGCATCTACCTCCACCAGACCCGTCGCCGCGAGAACGATGCCTCCATCACCTGCTTCCCGGACCTGACCCCCGAGGTGCTCCCCGAGCTTGCCGGTCGCCGCGGCCGCGTCCACTGCCATGTGCCCCTGGCCTGGGAGGGCACCGGTGCCATTGGCTCCACCCGCCACGCCCTCACCCCTGCCTTCTGGCGCTACGTTCGCGCCGGCGGTTGGCCCATCGAGGTGGAGACCTACACCTACAGCGTCCTCCCCGAGCACCTGCGCACGCGCACTCTCTCCGAGGCCATCCTCGACGACATCCGCTGGGTCAAAGCGCAGCTGCGGAATGTTTGAGCGGTGAGCAGTTAGCCGTTAGCTGTTAGCACCGCGTTCCGCGACGGGCAGCTATGCGAGATTAGCCGGGCGTTTCACCTCTGGTGCCAGCTTAATCGTCCATCGTCTATCGAAACAGGTTGCGCCGCAGTCCCATCGGGGCTGCGGCGCAACCTGTTTAGGCTTTAACCTTAGCGCGTGGCGAAGGCGTAGGCGTTGCGGAAGAGCTGCATCCAGGGGCCGTCCTCGCCGGCGGCGAAGGTGCCGTCGTCGTAGGAGAGTTGCAGGGCGCGGAAGGAGCGCTCGGGGTGCGGCATTAGGATGGTGGCGCGGCCGTCCTCGGAGGTGAAGCCGCAGAGGCCGCCCTTGGAGCCGTTCGGGTTCCACGGGTAGACCTCGGTGGGCTGCCCCTTGCCGTCGACGAAGCGCAGCGCCTGGGTGGCCTTGGCGGCATCCTCGGCGTTGGCGAACTGGACGCGTCCCTCGCCGTGGGCGACGGCAATCGGCAGGCGGCTACCGGCCATACCCTTGAGCAGGACGCTGGGCGACTCGAGCACCTCGAGCGTGCAGTAGCGCCCCTCGAACTGTTCGGAGGCGTTGCGCACGAAGCGCGGCCAGTGCTGCGCGCCGGGGATGATGTCCTTGAGCTGCGAGACCATCTGGCAGCCGTTGCAGACACCCAGGGTGAAGGTGTCGGGCCGCTCGAAGAAGCGCTTGAACATCGCCTTGAGCTCGGGGTTGAAGAGGATGCTGCGCGCCCAGCCCGAGCCGGCGCCCAGCACGTCGCCGTAGGAGAAGCCGCCGCAAGCGACCAGCCCCTTGAAGTCGGCCAGGTCCACGCGCCCTTCCAGGAGGTCGGTCATGTGGACGTCGATGGCCTCGAAGCCGGCGAGGGTGAAGGCGGCGGCCATCTCGATGTGGCCGTTGACGCCCTCTTCGCGGAGGATGGCCATCTTGGGGCGGCGCGCCGGGTCGGGCGCGGGAGCGGCATTGAGCGGGAAAGTGGCCTTGAAGTTCAGGCCCGGGTCGTCGGTCAGCGCGGCCACCTCGAACTCCTGCTTGGCGCAGGCGGGGTTATCGCGCAGGGCCTGCATCCGGTAGGTGGTCTCCGACCACGCGCTGCGCACGGCGGAGAGCTTCTCGTCGAGCGCCGGCTCGTCATTGACCGTCACCTGCAGCACCGGGTCATCCTGCACAAAGCCAATCCACGTGCCGGCGACGCCGTGCTTGGTGAGGATAGCCTCGACTGCGCCGGCCTGCTCCTCGGCCACCTGCAGCACCGCGCCGAGCTCTTCGCTGAAGAGCGCCGAGAGGGCATCCTGCCCCACCAGGTTCGCGGCCACGCCGCGCCCGCCGGAGATGGCCATCTCGGCGAGGGTGACGGCCACGCCGCCATCGGAGCGGTCGTGATAGGCCAGCACCAGCCCCTGCTCCACGAGCTCCTGCATCGCCTCATAGAAGCTGCGCACGGCCTCGGGGCTCTCCATATCGGGCACGGCCTCGCCAATCTGGTTGTAGACCTGCGCCAGGGCGGAGGCGCCGAGGCGGTTCTTGCCGTTGCCCAGGTCCACGAGCATCAGGCGCGAGGCACCGGGCTTGAGGTCGGGGGTGACATCCTTGTGCGCGTCGGTGACCGTGGCGAAGGAGGAGACGATGAGCGAGAGCGGGCCCACCTGCTTGTGCTCGGCGCCCTTGGAGTCGGTCCACACCGTGCGCATCGAGAGCGAGTCCTTGCCCACCGGGATGCAGACCCCCAGGCGCGGGCAGACGTCCATCCCGACGGTCTCGACGGTGTCGAAGAGCCGCGCGTCCTCGCCGGCTTCGCCGCAGGCGGCCATCCAGTTGGCCGAGAGCTTGATGGTGCCAATCGGGCCGATGGGGGCGGAGGCGAGCTGCAAGATCGCTTCACCCACGGCCATTCGCCCGGAGGCGGGGGCATCGACAATGGCGATCGGGGTGCGCTCGCCGGTGGCCATCGTCTCGCCCGTGGCGCACTGGTAGCCGGTGACGGTGAGGGCGTGGTCGGCCACGGGGAGCTGATACTTGCCGCACATCTGGTCGCGGTGCACGAGGCCGGTGATCGTGCGGTCGGTGATGGTGACGAGGAAGGTCTTGTTGGCCACAGCCGGGAAGCGCAAGACGCGCTGGAGGGCCTCGGCCGGGGTGACGCCGCTGAAGTCGAGCGACTGGGTGGGCAGCTGCACGTGCGCGACATCGCGCACCATCCGCGGGGGCTTGCCCAGCAGGGTGGAGATGTCCATATCGATGGGGTTATCGCCAAAGTGCTCATCGTGCAGCACCATGCGCCCATCGTCGCGCGTCTCGCCAATGAAGGCCACCGGGCAACGCTCGCGCTCGCAGAACTGCTCGAAGAGGAGGCGATCCTCCGCGCGGATGGCCAGCACATAGCGCTCCTGCGCCTCGCAGCACCAGATCTCCATCGGGCTCATCGAGATCTCTTCGTTGTGGACCTTGCGCAGCTCGAAGTCCGCGCCGGTGGCTTCCACCAGTTCCGGGCAGCCGTTGGAGAGGCCGCCGGCACCGATATCGTGGAGCGAGAGGATGGGGTTCTTCGCGCCTAGGGCCACGCAGGCGTCAATCACGCCCTGGCAACGGCGCTGCATCTCGGCGTTGCCGCGCTGGACCGAGTCGAAGTCCAGCTTCGCCTCGTTGGTGCCGCTGGTCATCGAGCTGGCCGCGCCGCCGCCCAGGCCAATGCGCATCGCCGGGCCGCCAATCTGCACCACCAGCACGTGCGGCGGGACCTCCTGCTTGAGCACCTGGTCGTGGCGGATGTTGCCCATGCCGCCGGCGAGCATAATGGGCTTGTGGTAGCCCCAGTACTTCCCGCCGGCCTCCTCTTCCAGGGTGCGGAAGAAGCCGCAGAGCTGCGGACGGCCGAACTCGTTGCCGAAGGCCGCCCCGCCGATGGGCCCTTCCATCATAATCTCGAGGGCCGAGGCCAGGCGCTCGGGGCGCTCGGCGTAGTCCTTCTCCCAGGGCTGGAGGTAGCCGGGGATACGCAGGTCGCTCACGCAGAAGCCGCAGATACCGGCCTTCGTGCGCGAGCCGATGCCCGTGGCGCTCTCGTCGCGGATTTCGCCGCCCACGCCCGTGGCCGCGCCGGGGTAGGGGGAGATGGCCGTCGGGTGGTTATGGGTCTCCACCTTCATCAGCATCTCCACCTGGTCCTCGGCGAACTTGTAGGTGTTGTCGGTGGGGTCGGCCTGGAAGGCCTGCACGCGGAAGCCGTCAATCACGCCCGAGTTGTCCTTGTAGGCCACCTGCGTGCCTTCGGGGTGGAGCTTGTGGGTGTTCTTAATCATCCCGAAGAGCGAGACATCGCGCTCCTGGCCATCGATAATCCACTTGGCATTGAAGATCTTATGGCGGCAGTGCTCGGAGTTCACCTGCCCGAACATCGTCAGCTCGGTATCGGTGGGGTTGCGCTTGGCGGCTGTGTAGGCGTTGAAGAGGTAGTCGATCTCCGGGTCGCTCATCGCCAGGCCGATCTCCTTATTCGCGCGCACGAGCGCCTCGCGCCCCTCGCCGAGCACATCGAAGACCTTCCCCTTCGCCGGACGCGCCACCACAAAGAAGTTCGGCAACTCCTCGGCCGTAAAGACTCCCTCAATCATCCGGTCGTGCAGCGCATTCAGCGCCGGCTTCAATGCTTCGCGCGAGAGGACCGCCCCGCCCTGCTTGACTGCCAGGTGCATCGCCCGCTCCACCCGGCGGACCCCCTTCACCCCGCAATAACGGAAGATGTCGCTGGCCTTCGAGCTCCACGGCGAAATTGTCCCCAACCGCGGCGCCACGAAGATTCCCTCCGTCGGCAACGCCTTCGCCCCATCGGCATCCAACAGCGTACACGCCTTCTCGCGCGCCTCAGCCGTCAGCTCGTTGCTCTCTTGCAGCAGGTAAACCCACGCCGTCTCAACCTCGCACCCCGCAAAACCGGCCTCCGCCAACCGCTTCAGCAACGCCTCCACGCGAAACGCTGAAAGTGCCGTCTGTCCAACCAAAAACGCCGTCGCCATACCGTTATCCTTCCGCTTAAGCCAGGAACTCAAAGAGACAAGTGCCGCGCAGTATAGCATAACTTCTCTCGCCTTGCTCACGCCTTGCGTGGTTGCTGTGGGGCCTTGCCCCACACCCCGCGCAGGGCTGCTCGCCCTGCACCTCGGGAGCGCGGTGCGCTCCACCCCGGCGAAGGCGCCCGTTGGGCACCTCCGCTATTTGGCACACGAAAGGCACACCAGGCTACGCAGCAGGGATGCACTCCGCGCCTCCCTGCCAGGGCCGTTGGGGGAGTTCCCCCAAGCCCCCACTACAGATTAGGCGAAGTAGTCGACATCGGGGTTGAGGAAGCCGAGGGCGTAGACTTGGGGGAGGAGTTTGGCGCGGAGGGCTTCGTGGGCGGCTTTGAGGGCAGCGCGTTCATCGGCGGCCAGGGGGGTGGCTTTGAGGGCCTTGCAGAGTTGGTAGTAGCCCACGTCCCAGGTTTCGATGCGCGCGTCGAGCCAATCGGTGTGGGCGATGTTGGCGTAGAAGGCGCGGTAGAGGGCCTTGGCGGCAGTGAGGACCGCGCGGGCCTCGGGCGAGAGCTCCCGCCCTTTGAGCCAGGTGGCCAGGAAGCGCTCTTCATTTGCCGCCAGGAGCTGCGCCGTCAAATCCGGATTGCCGTACGGCCACTGCCGCACCTCTGAGAGCAAGAAGGGGAAGAGGTTATTGCGGATCTGGTAGAGCTTCCCCTGATAGGGCACGTCCTTCAGGGCCACGGCGTTGTTCTTGCCTGAGAGCGCGCCCCAAACTACACAATCGGTCACAAACTCGTCTGACAGCTCACGCCTCGGGGCGTAGAAGGTGTCCTTGTCATTCCACCAGTTCTTCTCGGGCAATTTCTTGACGGTATAGAGCACCATTGCGCGCTCGAAGTTCTCGGGCGTGACGGAAAAGGCTCCGGCGTTTGCGTAGGGTGCGGAGAGGATGAAGACGCTGTTCTGATGTTGAAAATCATCGCCATTACTCGACACAGAGAAGAGGAAGCCCGGGGCAACGTGGTTTCGCTGGTCTTTGTTTTCATCCATCACCTTGAGGCCGCTGGAGAAGGTCGGCAAGATGGATTTGCCATCCCAACGCGGGCGGGGAACCCACTTATTGAGCATTGCGGTTCGCTCGACTGATGAGACGACCTTTGTACCGAACTTCTCGACATTGGCATTGAAGACGTCGAGGCGAATGGTCTGCGTGGCGAGGTGTTTGGGTTTGGCGAGGTTCCAGACGAGGAAGCCGATGGGGAAGTTGCCCTGCGTCCCGTGGAAGCATTTACTTGGGAAGATGAAGCCGCGCTCGTAGGTGTATTGGAAGAAGCCGTCGCGGATACGTTGGTCGTTGTTGGAGTTCAGATACTTCAAGGTCGAGAAGAGGCAGAGGTGGGCCTGCCGGTCCTTGAACTCCTTGGAGATCCGGAAGAGAAACTGCGTGAAGAGTTCGCGGCTGGCCTCGCCGTAGCCTTCGGCGTGCATCCATTCGCGGATGGTTGTTTTGGAGACGGTGTCCTTGGAGGTTTTGCCGACGCCGCCATCGCGCTTGTTCGCGGTGGCGAAGGGGGGATTGATGAAGATGACCCACTTGAGGTTTGGGTTGGCGAGGTCGGCGGCGAGGTTGGGGGGCATTTTGGGCTGCGCGCCAAAGGTCATCTGCCCGGCCAGGCGGGGGATGTCGTCCTCCAGGTAGTTGTATTGGAAGCAGGTGGCGGCGGGGAAGAGGGTCTTGCAATACTTCGCGTCGTCCTCCTCCAGGGTGGAGATGTAGCAGTAGGGGAGGGCGGAGCTAGGCAGGTTGAACTCCAGGTTGCCCGTGCCGGCGGCCATATCCCAAAAGCGGACATCGCCCGAGCGCCACCACTGCTTGCCGAGGGTCTTTTCGAGGTATTCCAGGCCCTTGGCGGCGAAGTCGACGGGGGTGAAGAACTCGCCGGTGAAGCGGCGGCGGAAGTCCTCGGTGATGCGGTCGGACTTCTGCCGGATCTGCACCATCACTTGGGCACCGACCTTCTCGTAGTTCTCCCAGAAGTGGGCGTAGTCCTTCGGTTTGAGGGTCTTGGGGATGAATGTGGCGCCATCGACGTTGAAGAGCACCCGGCCGTCCTCGGCCTTGATGGATTTGCCCTGTTCGATGTCGGCCAAAAAGTACTCGGAGGACTTGCGGCCATTGCGGACATACTTGCCGAAGAGCGCATCCCAGTAGGTGAAGACGGAGAGGAAGTTCTCTTCGGTGATGGACTTCTTTTCGAGGAGAGGGAGGAAGGTCATCTGGGCGAGGAGGTGCTCGCGGCATTTGTCGATGAACTGCGCCTCCTCGGCCGGGCGGGTGAAGTCGTAGACGTAGGGGAGACCCTCGCGCGTCAGGTGCTTGAGGAGGTCCTCGACCAGGTGGGGGCAGGGGGTGGAGGGGGCGCGGTCCCAGTCGTAGCGCTCGCTCTGGGAGGTGTAGAAGCGCTGATAGGTCTTGGTCTCGGCGAAGAAGGCCTCGTTTTTGTCGACCACGCAGAGGGTGGTGGGAATGGGGTAGGAGGTCAGAGCGGCATCATACTTGAGCAAGCGCACGTAGTACATCGTCTGGGCCAAGACGCGGGCAATGTTCTCGGCGGCGCGGAAGTTGCGGTCGAACTTAAACTCAAAGAGCACCGACTCGGTGTAGTGGTCGATCCCGCGCAGGGCACAGATCTTCATCTTGAAGAACTTGCAGAACTCCGCCTTGACCTCTTCTTCCTTCTTGCAGTCTGCCAGCGCGCCGTAGAGATGCTTCATAGAGAGCCTTGATGCTTCCTGTTGTGGTGTCTTCCCGAGAGAACCGTCTCGGGCGAAAGTGTAGCACATTCGCGCCCATTCGGCCGCACCCGCCAAACGCCCTCGCGCCTACCTCATTTCGACCTAGGGCCTACCTCACCTCGACCTAGGGCCTACCTCGACCCGAGGTAGGCCCTACCTTTTTTAGGGTATCGGGCGGGCTGGAAGCAGGGTGGGGGCAGGGGGTGTGCTTGACAGCGTTGTGCACGGCCGCCCTCCGCGGCGGCCATCGGGCGCTTTCGGTTTTGCCAGCCGCCGGCTCGGCGGCCTCACGCTAACCGCCGGGCGCGTCAGCGCCCTCCCCCCGCGCCTACCTCAAATCGACCTAGGCCCTACCTCGCCTCGACCTAGGGCCTAGGTCGCCTCGAGGTAGGGCCTACCTTTTTTAGGGTATCGGGCGGGCCTGAAGCGGGGTGGGGGCACGGGGTGTGCTTGTCCGCGTTGTGCACGGTCGTCCTCCGCGGCAGCTATCGGGCGCTTTCGGTTTTGCCGGTCGCCGTCCCGGCGGCCCCCGCCCCCTCTCCGCGCCGACTTCCAAAGGGGGCTTCGGCGAAGGTTCTTGGAGGGCGCTCGGGGAGGTTGTCTGCGCAGGGGGCTGGGTTGTGATAGAATGGGCGCGTTTTGAGTTCCAATTAGGGAGAGACGATGATGAAGTTCGAGACGAAGTGCGTTCAGGCCGGCTGGGAGCCGAAGAATGGCGAGCCGCGCGTGATGCCGATCTACCAGAGCACCACCTTTAAGTTTGACTCCTCGCAGCACGTGGCCGACCTCTTCGACCTGAAGGTGGGCGGGCACTTCTACACCCGCTTGAGCAACCCGACGTTGGACGCGGTGGAGCAGCGCATCGCGGCGTTGGAGGGCGGCGTGGGGGCGATGCTCACCAGCGCCGGTCAGGCCGCCAGCACAATGGCCATCCTCAACCTGGCGCACAGCGGCGACCACGTGGTCTCCTGTTCGGCGATCTACGGCGGCACGGTGAACCTCTTCGGCGTCACCTTGCAGAAACTGGGGATTGACTTCACCTGGGTCTCGCCCGACGCGACTGACGAGGAGATTGCCGCGGCCATCCGCCCGAACACCAAGGCGGTCTTTGGCGAGACGCTGGCGAACCCGGCCCTGGCGGTGCTGGACATCGAGCGTTGGGCGAAGGTGGCCCACGCCCACGGTCTGCCGCTCATTCTCGACAACACCTTCCCCACGCCCTACCTCTGCCGTCCCTTCGAGTTCGGGGCCGACATCGTGGTCCACGCCACCACGAAGTACCTCGATGGTCACGCGATGAGCCTGGGCGGGGTCATCGTCGATAGCGGGAACTTCGACTGGGCCGCCTCGGGCCGCTTCCCGGAGTTCACCGAGCCCGACGCCTCCTACCACGGCCTCATCTACACCCAGGCCTTCGGCAAGGCCGCCTACATCGTCAAGGCCCGCGCTCAGCTGATGCGCGACCTCGGTGCCCAGGCCGCCCCGATGAACGCCTTCCTCCTGGGGATGGGCATCGAGACCCTCCCCCTGCGGATGGAGCGCCACAGCGCCAACGCCCAGACCGTGGCCGAGTGGCTGGCCAACAACCCGAAGGTCGATTGGGTGCGCTATCCCGGCCTGCCCGGCGACAAGTATCACGCTCTGGCCAAGAAGTATATGCCCCAGGGTTGCTCGGGCGTCATCTCCTTCGGCGTCAAGGGCACGCGCGAGGACGCGATGCGCCTGATGGACGCGCTCAAGATGATTAAGATTGTCGTCCATGTGGCCGACGCGCGCACCTGCGTCCTCCACCCCGCGAGTATGACCCACCGCCAGCTGACCGACGAGCAACTCGTCAAGGCCGGCATTTCCCCGACGATGGTCCGCCTCTCGGTGGGTATTGAGCACGTCGATGACATCCTCGCCGACCTCGCTCAGGCCTTCGAGCAGGTGAAGTGAGGCTCGCTGCGCGAGCCGGTGAACGGTGAACAGTGAACGGTGAACAGAACGCGGCGAGCCGCGACAGGTCAATCGAAGGAAGAAGCCGTGAAAGACACTCCCTCTGACGCTCCGTTTGCCCGTCGCGGCACGCGCTTCACGCCTATCGCCTATCGTCTATCGGCGATTGCCCTTGCTGCTTTCGCC
This sequence comes from Candidatus Spyradenecus sp., assembly GCA_051891975.1. Taxonomy (GTDB): domain Bacteria; phylum Verrucomicrobiota; class Kiritimatiellia; order RFP12; family DVOR01; genus Spyradenecus. The sequence goes on along the minus strand of JBJFFT010000029.1, from coordinate 21,543 downwards.
GCGATGGCAATCGCTGGCTGCACCGGGCCGACGCTTCGGGCGCTCAATCCGCGCGAGGCGAAGATTGACGTCTATCCCTCGGGCGAGGTGCGCGTCTATGGCGAGCCGATTGCGTTGCGCGATCTGGAGAGCACGGTCCGCCGTTCCTCCACCCGGCCGCAAGATACCATCCTCATCCGCCTGCACGGCGACCCCGAGGGGCCCGAGCTCTCCCGAATGCGCCGCCTGGTCACCGACCAGATGATCCGCGCCAACCACTACAAGTTCAACTTCTTCTCCACCCCGCTGGCCACCGTGCAGACCTACGACCCGGTCACCAAGCGCACCGAGACCTTTGCCGAGGATGTCGACCTGGGCGAGGCGAGTACCGAGCGCGCCGTGGCCGATGTCCAGCGGCTGATGGATGAAACGGAGGCCTATCGCGAGGGCACCTATGTCTCCCCCGTTGTGCAGGCCAAGCCGGTGGCCATCTCCGTGGGCGACAAGCCCGAGGAGTTGAAGGTGGGCGGCGAACTGCTCGAGGAGGCCAAGGCCCCCGCGGCCGCCAAGTCCGCCGTCAAGCCTGCGGCCGCCAAGCCCGTTCAGCCCTCGCAGGCCGACCTGCGCGAGCAGTGGAAGCGTCAGCAGCGCCGAAATGGTGGCGCAGGGCGCTAACCTTCTGCCGAGGCCGTGATGTCCGCCAAGTTGCTCCCCTGTTGTGATTCGCGCCGGGTCACCCCCGGTTGCGCCTTCTTCGCCATCCCCGGCACGCACGATGATGGCCAAAAGTATATCGCCGAAGCGCGGGCCAAGGGCGCGGCCGAGGTCATCGGTGCCTGCCCGGGGTGCGACCGCCAGGTGGCCAATCCGCGCGAAGCCTTCGCCGAGGCCTGTGCCGACTTCTGCAATCGCCCCTCCGAGCAGCTCCTCCTCTGCGGCATCACCGGCACCAATGGCAAGACCACCACCGCCTGGCTGCTGCGCGATATGCTCGCCCAGGGCGGACTCCTCCCCGGTTTGCTCACCACCGTGGCCACCCAATGGCCCGGCCACGACGCGCCCGCCGACCGCACAACCCCCGACGCGCTCACCCTCCAGCAGCTTCTCGCGCAGATGGTCCAAGCCCGCTGCCGCGCCGCCGTGATGGAGGTCTCCAGCCACGCCATCGACCAAGCGCGCATCGGCTCGACCCGCTTCGCCCTCACCGCCTTTACCAACTTCACCCAGGACCACCTCGACTACCACCGCACGATGGAGGCCTACTTCGCCGTCAAGGCCCGCCTCTTCCTCGAACACCCCGCCGCTCCGGCCGTCATCAATGGCGATGACCCCTATGGCGCGCGCTTACTTGAGCTGCTGCGTACGCGCGGTCACCGCGCTCTCTGCCCCTACTTCCCGGCCGCCGCCGCCCAACACGCCCGCTTCTCCGCCGAGGGCATCGAGGCCGAGCTCACCCTAGGCGGCCGCCGCCTCGCCTTCCGCACCGCCCTCTGCGGCCGCTACAACTTGGCCAACCTCCTCTGCGCCGCCACCGCCGCCCACGCCCTAGGCGTTTCCCCCGAGGCCATCCTGGCGGCCATCACCGAGGCCCGGCCCCGTTGGGGGCGCCTGGAGCCGGCCGCCCCGCGCGTCTTTGTCGACTACGCCCACACCGACGACGCCCTCACCAATGTCCTCTCCACCTTGCGCGAGATGACCCCCGGCCGCCTGCTCTGCCTCTTCGGCTGCGGGGGTGACCGCGACCGCACCAAGCGCCCCAAGATGGCCGCCGCCGTCGACCGCCTGGCCGACCTCCCCATCGTCACCTCCGATAATCCCCGCACCGAGGACCCCCTCGCCATCATCGCCGACATTCTCCCCGGCTTCACCCGCCACAAGCCCATCGTCGTGCCCGACCGTCGCGAGGCCATCGCCCGCGCCCTCGCCCTGATGCTCCCCACGGACACCCTCCTCATCGCCGGTAAGGGCCACGAAACCTATCAGGAGATCAACGGCATCCGCCATCCCTTCTCCGATGCCGCCGAAGTCCGCCGCGCCCTCGCAATGCGTTAATAGAAAAGCGCACCGAAGGAGTGGTCGAAGCGAATAGGGCTTGCCTGTGGCGCGGGGGTTTGATAGGCTATTGCCAGTATCTCCCAGGACAGGGGGAAGAGAAATGGAGACGATATGACTACGAGACGAGACTTTCTGAAGGCAACGGGCTGCGGTTTGGCGATGGGGGCTGCGGTGGCGGCCGCGCCGGCATTGGCTCAGGCCCCGGCCAAGAAGCGCCCGAACATCCTCTTTATTATGACCGATGACCACGCGGCGCACGCAATCACGGCCTATGGTTCGCGGATTAACAAGACGCCGAACTTGGACCGTCTGGCCACCGAGGGCGCGCTCTTTCAGGATGTCTTTGTGACGAACTCGATTTGTGCGCCCTCGCGCGCGTGCATTCTCACCGGGATGTACAGCTGCCAGAATGGCGTGCCCTCCTTCAACGACCTCTCCCCGAAGATCAAGACCGTCGGCGGCACCTTGCGCGAGAGCGGCTACTACACCGCGATGCTCGGCAAGTGGCATATGGGCGGCGTGCACACGATGCGCGATAGCGATTGGGACCGCTGGGCCATCTATCAGTGGCAGGGGGTCTACTTCGATCCCTTCTTCCTGACCAATGCGGCCAAGTGCCCGCGCGGCTTCGAGGGGAACTTGGATGCGAACAAGGGCCGGATTTCCTTCCCGGGCGAGTATGCCACCGATAACCTCACGCGCGTGACCAAGAGCGTCATCGACGAGGCGGTGGAGCAGGACAAGCCCTTCTGCGTCTTTATGCTGCACAAGGCCCCGCACCGCAATTGGCTGCCGAGCCCGAAGTACAAGGCTGCCTTCCGCGCCAAGACGCTGGCGGACATCCCCTGCCCCGAGACGATTTTCGACGACTTCAAGGGCCGTGCCTCGCCCATCAAGCGCACGGCGATGACCCTCGAGCACCATATGCGCATCGAGGAAGACCTCAAGTTGACTGAGTACTTCTCCGAGGGCGGTCAATTCCCGGGGGTCGACCCTGCGCAGTACAAGAGCGGCGAGAGCCGCGGCCGCTGGCCGAAGGAGTTGCGCGACGAGCAGGGGTTGAGCGCCGATGAGCGCGAACGCCGCCGCCGCGAGCGCATCAAGCTCTCCTACCTGCGCTATATGCAGGATTACCTCGCCTGTGTGCAGAGCGTCGATGACAGCGTCGGCGAAATGCTCGACTACCTGAAGGCCAAAGGGCTCGACGAGAACACCATCGTCATCTACACCGCCGACCAGGGCTTCTTCCTCGGCGACCACGGCCTCTACGACAAGCGCTTTATGATGGAAGAGACCCTCAAGATGCCCTTCCTCGTGCGCTGGCCCGCCGCCGTCAAGCCCGGCACGGTCAATACCGACCTCATCACCAACGTCGACTTCGCCGCCTTCTTCGCCGATGCCGCCGGGGCTCCCCAGCCGGCCAACTGGCAGGGCCGCTCCTTCCTGCCCAACATCACCACCGGCACCCCCGCCGATTGGCGCAAGAGCTTCTACTACCGCTATTACATCGAGGGCGGAGAGCACAACACCCCCGCCCATTACGGCGTGCGCACCCCGCGCTACAAGCTCATCCGCTACTACAAGGTGGACGAGTGGGAGCTCTTTGACCTGAAGAAGGACCCCGAGGAGCTCAAGAATGTCTACGGCAAGCCGGAGTACGCCAAGGTGACCGAGACGCTCAAGAACGAGCTCTTCCGCCTGAAGAATGCCCTCGGCGATTCGGACCAGTACTACGATTGCGGCGAGTATGACACCCGCCATCGCATTGACACCAGCCTCTTTGAATAACGTAAGGAGATCCTATGCGCACTGAATACACGATTAACAAGGTCGAGCGTCTGCCGGACTTCGACCCCGAAGACCCCATCTGGCAGAAGGCCGAAGCCGGCGAGTTCGCCTACTGGCACGAGAAGAGCTCCGAGCACCACCCCGCCACCGTCCTGCGCGCCCTGCATGATGGTAATGACATCATGCTCTACTGGCAGGTGGCCGATCGCTACGTCCGCATCGTCCACACCGCCATCAACTCGATGGTCTGCGAAGATGCGTGCGTGGAGGCCTTCCTTCAGCCGTTGAAGATCGAGAAGGGCTACATCAACCTCGAGATCAACGCCGGTGGCTGCATCCACTCTTCGCACATCCGCAACTGGACCCGCGCCCCCGGCGGCTTCGCCGACTTTGAGTATGTGGCCAAGGATACCATCCGCAAGCTCACCGCCAAGGGCAACCTCCCGCAGGTCATCGACCCCGAAACCGCCGAGCCAACCGCCTGGTGGATGATTGTCCGCATCCCTCGCGCCTACCTCGAGAGCATCTTCGGCCCCCTGGGCGACCTCTCCGGCCAGACCTGGCAGGGCAACTTCTGCAAGTGCGCCGATTGCTCCAGCCGCCCGCACTGGGGGACCCTGATGCCCCAGAGCCCCGAGCTGAACTTCCACGTGCCCAAGTACTTCAGCCCCATCAATTTTGGGAAGTAATCTCCCGCACGGCGCCCGGCCTCCGGGCGCCGCTTCTTTGCTTCTGCCAATGTCCTCCCCCGCCTCCCCCGTAGCTGCCGAGCTCCTCACCGAGGCCGGGCTCGTGGCCGCGCTCACCGCGCCCGATGCCACGCCCCTCTTCGAGCGTGCCCACGCCCTGCGCTTGCAAACCAAGGGCAACGCCGTCTTCCTGCGCGGGCTCGTCGAGCTCTCGAGCATCTGTGCGCGCGATTGCCTCTATTGCGGGATGCGCCGGAGCAATCCACACGCCCACCGCTATGCGATGGAGGATGACGAAATCCTCGCCTGCGCCCGTCTGGCCCAACAGCTCGACTTCGGCACCGTGGTCCTCCAAGCCGGCGAATGCCCGCAGTTGTGGACGCGCGAGCGGGTCGCCGAGCTGGTCCGTCGCATTAAAGGCGAGACCGGCCAGCGCGTCACCCTTTCCCTTGGCGAACGCTCCGAGGCCGACACCGCCGCCTGGCGCGCAGCCGGGGCCGATCGCTACCTCCTGCGCTTCGAGACCTCCGACCGCACCCTCTTCGCGCACATCCACCCCGGGGCCGAAGCCTCCGGTGGCGAGCACCCGCGCCTGGCGCAGCTGCGCCGGATGAAGGCGCAGGGCTACGAAATCGGCAGCGGCGTGATGGTCGGCCTGCCCGGGCAGAGCCTCGCCTCCGTGGCGCGCGACCTGCTGCTCTTTCGCGAGTTGGCGCTTGATATGGTCGGCCTGGGCCCCTACATCCCGCACCCGGAAACACCCCTGGGCCGCGAGGCCACGCCTTCGGAGGTGCCCGCAACGGTCGACTTCACCTGCCGCTGCTACGCGCTCGCGCGCCTCCTCCTTCCCCACGCCAACATCCCCTCCACCACCGCCCTCTCAACCATCGATCCCGCCCATGGCCGCGAGCGCGGCCTCACCTCCGGCGCCAACGTCTTTATGCCCAACCTCACCCCCGCCAACCGCCGCGAAGGCTACCTCATCTACCCCGGCAAAATCTGCGTCCGCGCCCCCGAAGCCGACAGCCTTAGCGCCCTCCACGCCCTCTTCGCCAAGCTCGGCCTTCGCCACGTCAGCGCCTGACCCAAAGCGAAAAAAGTGCGAAAAGCATAAAAAGTGCTTGCAACGCGCTAAGACGTATGCTACAATTGCCCCCGTTTTTTGAGCGTGCGAACTTAGCTCAATTGGCAGAGCTCCACCTTGCCAAGGTGGAGGTTGAGGGTT